>DAICXL010000034.1:0-22541 GCA_027312185.1 Caulobacterales bacterium | reverse complement strand
GGCCGGCGGCCGGCGACGGGGTCGCCCGCATCACCACCGACGAGGTGGCCGCATAGGCCTGGGTCGGCGCCGCGGCCTGGACCGCGCCCGGCTGCATGGCCTGCATCCGTTGCACGAGGTTCACGAAGGCGTTGAAATAGGCCGCCGTGATCACCTTGCCGATGTCGGTGTTGGCGTAACCGCCGCCCGCCGCCGCCGCGAACCCGGCCGAGCCGAACCCGCCGCCGCCCCCGCCGAACGAGATGTCGGTCTTCTTGGCCGCGCCTTCGGCGACGAACTCCTGCTCGGTGGTGCGGGCGTTGACGAGGGTGAGGATGGTCTGGGCCTCGGAGCTCTTGGTGCTCAGGCCGCCAGCGATGGCGCCGCCCAAGGGCCCGGCGAAGCGACGGCCGAAGGCGCCCGCGACGGCGCCGATCGCCTTGCCGCCCGAATTGGAGTTGGAGTTCACGATATCGGGGATGATGAAGAAGTCGGCGGCGCGGATCTGGCCGGCGCCGACGTTGGAGCCGCGCTGCAGGTCGCCGGAGTTGGCCAGGGCCGCTTCGGTATTGCGCATGGCCAGGCCGCCGTTGCGATCGACGACGCGCAGGCAGTTCGAGCGGCCGGCCATCAGCTTGATGAGGGACTCGGGGCTGTTCAGGCCCAGCTCGGTCCACCAGGCGCGCTGCGGCTCCTGGATCGCCACGGTGCCGATCGGCTGGGCGCAGGTGGGCAGTTCGGGCGTGGTGGTGTTCTTGGTGTTCGCCTTCGACCCGAACTGGGCATGGGCGGGAGCGGCGGCGACGAGCGTGAGCGCCGCGGCCGTGGCGGCCCGGGCCAAGAGTGTGCGAGACATGGGAGTTCCCCTCAGATTCCTTCGGGGATTTTAAGCCCCGTCCCATCTCCGGTTCAACCTCCCGGTTCCCGGGCGCCGCCCGTGGTCACGCCGGCGAGATTGGCGAGATGCACCAGGAGGACAACGAGCCCGAAGACCGAGAGCACCATCAGCAGACGCCACGGGACCAGGCGAGGCCCGCGGACGAAGTCGGGCGGCTGGGCGCCCCGCCAGCCGCAGAAGGCGGCGAAGGCGGCCGTGGCGGCGGCGAGGGCGAGGGTGACGGGCCAGTCCATCCGCCCCGCTTGGCGCGCCGATCCGGCCCTGGCAAGCGCCTGAGCCGAGGTACGGGCGATTATCATTTCGTTAACGCGGCGCGCCCCATCCCGGAGGGCTGGACCAGTCGTCCACAGGGAAAGCGGTCGCCCACTACATCTAGCGTTAGCGTCGCGTTTACACGCAAGAGATGGAGGGCTAGCGTTTCCTGGAGTTTGAGGTCCGCGCCATGATTCTTTGCGCGGCCTCTGGGGAGCGTGATTCGAATGAGCTCGGCGGGACCCTGGAGCGTCAAAGGGATCGACCCGAAAGCGCGGGAGATCGCCAAGGACCTCGCTCGCCGCTCCGGCATGACTCTGGGCGAATGGCTCAACCAGATGATCATCGAGGGCGAGCCCGAGGCGCCGCCTCCCCCTCGCGAATCCATGGCTCGCGACCCCCAGCCTCGGGACTACGCCGCCCGCGAGCCTGAGCGCCGCCCCGAACCGGCGCGCCCCGTGCTGCAAGCCCCCCGCAGCCGCTATGAGCCGGAGTACGAGCGGCCGGCCAGCGACGAGGAGATCTCGCGGATCACACGAGCGCTGGAGACCTTCTCCACCCGCCTCGAGGCCGCAGAGCACCGCTCCACCCTGGCCATCAGCGGCATCGACCAGTCGGTGATGGGCGTCCTGTCCCGCATGGAGGGGATCGAGCGCGACCAGACCTCGATCGGCGCCCACTTCGAGGGTTCGGTCGACGAGGTCCGCGCGGCCCAGACCCGCCTGGCCGACCGGCTGCGCAAGATCGAGGCCGAGGACGGCCCGAAGACCGAGGCCTTGAAGGCCCTGGAGGCCTCCCTCGGCAAGGTCGCGGCCCAGATCTATGAGGGCGAGAGCCGCGCCCGCGGGGCCATCTCGGAGGTGCGTCAGGACCTGTCGGGGCTTAGCCGCCGCATCGACCGCCTGGACGTCGAGATCGCCGGCAAGGCCGACGCCGGCGATCCCTACACCTCGGGCTCGGTGATCGACACCGTCATCTCCCGCGTGGCCGAGCGCATCGAACAGGCGGAAAGCCGCACCTCCGCGGCGGTCCAGGCCTTGGAAACCAGCTTCGCGGGTCTGGACGCGCGCCTGAAGTCCACCGAAACTCGCCTCGATCCTGAGGTCGACGAGGACTCGCCGGAACATCGGTTCCAGAAGCTCGCCGCCGAACTTCAGGAGAAGGTCGAGGCCCAGCGGGCGGAGATGGCCGAGCACATGCGTGCGGCCGCCGACGGCAAGCTGGACCGGATGGAGGCCGCCCTGCGCGACCTGGTCGGTCACGTGGAGTCGTCCGAGAAGCAGTCCGCGCAGGCGATCGAGCGCATGGGCCGCGAGGTGATGCGCATCGCCCAGACCCTGGGCCAGCGGGTCGCCGCCGTGGAGACGCGCAACACCGAGGCGGATCAGCAGGTGGGGGGGGAGATGGCGCGCATCGCCGACGCCATAGAGAACCGGATGCGCACCGCCGACGCCGCCCAGGCCGAGGCGCTGGAGAAGCTTGGCGGCGAGATCGGCCGCATCGCCGAGCGCCTGGCCGAACGCATCGCCGCCTCGGAGCGCCGGGCCGCGACCGCCATCGACGAGGTCGGCGATCAGGTCGCCCGCGTCACCGACAAGATCAACCAGCGCTACGACCGCGCCGCCTCCGAGCTGTCCGATCGCATCCGTCAGAGCGAGGAGCGCACCGCCAAGCTGCTGGAGGAGGCGCGCGAAACCCTCGACCGGCGCCTGATCGACACCCAGCGCCGCAACGCCATCGACGCCGCCGTCCAGGCCGTCGAGGCGCCCGCCGCCAGCATCTCCGACTTCGACGACGGCGGCTTCGGCGCCGACGACTTCGCCAAGGCGGCCCCGACCGTGAGTCCCGGGTTCAACGACGATCCGTTCTCGCCGGCGGCTGAAGCGCCCAGGTTCGCAGCCGAGGCCCCGCGCTTCGAGGCCGAGCCAGCCGATTTCGCGGAGGCCGAGCCCTACGCGCCGCCCCCGGCGCCGGCGCCGCCGGAAGCCTTCGAAGACTTCGGCCCGCCCCCGATGCAGCCGGCGCGCAGCTCGACCCGCGACCTGATCGAGTCCGCCCGCGCCGCCGCCCGCCAGGCCTCCGCGCCCGAAGGCCGCGGTCGCCGCGCCCGGGGCCACGACGATCTGGCCGGCTCGATCCCGCCGCCTGCGCTCGAGCCCGACGAGGCCCCTCGCGGCCTCGGGGCCTTCATGGCCAAGCGAAAGAAGAAGAAGGAAAGCAGCACCCTGCGCACGGCGCTGCTGGCCTCCGGCACAGCCGCGACCCTGTCGATGGCGGCCGTGGGCTACAGCCTGATCAACGCCGGCCGCGCCGACGCCGACCGGCCCGTCGAGCCCCGGCCCGCCACCTCGACCGCCGAGGCCGCCGCCGCGCCTCAGACCAGCGACGCCGACCTGCTGGCCGCGGCCCTGACGCCCGACCCGAGCGCACCGGCCGCCGAAGCGACGACCACGGCCCAACCTGCGGCCGCCGCCGCCACGCCGGCCGCCGCTCCTGGGGTCAAACCGGCTCAGACCGCCGCGACGCCCGCCGCGGTGCCGATCGGGGCCGTCGATCCCAAGCAGCTCTATTCCCAGGCCGTCCTGAAGATCGAGGGCGGCGACGCCACCGGCGTGGAGCCCCTGCGCCGCGCGGCCAACCTTGGCTACGCCCAGGCTCAGTTCTACCTCGCCAAGCTGCACGAGACCGGTTCAGCCGGCGTGAAGAAGGACCCGGCGGAAGCCCGGCGCTGGACCGAGCGCGCCGCCGCCGGTGGCGACGACAAGGCCATGCACAACCTCGGCCTCTATTATTTCGAGGGCGCCGGCGGGCCAAAGAACGCCACCCAGGCCGCCGCCTGGTTCCGCAAGGCCGCCGACCTGGGCCTGAAGGACAGCCAGTACAACCTCGCCCGGCTGTACGAGCAGGGCTACGGCGTCACCGCCAATGCGGCCGAGGCCTACAAGTGGTATCTGATCGCTGCGGCCAGCGGGGACGGGGAAGCCCGCTCCAGCGCCGAGCGCGTCCGCGCCCAGCTGCCGCAGGAGACCCGCACCGCCGCCGAGCGGAGCGCCGCCGGCTTCCGCAAGCAGGCCCCGGCGCTGGCCCAGCGGTAGGGCGCCTCCTCCTCGCCGCCGTCCTCGACCAGGGCGGCGGGGACCACGCCGCGCACCGCGCCAACCGGGCCTCGCTTGACCTCGATCACCGACCGCATGCGCCAGTTGCAGAGCCTACCGCCCCCCAAGGCCAGGAAGCTCGGCGTCCTGGCCGTGCGCAGCCTCGCGCCCGCGATTTCCACGGTCCTGGTCTTCGCCAGCGGCCTGGTGATGCTGATCTCGACCGCCACCCCCGACTACGCCGCCCGCCTGCGCCTGGTGAGCGCCCTGGAGCCGGTCACCGCCATCGAGACCTCGCACTTCCTCACCAGCCTGGCGGGGGTGGCGCTGCTGTTCCTCGCCTTCGGGCTGGCCAACCGGTTGCGCAAGGCCTGGCGCACCGCCCTGATCGCGCTCGTGGTGGCCGCGGCGGCCACCCTGGCCAAGGGCTTCAACTACGAGGAGGCATTGTTCCTGTCGGGGGTCGCCGGCTTCCTGCTCATCGCCCGGCCGGCCTTCTACCGCACCGCCCCCCTGCGCAGCGCGCCCCTGTCCCGGGGCGCCGTCCTGGCCATCCTGGCGGCCCTGGCGGCGGCGGCCTGGCTGGGCTTCTTCACCGACAAGCACGTCGAGTATCGCGACGACCTTTGGTGGACCTTCGTCGCCGACCAGAGCGCCCCGCGCGCCCTGCGCGCGGCGGTGGGGGCGGCGGTGCTGACCCTGGTGCTGTTCGCCTGGCGCCTGTCCAGCCACGACACCCGCCCGCCCGTCCCCGCCCTCGTCGACACCACCCAGGTCGACGCGGTCCTAGCGGGCGCCGAGGACCCCAAGCCGGACGCCAACCTCGCCTATCTCGGCGACAAGCACTTCATCTACAGCGCCAGCGGCAGGAGCTTCATCCAGTACGCCGCCCGGGGCCGCACCTGGATCGCCATGGGCGAGCCTGTGGGCCAGGGGGCCGAGCGCCGGGAGATGATCTGGGCCTTCCGTGAGCTGTGCGATCAGCACGGCGCCCACCCGGCCTTCTATTCGGTGCGCCGCGAGCACATCGCCGACTTCATCGACTGCGGACTGGTGGTGGCCAAGATCGGCGAGCGGGCGCTGGTCGACCTGCCCGCCTTCTCCCTGGAAGGGGCGCACCGCAGCCTGCTGCGCAACGCGCTGCGGCGCTGCCAGCGCGAGGGAATGACCTTCGAGGTCGTCCCGCCCGAGGCCTTCGACGCCCTCGACCCGCAGCTGAGGGCGATCTCGGACGCCTGGCTGGCCCGCCACAGCGGCTCGGAAAAGGGTTTCAGCCTCGGCCGCTACGACCCGGACTATCTGCGGCGGTTCCCGACGGCCCTGGTCCGCCAGGAGGGCGAGATCATCGCCTTCGGCAACCTGTGGCTCACCGCCGGCGGCCAGACCTTCTCGATCGATCTGATGCGCCACCGGCCAGGATCGCCCCGGGTGATGGAATACATGTTCACCGAGCTGATCCTGTGGGGCCGCCAGAACGGCTATGCGGTGTTCGACCTCGGCCTGGCGCCCCTGTCGGGCCTGGAATCGCGGCGGCTGGCCCCCCCGATCACCCGCATCGGGGCCGCGGTCTACGCCAGCGGCGGCCGGCTCTACGGCTTCGAGGGCCTGCGCGCCTTCAAGAGCAAGTTCACCCCCCGGTGGGAGGGCATGTACATGGCCGCCCCGTCCAAGTGGCGCCTGCCGCGCAGCCTGGGCGACACTGCCCTGCTGTCCAGCGGCGGGGTGCTGAAGCTGTTCCGGTAACTCGCCCCCTCAGTCCCCCGTCAGACTGCCCCAGCCGATCGCATGGACACGGCGCCCCAGCACCCCGGCGATGGGGGAGCGGGCGAACAGGCCCGCGAAGGCCTGGTCGCGGGCGTTGAGGCCGCCGGCGTAGGATCCGAAGGCCGGCAGGATCAGGCGCTGGCCGTCGGTAAGGAAACAGCGGCGGCGCACGCTGCCGCCGTGGCCGGCGACGCGGGCGCAAGGATGCAGATGCCCGGCCACCTCGCCGCGGACGGGGACCAGGGCCGGCTCATGGCGCAAGGTCAGACCGGCGACGGTGATCTCGTCGGCGCGGTCCCCCGGCAGGGCCCCCGGGCCCTCGCGGTCGTGGTTGCCGACGATCCACACCAGGGTGCGCGACCTCGCCAGGGCGACGATGCGGGCGGCGTCCCGCGCCGCCAGTCGGGCCGTGGCGCGGCCGTCGTGGAAGCTGTCGCCGAGCAGGGCCACGACGCGGGGGTTGAGCGCGGCGACCTCCGCCTCCAGCCGGTCCAGGGTGGCGGCGGTGTCGTAGGGCGGCAGCAGCTGGCCTCGCGAGGCGTAGGACGAGCCCTTCTCCAGGTGCAGGTCGCCAGCGGCCAGGACGCCGTCGGCCTCCAGCCATAGGGCGCCCGACTTGCGCAGGCAGACCTCGGCGTCCGCCACCTCCATCCACAGGGAGCCGCACAGGCTCTCGGGGGCCTGCAGGCGCAGGCGGATGGCCTGGGCGCCGCTCACGACAGGGCCTCGGCGATCAGCTCGGCGGCGCTGGCCTCAAGGATGGCTTCCTGCGCCGAGCCGCCGGCGACCGGCTCGCGGCCGATCTCCAGCATCACCGGCACGGCGAAGGGCGAGACCTTCTTCAGCATCACCGGCCGGATGCGTCCCTTGATGCGGTTAAGCAGCCGGCCGAGCCGGGCCACGTCGAGGCTGCCCGCGGCGGCGTCGGCCCGGGCGCAGCGGAGCAGCAGGTGGTCGGGCTGATGGCGGCGCAGCACGTCGTAGATCAGGTCCGTGGAGAAGGTCACTTGGCGACCGCTCTTCTCCTGGCCCGGAGAGCGGCGCTCGATCAAGCCGGACAGAACAGCGCACTGGCGAAAGGCCCGCTTCATCAGGAAGCTCTCGTCCAGCCACGCTTCGAGGTCGTCGCCCAGCATGTCCTCCTGGAACAGGGCGTCCATATCGAGATCGTGCAGGGGGCCAAGGGTCCATACCGCGAGCGCATAGTCGTTGGCGACGAAGCCGAGCGGCATCTTGCCCAGCCGCTCCAGCCGCCGGGCCAGAAGCTGGGTCAGGGTGCCGTGGCTGATGCGGCCGTCGAAGGGATAGGCGACGAGATACCAGCGCTTGCCGCGCTGGAACACCTCGACCAGCATCTCCTCGTCGCTGGGGATGATCGAGCGGGCCTTCTGGATTTCCAGCCACGCCTGCATGTCCGGCGGCAGCCGGGTCCAGGCGTCCTCGTCGCAGATCATCCGCCGCACCCGCTTGGCGAGATAGGTCGAGAGCGCAAACTTGGAGCCGCCCCAGCTCGGCACCTTGGGCTCGGCCCCGGGGGCGGAGGTGACCAGAGCGTCCATGCCGGTGATGCCCTCGAAGCGCCAGACCTGGCCGGCGAAGAGGAAGGCGTCGCCGGGGACCAGCTGCTCCAGATAGGTCTCCTCCATCTCGCCGACCTTGCGGCCGCCGATCTTCTTGCCCGAGCGCGACGAGGCGATGCGCACGTTGAGCATCGGAATCTCGACGATGGCCCCGACGTTCATGCGGTGGCGGGCGGCGGTCTCGCGGTCCCGCACCCGCCACAGGCCGGCGCCCTTCTCGGACTTGGGGGCCTTCACGATCCGCCGGAAGCGGTCGTAGGTCTTGAGGGCGTAGCCGCCGGTGGAGACGAAATCGACCACCCGGTCGAACTCCTCGCGGGTCACGTCCGAGTATGGCTCGGAGGTCAGCACCTCGGCGTAGAGGTCGTCCTCGGCGAAGGGCTCGCCGCAGGCCACCCCCATGACGTGCTGGGCCAGGATGTCGTGGGCGCCGAGACGCGCCGGCTCCCCGTCCAGGTCGTTCTCAGCCACCGCCTCGCGGGCGGCCTCGCACTCCAGCACCTCGAAGCGGTGGGCGGGCACCAGCAGGGCCCGGCTGGGCTCGTCCAGGCGGTGGTTGGCGCGGCCGATGCGCTGGATCAGCCGCGACGAGCCCTTGGGCGCGGCGAGCTGGATGACCAGGTCCACCGCGCCCCAGTCGATGCCGAGGTCGAGGGTGGAGGTGCAGACCACCGCCCGCAGCTCGCCCCGGGCCATGGCCGCCTCGACCTTGCGCCTCTGCTCGGCCGCCAGGCTGCCGTGGTGCAGGGCGATGGGCAGGCTCTCGTCGTTAATCTCCCAAAGCTTCTGGAAGGCGAGCTCGGCCTGGAAGCGGGTGTTGACGAAAATGAGCGTGGTGCGATTGGCGCGGATGACGTCCAGCACCTCGGCCATGGCGTGCTGGGCGGTCCAGCCGCTCCACGGCACGTCGCCCTTGGAGAACAGCACCTCGACCTGGGGCGGCGCGCCGGGGGCGCCACGGACCAGATGGGCCGTTTCCGGGCGCGGCGCCAGCCAGCGGCGCAGCATGTCCGGGTCCTGCACCGTGGCCGACAGCCCGACCCGGCGCAGGGCGGGGGCGAAACTCTGCAGCCGGGCGAGGCCGAGGTTCAGCAGGTCGCCGCGCTTCGAGCCATGGATGGCATGGATCTCGTCGATGATCACCGTGCGCAGGTCGGCGAAATACTCGCGGCTCCCTTCCCAGGCGCAGAACAGGGCCAGCTGTTCGGGGGTGGTGAGCAGGATGTCGGGCGGATGCAGCCTCTGCCTCTGGCGCTTGGCGACCCCCGTATCGCCGGTACGCGATTCCACCGTGATCGGCAGGCGCATCTCGGAGACCGGGATCTCCAGGTTGCGGTGCACATCGACCGCCAGCGCCTTCAGCGGCGAGATATAGAGGGTGTGGATGCTGCGCGGCCGGTTGCCCTTCGGCCGCTCGGACAATTCGATCAGGCTCGGCAAGAAGCCCGCCAGGGTCTTGCCTCCGCCGGTGGGGGCGATCAGCAGGGTATGCCGCCCGGCCCGGGCCGCCTCGACCATCTCCAGCTGGTGCCCGCGCGGACTCCAGCCGCGGCTGTCGAACCAGGCCTGGAACTGCTGCGGCAGGGCGTGGGGGGCGGCGCCGTCCATCCGATACGCCTATAGCAGGTTCCTGGTTTGTTTCGAGGGCGCCGATCGGCCGCAGCCAAGTTTCGGGAGGGTTAAGCTTGACCATTCAACCGATCTTAGGAACTCGCGTGGCATAGGGGAGCATTCGTCCGGAGCTCCCCGTGCAAGATCGCGCCCTTCGAAGTCTCGCTCGGCTGCAGAACTCGGGAGCCACGAGCCGGGTCCTCAACCTCAACAGGCTGCACAAGCAGTACGAGCAACTGCCGGAGCACCGAGCGCAGCCGTTCTTCCGCAACCCCCTCCTCAACAAGGCGCTGATCGTCAAGCATCGCCTGCGCGAGAACGAGCTCGACCTGTTCGCCGACTATCGCTCTACCGCCACCAAGGTGATCCTGCCCATCGACGGCGACGACCTCGCCTCGGGCGGCCGCTACGCCTTTGTCGGCCAGCAGGGCTATGAGGCCATTCTGACGAGCGCGATCGGCGACGGCCCCGACGCCCAGTCCGACCGCAAGACGCTGGAGATCCTGTCCCAGCTGCCCTCCTTCGACCCGTTCCTGATGCGCGAGCACCTGCGGCGGTTCGATATCCGGCCGGCGCCGCACTATTTCGACATCTCCGAGGGCGACCTGCGCCGCATGTTCGACTTCATGCAGGGCGAACTCAGCGAACTGGTGGGGCTGTCGATGAGCGACAGCGACATCACCACCTCCACCGCCCTGCTGGCCGAGAAGATCTTCTCCAACACCGCGGTCGAGGACATGGAGCCGTTGCGGCTGACCCTGCGCCTGGACCGCAGCGAGTACCTGGAGGGCGTGTTCTGCTGGAAGGGCTTCCTCTACTACAAGTGGAAGCTGGGCGAGCTGAACCAGAGCGCCCCGGCCCTTATCGACCAGCTCAGGAACATCGCCCCGATCGGCAAGGGCGACGACGACGCCCGCGAGTACCTCAAGGGCGCGCGCACGCGCATCATCAGCGCCATCCTTTCCACCCGCCGCGTGGTGGACGACACCCTGAAGGTCTACGACCAGGCCTACCGCCGCCTGACCTCGGCCGGCGACGCGGTGGCCTTCCGCGACTTCCTGCTCCAGGCGCCATCCCTGTTCATCAGCCTCGGCGAGAAGCTGGGGGTGATCGACCATATCTGCAGCTTCTGGGCGTTCCGCTTTCCCGAAGGAAAGCCCCACACCGCCAACGCCCTGGAGCTGATGGACATCTTCCTCGACTTCGAGGAAGGGCTCGGCCTCAAGGCCCGCGCCCCCCACCGCGGTTTCAGCCCCCGCGACGCGATGGTTCTGGCCGGCTAGCTGCGCTGCGGCTCTGCGTCCTTCGAGACGCCGGATTTCATCCGGCTCCTCAGGATGACGAGCGGAGTGGATCGCAGAAACCTTCGTCAGGCTGAGGAGCGCGAGGTACTCGCGCGTCTCGAAGCCCGCACCCAGCCTCGTTCCCGTTCCGTTTCGGCCCGTCCTGGGCTACAAACCACGCATGGATGTGGCGTCGGATGTGAGTCGCGAAGCTCCGCCGGCGCTGGACTGGCGCGGGCCCGACGCCTTGCCGCCTGCCCTGGCGGTGCTGCCGGGCCCGAAGGCCGCCCTGGCCGGCGCGGGCGGAACTGAGACCCTGGCCCCGGCCGCCGCCCGCAGCGCGCTGAAATCCCGAACCATCCTGGTCGCCCACGCGGCGCTGACGGCGCGGCGGCTGGACACGCCCCCCGTGCCCCGGTCCTCGGCGGTGTTCGACGCGCTGGAGCTCTACGCCTTCGTGCGCCCCGCCCGCTTCGCCGCCCCGACCGCCGCGGGCCTCGCCCGGGCCATGGGCCTGACCGAGCCCAAGGGCGTGGCGGCCCAGGCGCAGGGCCTGCGCTCGGCCGCCGCCGCCCTGCTGGAGGAACTGGCCGCGGCGCCCACCCCCAGCCGCGAAGAGGCCCTGGCCGTGGCCGAGACCCTGTCCCGCGCCGGCTGGGCCTGGGGTCCGCTGGTCTGCGCCGCCCTACGCTCGGCGCCGGTGAAGCCGAACTTCCGGGGCTCCGGCCTCGACGTCTGGACCCGGCTGTCGGAATGGGAGGACGCCGCCCCGGCCGGCCAGCCCGGCAGCGCCCCGGTCACGGCCGAAGCGTCGCAGGCGCGGCTGGTCGAACTGCTCGGCCGCGCCGGCCTCGACGAGGCGCGCCCGCCCCAGGCTTCCTTCGCCGGCGAGACCGCTTTCAGCTTCTCGCCCCGGGACCGCGAGGGCGCGCCGCGGCTGATGCTGGCCGAGGCCGGCACCGGCGTCGGCAAGACCCTGGGCTACCTCGCCCCCGCCTCCCTGTGGTCCGAGCTGAACGGCCCGGCGGTGTGGATCTCGACCTATACCCGCGCCCTGCAACGCCAGATCGAGCGCGAGAGCCATGCGGTCTACCCCGACCCCGTGGTCCGGGCCCGCAAGGCGGTGGTGCGCAAGGGCCGCGAAAACTACCTGTGCCTGCTGAACTTCCAGGACGTGGTCCAGGCGGCCCAGCTCGGCAATGGCGACCTGATCGGGGCCGGCCTGACCGCGCGCTGGCTGCGCGCCAGCCGCGACGGGGACATGACCGGCGGCGACTTCCCCGCCTGGCTGCCGACCCTGTTCGGGGTCTCGCCCATGGCCCAGGCCTCGGCCGCCAACCTGGTCGACCGGCGCGGGGAATGCGTCCACGCCGGCTGCAGCCATTACCGCACCTGCTTCATCGAGAAGGCGATCCGCGCCTCGCGCAAGGCCGACATCGTCATCGCCAACCACGCCCTGGTCATGACCCAGGCCGCCTTCGACGGGGCCCGCACGGCGCGGGGGCAGAAGGCCGACGGCGAGACCGCCATGCTCAAGCGCGTGGTGTTCGACGAGGGCCACCACCTGTTCGACGCCGCCGACGCCGCCTTTTCCGCCTGCCTGTCCGGCCAGGAGACCGCCGAGCTGCGCCGCTGGATCCGGGGCCCGGAAGGGCGCCGCCGGGGCCGCGGGCTGGAGCAGCGGCTGGCCGACCTGGTCGGCGAGCACGAGACCGCCCGGCAGCAGCTGACCAACGCCATCCGCGCCGCCGCCCAGCTGCCCGGCGAGGGCTGGTCCGGCCGCATCGCCCCGCCGGTGGACTATGACGGGACCACCCCCGATCCCCAGCCGCACGGCCCGATCGAGACCTTCCTGGCCGCGGCCCTGGCCCAGATCGCCGCCCGCGCCGACAAGAACCAGGAGATGGGCGGCGAATGCTCCGTCCATCCCACCGTCGACCGCGTGCGCGAGGCGGCCCCCGCCGCCGCCCAGGCCCTGGCCGCGGTCGAGGCCCCTCTGGTCGCCCTGGCCCGGGCGCTGGAGGACCTGCTGGACGACGAGGCGGCCGAACTGCCCACCGCCGAGCGGGCCCGCATCGAAGGCGCCCTGCGCGGCCTCGACCGCCGGGCGCGCATGCAGCTGCCGGCCTGGCGGACCATGTTGCAGACCATCGTCGGCGAGGAGCCCGTCGCGGCCGGCAGCCCCCACTTCGTCGACTGGTTCGAGGCGGTGGTTGCCCATCGCCGCATCGCCGACGCCGCCTTCCGCCGCCACTGGGTCGACCCCACCGAGCCCCTGGCCGAGGTGGTGCTGAAGCCCGCCCACGGGGTGCTGGTGACCAGCGCCACCCTGGCCGACAGCGCCCACGACAGCCCCTTCGCCCTGACCGAGATGCGTACCGGGGCGGCGCGCCTGCCGGAAGCGCCCAAGCTGCTGCGCCTGGCCTCGCCTTTCGACTACGCCAGCAACGCCAAGGCCCTGGTGGTCACCGACGTCGGCAAGGACGACCCGCGCCAGGTCGCCGCCGCCATGCGCGAGCTGTTCCTGGCCTCCGGCGGCGGGGCGCTGGGCCTGTTCACCGCCATCCGCCGTCTGCGCACCGTCTATGAGAAGATCGCGCCCGCCCTCGCCGAACAGGGCCTGGCCCTCTACGCCCAGCACGTCGATCCACTCGAGGCGGGGGCCCTGGTCGACATCTTCCGCGCAGAGGAGGACAGCTGCCTGCTCGGCACCGACGCCATCCGGGACGGGGTGGACGTGCCCGGCCGAGCCCTGCGCCTGATCGTGTTCGACCGTATCCCCTGGCCGCGCCCCGACATCCTGCACAAGGCGCGGCGCGAGCGCTTCGGCGGCCGCTCCTACGACGACGCCCTGGCCCGCGCCCGCATCGCCCAGGCGTTCGGGCGCCTGATCCGCCGGGCCGACGACCGCGGCGTCTTCGTCATGCTCGACGCCGCCGCCCCCACCCGCCTGTTCGCCAGCCTGCCCGAGGGCATAGAGCTGCAGCGCGTCGGCCTGGTCGAGGCCATCGAGACGGTGGGGGAGTTCCTGGGGAAATAGGCGGACTGTCATCCCGGCCGTAGCGAAGCGGAGAGCCGGGCTTCCGGGAGGACAAAGAGGGGCCTTCCGCTTCCCGCCTAAACTGAACTAAGGGTCAACCATGCCCCTGCACCGCCTCATCCTGATGCGCCACGGCAAGGCCGAGAATCGCGCCCAGTCCGGCGAGGATATCGACCGGGCCCTGACCCAGCGCGGGCGCGACGATGTCGCCGCCGTGGCCGAGATGCTGTTTCGCGAGGAGCTGATCCCCGACATCGCCCTGGTCTCCACCGCCCTGCGCTGCGAGGAGACGTGGGAGGCGGCGCGGCCAATCTTTCCCCCCCGGGTCAAGGTCGAGCTGATGCGCCACCTCTACAACGCCCCGCCGGCGGTGCTGCTGGAGGCCGCCCGCGACATCGGCGCCGACTCCGTGGCGGTGGTGGCGCACAATCCGGGCCTGCAGACCCTGGTGACCGAGCTCCTGGCCCTGGCCGAGGGCGACGCAGGCGCGGCCCGCGCCGCCCGCTTCGGCTTTTCCCCCGCCAGCGCCGCCGCCTTCCGCATCGAGGGCGCGGTGGTGGTCTGCGAGGGCCTGTTCTCGCCGAACGGCCCGGGATGACCCGCATCTATAAGATCGTCTCGGCCGCCGACTGGGCCGAGGCCGAGGCCAAGGGGGCTTACGAGGGCTCGGCCGACGACGTGCGCGACGGCTTCATCCACCTGTCGGCTGAGGACCAGTGGGAGGCGACGGCGGCCAAGTGGTTCGCCGGCCAGACCGGCCTGCTGCTCGTCGCCTTCGACGCAGAGGCGTTGGGCCCGGCGCTGACGTGGGAGCCGTCGCGGGGCGGGGCCCTGTTCCCCCACCTCTACGGCCCCCTGCCGACCGATCTCGCCGTCGAGCGGAGACCCCTGCCGTGAGCCTCGTCCATCAGCTGGCCGCGCGGGCCCTGCGCCGCCTCGATCCCGAGGACGCCCATCGGACCACCATCCGCGCCCTGGCCGCCGGCCTCGGCCCCCGCGACCGGAGCGCCGACGATCCGGTGCTGCGGACGGAGGTCGCAGGGCTGAAGCTGCCCAACTGCATTGGGCTGGCGGCCGGCTTCGATAAGAACGCCGAGGCGCCGGACCCCATGCTCAAGGCCGGTTTCGGCTTCGTGGAGTGCGGCACGGTCACGCCCCTGCCCCAGGCCGGCAATCCGCGCCCGCGCCTGTTCCGCCTGGAGGCGGACGGGGCGGTGATCAACCGCATGGGCTTCAACAACGAAGGGCTGGAGCCGTTCGCGGCGCGGCTGAAGGCGAGGCGGGGCCGGGGGGGGATCGTCGGCGCCAACCTCGGGGCCAACAAGGACGCCGCCGACCGCATCGGCGACTACGTCGCCGGCCTGAAGCGCCTGTGGGGCTTGGCTGACTATTTCACCGTCAACGTCTCCTCGCCCAACACGCCCGGCCTGCGCGATTTGCAGTCGCACGCGGCGCTGGAGGAGCTGGCGGGGCGCATCGCCGAGGTCCGCGCCGAGCTGAAGACGGGCGGCGACTATCCGATCTTCCTCAAGGTGGCGCCCGACCTCGCTGACGAAGACGCCCCGGCCATCGCCGCCACGGTGCGCCGCTTCGGCATAGACGCGGTGATCGTCTCCAACACCACCATTGCGAGGCCCGACACCCTGATGTCGGCCAACCGCGCGGAGACGGGCGGCCTGTCCGGCGCGCCCCTGCTTGGCCCGTCGACGCGGATGCTGGGCCTGTTCCACCAGGCCGACCCGGCCCTGCCCCTGATCGGCGCCGGCGGCGTCGCCTCGGGGGCGGACGCCTACGCCAAGATCCGCGCCGGGGCGAGCGCGGTCCAGCTCTACACCGCCCTGGTCTACGGCGGCCCGGACCTGGTGGTGCGCATCAAGCGCGACCTCGCCGGCCGCCTGCGCGCCGACGGTTTCGCCAGCGTGCGCGACGCGGTCGGCGCGGGGTCATAACCCCTGGCCTGGACTGCGGTTTTCAGACAGGCTCGGCCCAAGATGGTCGCGGCGCCTACGGTCTGCGTCCTTCGAGACGCCGGATTTCATCCGGCTCCTCAGGATGACGAGCGTGGGTGGGCTGCACAAACCTTCGTCATGCTGAGGAGCGCGAGGAACTCGCGCGTCTCGAAGCACGCACGGAGGTCGACGGCGCCGATGAGGGGAAACTGCGCATGACCATCGACGTCAATATCGCCGCCACGCCGGCCGATGCCCCCATCGACGCCAAGCGCCGCATCTGGTCGATCGTCGCCGGGTCCACCGGCAACCTGGTCGAGTGGTACGACTTCTACGCCTACTCCTTCACCGCCCTCTATTTCGCCTCGTCCTTCTTCCCCAAGGGCGACCGCACCGCCGAGCTGCTGTCCACCGCGGCGGTGTTCGCGGTGGGCTTTTTCATGCGCCCCGTGGGCGGCTGGTTCTTCGGCCGCTACGCCGACCGGCACGGCCGCAAGGCCGCCATGGTGCTGTCGGTGCTCTTGATGTGCGGCGGCTCGCTGGCCATCGCGGTCCTGCCGACCTACGCCATGATCGGGGCGGCGGCGCCGGCCCTGCTGCTGGTCGTGCGCATGATCCAGGGCTTCAGCCTCGGCGGCGAATACGGCACCAGCGCCACCTATATGAGCGAGGTCGCCGCCTCCGGACGGCGCGGCTTCTTCGCCTCTTTCCAGTACGTGACCCTGATCGGCGGCCAGCTGTCGGCCGTGCTGGTGGTCACCGTGCTGCAGCAGGTGCTGACCGATGATCAGCTGCGGTCCTGGGGCTGGCGCCTGCCGTTCCTGCTCGGCGCGGTCCTGGCCGTCGTGGCCATGTACCTGCGCCGCTCCCTGCACGAGACGGCCACCGAACGCAGCGCCGAGGCGGGCACGCTCAAGGCCCTGGCCCGCCACCCACGCGCCTTCTTCACCGTCCTGGGCGTCACCGCCGGCGGGTCGCTGATCTTCTACGCCTTCACCACCTACATGCAGAAATACCTGGTCAACACCTCGGGCATGACCGCCAAGACGGCGACCGGGGTGATGACCGGGGTGCTGTTCGTCTACATGCTGATGCAGCCGGCGTTCGGCTGGCTGTCCGACAAGATCGGCCGCCGCAACTGCCTGATCGCTTTTGGGGTGGGGACCACCCTGACCACCGTGCCGATCTTCACCGCCCTGGCCAATGTCGGCACCCCGCTAGGCGCCTTCTTGCTGATCCTGGCGGCCCTGGCCATCGTCAGCCTCTACACCTCGATCAGCGGCCTGTTCAAAGCCGAGCTGTTCCCGATGGAGGTGCGCGCGCTCGGCGTGGGCCTGTCCTACGCCCTGGGCAACGCCATGTTCGGCGGCACCGCCGAATACGTCGCCCTGTGGTTCAAACAGGCCGGGCACGAGCAGTGGTTCTACTGGTACGTCACCGGCATGTGCGCCCTGGCCCTGGCCGTCACGCTCTCGATGCGCGACCTGAGGAAGCACGGGACGCTCGACTAGTCGCCCTTCGCCTCGCCCACATAGTCCGCCGAACGCATCTCCTGCAGGCGCGAGGCGGTGCGTTCGAATTCGAAGGCGCCGGTCCCGGCCGGGTACAGGGCTTCCGGCTCGGCGTCGGCCAGCATGACCAGCTTGGTGCGCGCCTCATAGAGGGCGTCGATCAGCGTGACGAACCGGGCCGCCTCGTTGCGCTTGTCGGGGCTGAGGGTCGGCACGTCTTCCAGGAAGACGGTGTGGAAACGCTGGGCGATGGCCAGATAGTCCTGCGCCCCCAGGGCCTGGGCGCACAGGCTGGCGAAACTGGTGCGCAGGAAGCCCCCCGCGACCCGGGGCAGGCGCAGCTTGCGCCCCTGCACCTCCAGGGTGGTCCCGGCCTCCTCGGCCCCGTCCAACAGGTCGAGCCACAGCCGGTCGAACCCGGCCTCCGCGGCCGGGCCGAGGGGCTCGAACCACACCTGCGCGCCCTTCAGCCGGTCGAGCCGGAAATCCTTGGGCCCGCCGACCCGGACCACCTGCAGGCGGTCCTTCAGCATATCGATGAAGGGGATGAACAGCGGGCGGTTGATGCCGCCGAGGTAGAGATCGTCCGGCGGCCGGTTGGAGGTGGCCACCAGGGTCACCCCCTTGGCGAACAGGGCCTCGAACAGCCGGCCGAGGATCATGGCGTCGGCGATGTCGGTCACGACCAGCTCGTCGAAGCACAGGAGCCGCGCCTGCTCGGCGATCAGCTCGGCGGTCGGGGCGATCGGGTCGTCGCCCTTGGCCGATCCGAAGCGGGCCTTGCGGGCGGCCGCGTCGCCCTTGCGCCAGGCGTCGATGTGGCCGTGCACCTCGGCCATGAAGGCGTGGAAGTGGGCCCGGCGCTTGCGCGTCACCGGCGCGGTCTCGAAGAACAGGTCCATCACCATGGACTTGCCCCGCCCCACCGGCCCGTAGAGGTACACACCCCGCGCGCTGCGGTCGGGCTTGCGGAAGAACGGCAGGGTGAAGCCCGGCTCGCCGGCGGCGTTCAACTCGCCCTCCAGCCGCGACAGGGCCTCGACCGCCGCGGCCTGATCAGCGTCGGGGGTGATCTCGCCCCGGTCGAGGCGCTGGCGATAGGCGGTGCGGAGGGAAACGGCCATGGAGCGGGTTTCCTAGAGGACGCCCGTCCATCCAACAATGTCCGTCAGCGCCGGGCCTTGGCGAGGAACATGGCCGCGTCGGCCTCGGCCAGCATCTGGGCCGCCTCCATGCCCGGCTCGAAGGCGCGCACCCCGTAGGACAGGCGCAGGGGGATCGACTTGCCCTCGAACACCAGCGGTTCTTCCTCGATGCGGCGCTTCAGGTCGGCCGCCTTGGCCTCGGCCGCCTCGCGCTCGGCCTGGGCCAGGATAACCGCGAACTCGTCGCCGCCCAGCCGCCCGACCACATCGGATTCGCGCACATGCTCGGCCAGGGACGCGGCCACCACCTGCAGGGCGGCGTCGCCCGCCGCGTGGCCCCAGGTGTCGTTGACCGCCTTGAAGGCGTCCATGTCGAAGAAGACCAGGGCTGCAGGGGCCTCGTAGCGCTGGCAGAAGGCCAGGGTCCGCGACAGCTCGCGCACGAACGCCCGCCGGTTCAAGACCGGGGTCAGGGCGTCGCGGTCGGCCAGCAGCTCCACCTCGGCCAGCCTCTGGTTCACCCGCGCCAGTTCGGCGCGCAGGGCCTCGACCTCGGCGCGCGCCTCGGCGAGGGGGTCTTCGATCACGGGTGAGTCGGTGATGCTCATCGAAGCGCCAGCTTAGCCCATTTCGCCGGCCCCGCATCGGTTGCAGGCGCGGGCTTGGCGCCTATACTCCCCCGCTTTCTGGGGGACCCGCCTTTGGCAAGCGAACCGGCGCCTGTCGCCATCATCATGGGCAGCCGTTCCGACTGGCCGACCATGCGCGCCGCCGCCGAGGCGCTCGATTCCCTGGGCGTCGCCTACGAGGCCAAGGTGGTGTCGGCCCACCGCACCCCCGAGCGCATGTACGCCTTCGCCAAGGGCGCCAAGGCCGCCGGCTTCAAGGTGATCATCGCCGGGGCCGGCGGGGCCGCCCACCTGCCCGGCATGACCGCCTCGTTGACCGAGCTGCCGGTGCTCGGCGTGCCGGTGCGCTCCGAAGCCCTGTCCGGCATGGACAGCCTGCTCTCCATCGCCCAGATGCCCGGCGGCATTCCCGTCGGCACCCTGGCCATCGGCGCCGCGGGGGCGAAGAACGCCGGCCTGCTCGCCGCCCGCATCCTGGCCCTGTCGGATCCTGCCCTGGCCGAGCGGGTCGCGGCCTATGCGGCGATCCAGACCGGCTCGGTGGCCGAGAGCGTCAGCGACGACGGGACCGCCTGACCCGATGAGCCGACCAAGCTTCCCCCTTCCCCCCGGGTCGACCATCGGCGTCCTGGGCGGCGGTCAGTTGGGCCGGATGATGGCCCTGGCCGCCGCGCGCCTCGGCCTCGACTGCGCGATCCTGACCCCGCGCGAGGACAGCCCCGCCAGCCGCGTCGCAGCCCACACCATCGTCGCGGCCTATGACGACCCGGCCGGCCTGGCCGAACTGGCCCGCCTGTCGGCGGTGGTGACCTATGAGTTCGAGAACGTGCCGGCGGCGGTGACCTCGCAACTGGAGGCCCTGGGCTGCCCGGTCGCGCCGGGGCCGCGCGCCCTCGCCGTGGCCCAGGACCGGGTGGTCGAGAAACGCTTCTTCGAGGAGATCGGCGCCCCGACCGTGGCCTTCGCCCAGATCGACAGCGCCGAAGACATCGCGCCCGCCCTGCAGCGCCTCGGCGCCCCCGCCCTGCTGAAGACCCGCCGCGAGGGCTACGACGGCAAGGGCCAGGTCTGGATCAAGGACGCATCCGAGGCGCAGGCCGCCTTCGCCAAGATCGGCGCCAAGCCCGCCATCCTGGAGGCCCGGGCGCCCTTCGTCCGCGAGCTGTCGGTGATCGCCGCCCGCGGCCGCGACGGCGCCGTGGCGGCCTATCCGGTGGGCGAGAACCACCACGAGCACTCGATCCTGCGCCGCACCCTGGCCCCCGCCGACGTGCGGATGGAGACCGCGCAGGCCGCCCGCGCCATCGCCTTCTCCCTGCTGGAGCGGCTGGACTATGTCGGCGTCATCGGCGTGGAGCTGTTCGAGCTGGAAGGGGGCCGGTTGCTGGTCAACGAGTTCGCGCCCCGGGTCCACAACACGGGTCACTGGACCCTGGACGGCTGCGAGGTCGACCAGTTCGAGCAGCATGTCCGCGCCGTCGCCGGCTGGCCCCTGGGCCCGTCTGCGGCCATCGCCCAGGTGGAGATGGTCAACCTGCTGGGGGCGGAAGCCGACACCTGGCCGGCCCTGGCCGCCGACCCGACCGCGCGCATCTGGCTCTACGGCAAGCACGAGACGGCGGAGGGCCGCAAGATGGGCCACGTCAACCGGCTGCGCCCCTTGCCGGGACCGCTGGACCCCTAACCATCCGCTCATCCCCGCGGAAGCGGGGACCCAGATCTTTGGCTGGGAGCGCGACGGTTCGAGCTGGATCCCCGCTTCCGCGGGGATGAGCGGAATTGGAAAGCCGGGTTCTAGCTCCGCCTAAGGATAGCGCCGCCGCGCCAGGGCGCCCGCCAGGGTGGCCAGGTGTTCCGACGGCTTGGGCCAGCCGGCCTTCCACTTCTCGAACGCCATGACGTTGGCGATGCGGGCGTCGAGGTGGGCGGACGCCGCGTTGGCGCCCCGCTCCAGCCGCACCGCCACGGTGGTGGCCAGGACGCCGGAGAGGATCGCCCGCTTGGTGTAGTGGTTCTCGTCGGTCGCCGTGTCGCCGGCCCAGCGCCACAGGGCGTCGGCGCTGGCCCACAGCAGGCTCAGGCCCAGCGGAACGTTGGTGGGCAGGGCCAGGAAGGCGGTGCAGCGCTTGACGGCCTGGACATCGGCCGCCGCCGCCTCCACCCGCGCCTCCACCGCCTGGCGGATGCGCTCGCGCACCTTCAGGGCCGTGGGGTCGACATCGGCCAGGGCGGACAGCGCCGCCGCATCGTGCCGGCGGAACAGCAGGGCCGCCAGGTCCCGCGGACCAGCCGGCAGCAACAGGGCCGCATCGGCGTCCGACAGGCCCGCCTGGGCCGCGGCCCGGACCACGAGCGCGCGGTTCCAGCCGCAGTCGGCGGCCAGTCCAACGGCCGCCTGCAGCACGCGGGCTTCGGCGGCTTGCGCCCATGAGGTGTCGTCAGGCTGGGTCATCGGGACAAAATATCCTCATGGAAGCCCAAGGTCACGGCCTTGGCCCGTGGACAGGGCTGAGCGCCTCTGGTATTTGGCGCGCCCAAGTACGGGAGGCGTCCTCCCGGGCTCCAGCTTCTTATTCGCTCGCACCCTGAAACCGGGCCGGGCCGCCAGCGCCCAGAGGAGGGCCAAGTCATCGTCCAGATTTTCGTTCGCGACAATAACGTCGACCAAGCCCTCAAGGCCCTGAAGAAGAAGATGCAGCGCGAGGGCACGTTCCGCGAAATGAAGCGGCACGTCCATTACGAGAAGCCCTCGGAGAAGCGCGCCCGCCAGAAGGCCGAGGCCGTTCGCCGCGCCCGCAAGCTGGCCCGCAAGCGCGCCCAGCGCGAAGGCCTGATCGCTGGTCCCAAGCCCCGCACCCCCGGTCCCGGCGGCGCTGGCGGTCCGGGCGCCGGCGGCGGTGGTCGCCCCTCCTAAATCACGCGCCTAGCCTAACGGAAAAGCGCCGCGTCGAGCTAAGGCTCCGCGGCGCTTTTTTGTTTTGGGCCGTATTTTAGCAGGCCGCGCGTGCTTCGAGACGCGCAAGCTACGCTCGCGCCCCTCAGGATGGACGCAGAACCGCCGCGCCAACGCCCCTGCGGGGCCTACAGCCCCTTGATGATCCCCTCGACCATCTTCTTGGCGTCGCCGAACAGCATCATGGTGTTGTCGCGGAAGAACAGCTCGTTCTCGACGCCGGCGTAGCCCGAGCCCATGCCGCGCTTGATGAACAGCACGGTGCGGGCCTTTTCGACCTCCAGGATCGGCATGCCGAAGATCGGCGACTGCGGGTCGGTCTTGGCGGCCGGATTGGTCACGTCGTTGGCGCCGATGACGAAGGCCACGTCGGCGGTGGAGAACTCGGAGTTGATGTCCTCCAGCTCGAACACTTCGTCGTAGGGCACATTGGCTTCGGCCAGCAGCACGTTCATGTGGCCGGGCATGCGGCCGGCCACAGGGTGGATGGCGTATTTCACCTCGACGCCCTCGGCCTTGAGGGTGTCGGCCATCTCGCGCAGGGCGTGCTGGGCCTGGGCCACCGCCATGCCGTAGCCGGGGACGATGATCACCTTGGAGGCGTTCTTCATGATGAAGGCCGCGTCCTCGGCCGAACCCTGCTTCACGGGCCGGGTCTCGGCCTTGCCGCCGGGGCCGGCCGCGGCCGCGTCGCCGCCGAACCCGCCCAGGATCACCGAGATGAAGCTGCGGTTCATGCCCTTGCACATGATGTAGGACAGGATCGCGCCGGACGAGCCGACCAGGGCCCCGGTGATGATCAGGGTGACGTTCTCGAGGGTGAAGCCCAGGGCCGCCGCCGCCCAGCCCGAA
>DAICXL010000033.1:437-22563 GCA_027312185.1 Caulobacterales bacterium | reverse complement strand
TTGGTCCAGCGCCACACTTTCACGGCGCCGGTGACCGTCATCTCCTTCGACTGGTCGAAGGCGCCGAACGAATGGTGGGCGACCGCAGGCAGGGCCACGGCCAGGGGGGCGGCGATTGCCAGAGCAACCAGAGTCAGCCGACGCCCAATGCGACGCGTCATGTTCAAAACCTTCCTCGCTCGGCGTCTTCCGACGCCCTGTTCCACCCAAACTAGCCGGCGAACGCCCCTTTGACTGTGGGGCGCCCGAGACTACCGGCCCGTGCCGGGCTCTTTCATCTTGGTCGATGGCGACGCCAGGGCGTCAGCAGCGACAGTTGTTTGATTCCAGCAGCTTTCCGCCAGACAAGCGAGAACAAACTAGGTGTTAGTTGGCGCCGTGTCACGAACGGCCACGTCTCACCACCTCCGACTTTGGTCGGAGTCTGCCGCCGCCGTCGCCCTTTCACGCACGACAGCCCTCATCGGCCTCTCCTCAGTACGGCGGCGAGGTCGTCGAGGACCCCGGGGTCCTCGATGGTCGGGGGCGCGGTGTAGGCCTCCCCGTCGGCGATCTTGCGGATGGTGGCGCGCAGGGTCTTGCCGCTGCGCGTCTTGGGCAGGCGGGCGACCACCCGCACGTCGCGGAAGGCGGCGACAGGGCCGATACGCGCGCGCACCAGGGCGATCAGTTCGCCGGCGACCTCGGCCTCGTCCCGCGCCGCGCCCGCCTTGAGCACCACCAGGCCCAGGGGCGTCTGCCCCTTCAGCGCGTCGGCGGCCCCGACCACGGCGCACTCGGCCACGTCGGGGTGCGAGGTCAGCACCTCCTCTATGGCCCCGGTGGACAGGCGGTGCCCCGCGACATTGATGATGTCGTCGGTGCGACCCATCACGAACACGTCGCCCGCAGGGTCGATCAGCCCCGCGTCGCCGGTCAGGTACCAGCCGGGGTAGTCGGCCAGATAGGTCCGCCGGAACCAGCCGTCGTCGCCCCACAGGCCGGTGGCGCAGCCGGGGGGCAGGGGGAGGCGGACGCAGAGGTGGCCCGACGTCCCTCGCCCCACGTCCACGCCGTGGTCGTCGAGGACGCGGACGTCGAAGCCGGGCGTCGCCCGCCCGCCCGATCCCGGCTTGGCGGGAAAAAGGCCGAAGCCGCGGAAGTTGGCGGTGATGGCCCAGCCGGTCTCGGTCTGCCACCAGTGGTCGACGATGGGCTTGCCGAGCAGGCCGCCGATCCAGTCGCCGGTCGGCGGGTCGCACCGCTCGCCGGCCAGGAACAGGGCCTCCAGCCGCGACAGGTCGTGGCGGCGCAGGTGCTCGCCGGCGGGATCCTGCTGGCGGATCGCCCTCAGCGAGGTTGGGGCGGTGAACATCGCCTTGGCCCCGTGCTGGGCGGCGACGCGCCACAGGGCGCCGGGGTCCGGGGTGCCGACCGGCTTGCCCTCGTAGAGGATGGTGGTCAGGCCGGCGAGCAGGGGGCCGTAGACGATGTAGCTGTGGCCGACCACCCAGCCCACGTCCGAGGCGGTGAACATCACCTCGCCCGCCGTCAGGCCGTAGATCATGGCCATCGACTGGCGCAGGGCCACGGCGTGGCCGCCGTTGTCGCGCACGATGCCCTTGGGTCTGCCTGTCGTGCCCGAGGTGTAGAGGATATACAGCGGGTCGGTAGCCGCGACCGGGACCGGGGCGTGCTGCCGGGCCTGCGCCAGTTCCTCGTCCAGGTCGAAGTCGCGCCCGGGGATCAGCTCGGCCCGCAGCATCGGGCGCTGCAGGACGAGACAGCATTCGGGCTTATGGACGCTGGCGGCGATCGCCTCGTCGACCATCGGCTTGTAGGCGACGATGCGCCCGGGCTCGAGGCCGCAGGAGGCGGTGACGATCACCCGCGGCCTGGCGTCGTCGACCCGCTTGGCCAGCTCGGGGCCCGCGAAGCCGCCGAACACCACCGAATGGACGGCGCCGAGCCGGGCGCAAGCCAGCATGGCCATGACCGCCTGCGGGACCATCGGCATGTAGATGATCACCCGGTCCCCCCGCCGCACGCCGCGCGCCGCCAGGGCGCCGGCCATCAGCGCGACCTGATCGGTCAGCGCGGCGTAGGTGAAGGTCTCGCAGCGCCCGGCCATCGGGCTGTCCCAGATCAGCGCCGGCTGGTCGCCGCGCCCGTCCGCCACGTGCCGGTCGAGGCAGTTGAAGGCGGTGTTGAGCTCGCCGCCGCCGAACCACAGGCCGTGCGCGCCCTGGTCAGGGTCGAACACACGGTCGAACGGCCTGTCCCAGACGATACCGGCCGCCGCCTGCGCCCAATAGGCGTCGGGGCGCCCGGACGCGGCGGCGCAGGCGGCGTCGTACCGGCTCATCGTCCCCAGCGTTTCCCCCTGCATGTCGACAATCAATTGCCCGTACCCGGCCGGTGTCAATCATACTTTTGATTGAGCGGCCTAAACTGTCGACACTTTGAATTGACGGCTCTTGCGCCGCCACGGTACGGACAGGGCATGAAGCGCCTCGCCGAGGAACCGGATCTGACGACGGCCGACCGGCTGCTCGACCTGCTCAGCGAGGCCATCGTCAGCGGAGAGCTGGCCCCGGGCGAGAAGATCAGCGAACCCAAACTCGCCGCCCGCTACGGCGCCAGCCGCGCTCCCCTGCGCGAGGCGATCCGCCGGCTGGAGGAGCGCAAGCTCGTCACCAGCGTCCCCCACCAGGGCGCCCGGGTCACGGTGCTGTCTCCCGCCCGCATCCACGAGCTCTACCTCGTGCGCGAGGTTCTGGAGGGCGCCGCGGCGCGTGAGGCGGCGTCGCGCATGTCGGCGGAGGATCTGGAGGAGCTGTATCGCCTGCTGGCGACGCACGCGGCCCGCATCGAGTCCAACGACGTCTATATGCAGGGCGCCGCCGACGACGACTTCCACTTCCGCATCATCCGGGCCAGCGGCAACGCAACCCTGATCGGCCTGCTGCTCGGCGAGTACTACACCTTGATCCGGATGATCCGCCGCCAGCTGCGCCAGGTCGGCGGGCGGGCGCGCCGGGCCCTCTTCGAGCACCGCCGCATCGCCGACGCCCTGGCCGACCGCGACGGCGACCTGGCCGAGCTCCTGATGCGCCGCCACATCGCCGCCGCCCGCGACAGCATCGAACATTCCCTCCAGCAATCCCCACAGGCCTGAGGACCACCATGAGAGTCCACGACGTACGCGTTCACCCCGAGGCCGACCGCCTTGCGCGCGAAGACCAGCTGGCCTGGAAGATCGCTTCGGTGGCGACCGATCCGGCGCCGCTGGACCCCGACGTGGTCGAGATGATCGGCAACCGGGTGATCGACAACGCCTCGGTGGCCATCGCCGCCATCAACCGCGGGCCGGTGACGACCGCGCGGGCCCAGGCCCTGGCCCATCCCAGGGCCGGCGGGGCGACCGTGTTTGGCTGCGCGCCCGACGTGCGGGTCCATGCCGAGTGGGCCGCCTGGGCCAACGGCACGGCGGTGCGCGAGCTCGACTATCACGACACCTTCCTGGCCGCCGACTACAGCCACCCCGGCGACAACATCCCCCCGATCCTGGCCACGGCCCAGCAGACGGGCAAGGGCGGCGCGGCCCTCTTGCGGGCCATCGCCACCGGCTACGAGATCCAGGTCAATCTGGTGAAGGCGATCTGCCTGCATGCGCACAAGATCGACCACGTCGCCCATCTCGGCCCCTCGGCCGCCGCCGGGATCGGGACCCTGCTGAGCCTGCCCACAGAGACGATCTACCAGGCGGTGCAGCAGGCCCTGCACGTGACCACCTCCACCCGCCAGAGCCGCAAGGGCGAGATCAGTTCGTGGAAGGCCTTCGCCCCGTCGCACGCGGGCAAGCTGGCCATCGAGGCGGTGGACCGCGCCATGCGCGGGGAGGGGGCGCCCAGCCCCATCTATGAAGGCGAGGACTCGGTCATCGCCTGGATGCTGGACGGCAAGTCCGCCCTCTACCACGTGCCGCTCCCGGAACCGGGGGAAGCGAAGCGCGCCATCATGGACACCTACACCAAGGAGCACTCGGCCGAGTACCAGAGCCAGGCCCTGATCGACCTGGCCTTCCGCATGGGCAAGCGCGTCGCCGACTGGGACCAGGTGGAAAGCATCGTCATCCACACCAGCCACCACACCCACTACGTCATCGGCACGGGCGCCAACGATCCGCAGAAGGTCGATCCCACCGCCAGCCGCGAGACCCTCGACCACTCGATCATGTACATCATCGCCGTGGCCCTGCAGGACGGCGAATGGCACCACGTCCGCAGCTACGCGCCCGAGCGTGCGGCGCGGCCGGACACCGTGCGGCTGTGGCGCAAGATCACCACGGTCGAGGACCCGCGCTGGACCGAGCGCTACCATTCCACGGATCCGGCGGTGAAGGCCTTCGGCGGCCGCGTGGTCATCACCCTCGCCGACGGCACGGTGATCGAGGACGAGCTGGCGGTGGCCAACGCCCACACCCTCGGCGCCACGCCCTGGAAGCGGCCCGACTATGTCCGCAAGTTCCGCACCCTGACCGACGGCGTCCTCGAGCCGGCCGAGATCGAGCGCTTCCTGGGGACGGTCGACCGCCTGCCGCAACTCACGCCCGACGAGCTGTTCGGCCTGAACATCGCCCTGCCGGCCGGCAAGCTGGCGCAGGGCAGGCCGGGCCTGTTCTGATCATTCCAGCGCGAAAGGAGCAGCCATGACCGACACACCCGTCGCGCCGAAGCCGAAGAAGTCCGTGGCCCTCTCCGGGGTCGTGGCCGGCAACACCGCCCTGTGCACCGTGGGGCGGACCGGCAACGACCTGCACTACCGCGGCTACGACATCCTCGATGTGGCCGAGACCTGCGAGTTCGAGGAGATCGCCCACCTCCTGGTCCACGGGACCTTGCCGACCGTAGCCGAGCTCGCCGCCTACAAGGCGAGGCTGAAGGCGCTGCGGGGCGTCCCTGCCGCGGTGAAGACCGTGCTCGAGGCCCTGCCGGCGTCGACCCATCCGATGGACGTGCTGCGGACGGCGGCCTCGGCCCTCGGCTGCGTCGTGCCCGAGCGCCACGACCATTCCGCCGCCGGCGCCCGCGACGTCGCCGACCGGCTGATGGCCTCGTTCGGCTCGATGCTGCTCTACTGGCATCACTTCACCCAGAGCGGCCGGC
This sequence comes from Caulobacterales bacterium, assembly GCA_027312185.1. Lineage (GTDB taxonomy): Bacteria > Pseudomonadota > Alphaproteobacteria > Caulobacterales > Caulobacteraceae > NCED01. The sequence goes on along the minus strand of DAICXL010000033.1, from coordinate 17,416 downwards.
GCATCGAAGTCGAGACCGATGACGATTCGATCGGCGGCCACTTCCTGCACCTGCTGCACGGGACCAAGCCGAAATCGAGCTGGGTCGCGGCCATGCACACCTCGCTGATCCTCTACGCCGAGCACGAGTTCAACGCCTCGACCTTCACCGCCCGGGTGATCGCCGGCACGGGCTCGGACATCTATTCGGCAGTCACCGGCGCGATCGGGGCCCTGCGCGGCCCCAAGCACGGCGGCGCCAACGAGGTCTCGCTGGAGATCCAGCAGCGCTACGCCACCCCGGACGAGGCCGAGGCCGACATCCGCGCCAGGGTCGCCGCCCGCGAGGTGGTGATCGGCTTCGGCCACCCGGTCTATACCGTGTCCGATCCCCGCAACGTCGTGATCAAGCGGGTGGCGAAAAGCCTCTCCGGACAGGCTGGCGACACGAAGCTCTATGACATCGCCGCGCGCATCGAGACGGTGATGCACGACGAGAAGCGGATGTTCCCCAACCTCGACTGGTTCAGCGCCGTCTCCTACAGCGCCATGGAGGTGCCGGTGGCGATGTTCACGCCCCTGTTCGTCATCGCGCGCACCAGCGGCTGGTCCGCCCACGTCATCGAGCAGCGCGAGGACGGCAAGATCATCCGTCCCAGCGCCAACTACATCGGCCCCGAGAACCTCACCTTCGTCCCCCTCAAGGAGCGCGTGCGATGACCTATCTCGTCGGCGCCGACGTCCCCGACCGCCCCGCGGGCGAGCGCTTCCGCGATCTTCTCAATCGCGGCGGCATCCTGCGCCTGCCCGGCGCCCACAATGGCCAGGCCGCGCTGCAGGCCAAGGCTGCCGGCTTTGAGGCGCTGTACCTGTCCGGCGCGGCCATGACCGCCAGCATGGGCCTGCCGGACCTCGGGATCATCACCGTCGACGAGGTGTGCTTCTTCATCCGCCAGCTCGCCCGCTCGTCCGGCCTGCCGCTGCTGGTCGACGGCGACACCGGCTACGGCGAGGCCCTGAACGTCATGCACATGGTCCGCGCCTTCGAGGACGCCGGGGCCGGCGCCGTCCACATCGAGGACCAGCTGCTGCCCAAGAAGTGCGGCCACCTCAACGACAAGAAGCTGGCCGATCCGCGGGACATGGCCGCCAAGGTCGCCGCCGCCGCCAAGGCGCGCCGCCACCTGACCATCATCGCCCGCACCGACGCGGCGGCCAGCGAGGGCCTGGACGGCGCCGTGGCCCGGGCCAGGCTCTATATCGAGGCGGGCGCCGACGCGATCTTCCCCGAAGCCCTGCACACCGCCGAGATGTTCCGCGCCTTCGCTGAGGCCATGCCGGGGGTGAAGCTCCTGGCCAACATGACCGAGTTCGGCCGCACGCCCTTCTTCACCGCCGCCGAGTTCGAGGCCATGGGCTACGCCATGGTGATCTGGCCGGTCTCGTCCCTGCGCGTCGCCAACAAGGCGCAGGCCGAGCTCTACGCGGCCATCGCTAGAGACGACGGCGCGCACAACATGGTCGAGCGGATGCAGACCAGGGCCGAGCTCTACGAGACCATCGACTACGCCGGCTATGAGGCCCTCGACTCCTCGATCATCGCCACGGTGGTTCCGCGCACGCCGGGGTGATCGGGCGCCCACAGCCCAGTGTATCGGACTCCATGACGATTGCGTTTTGCATCGCCCCGCGTCCCAATGGCGCCGCCATAGGGAGTTATACGAGCAAGATGGGATCTTCGATGAAGCTGCGCGCAGCCCTGATCGCCGCCACGGCGGGCCTGGCCCTGGCCGGCGCCGCGACCGCGAGTGCGGCGACGCCTCCGGCGCCGGCGCAGATGAGCCTGAACTTCGTCAAGTTCAACGTGAACGATCTGGAGGCGATGCAGGCGTTCTATGAGAAGGCGTTCGGCTTCAAGGTGAAGAAGAAGCTCGATTTCTCGACCCTGACCGAAGTCATCCTGACCAGCGGCAACGGCCTCGACCTGGCGCTGGTGAAGTACAAGGACAACCGCGTCACCCAGCTCGGCACCGCCGGCGGCCCGATCGGCTTCTACCTGAAGGACGTCGTCGGGGCCTATCAGCGGGCCATGGCGGCGGGCGCCAAGTCCCAGCGCGAGCCCCGCCCGGGCGCGCCCCTGCTGGTGGCCTTCGTGCTCGACCCCGAAGGCCACGAGATCGAACTGCTCGACTCCGAATAGATCGCGGCGGCGGCCCGTCCGTGTTGGCGCGAGAAACGCGCGCGGCGCGGATCGAATGTCACGAGAGGGTGTTTTGATCTGAAGCGCGCGAGTGCGCACGCTCCGGTCTCACCCCTTTGCCGAATGGGTAATCCAATGAACAACGATGGTCTTGTCGAGCGCAATTCGCTGCTGCTCGGCGTCGACGCGGGTATCGATCCCGCGGTCCGGATGATGGCGGCCGACCCCAATGACGGCGATGGCACCGACGGCACGGACGGCGACGAGAGCGACGGGGACGAGGGCGACGGCACGGATGGGACTGACGAGGCTGACTCCGACGGAACCGACGGCAAGGATTCCGACGGGACCGACGGGACCGATTCCGACGGAACCGACGGCGCGGCCTAGCGGGGCCGAGGGTTTCCCCAAGCTGAGCAGCCTGGTCGGCGCCGACAACCTCGACGCCTTCCTCGCCCATCGTTTCGGCAAGGACCAGTTCCGGCGCCGCCTCCCCCCGGGGGCGGCGCTGTTCGACTGGGCGCGCTTGAACGAAGCGCTCGCCCAGCACCGGTTGGCCCCGCCCAGGCTGCGGCTAGAGCTGGCCGGGGCCGATGCGACCAAGGGGGTGTTCAAGGAACGCCGCACCCGGCGCGGCGCCCTGTTGCACGACCTCGATCCCGCCGTCTTGAACCAGCGGCTGCGCGACGGCGCGACCCTGATCGTCGATGCGGCCAACGAGCTGAGCGCGTCGCTGCAGGCCCTCTGCGCAGGCCTGTCCGCCGAGCTCGTCGGCGCCTGCCAGGCCAACCTCTACGCCTGCTGGGGCCGCACCCAGGGCTTTGACGTGCATTGGGACGACCACGACGTCTTCGTCGTCCAGGTCGAAGGGACCAAGCGCTGGTCGCTCTACGGCGCGACGCGTCCCTGGCCCACCCGGCGCGACCATCACCAGGACCACCCCAAGCCTGAGACCCCGATCGAGGAGATCGTCCTCGAGCCCGGCGACCTGCTCTACCTGCCGCGCGGCTACTGGCACGCGGCGGTGGGGACGGGCGGCCCGACCATGCACCTGACCATCGGGGTCACGCGCAAGACCGGGACGGACCTGCTGCACTGGATGGCCGACCAGGCCGTGACCCACGCGCCCGTGCGCGCCGACCTGCCGCTGGAGGCCGACGACGCGGCCCTCGGCCGGCATATCCAGGCGGTGATCGCCGCCGCCGTGTCGGGCGCTGACCCGGCCGAGCTGGGGCGGCGCTATCGCCGCAGCGTCGAGACGGGCCTGCCGCGCCGCCCGGCCCTGTCCTTCCCCTTCATCGGCGGGGAGGGCGCGGCCTATCCGGCCGCGACAGCCATCCGCCTGACCGAGGGCGGCGGCCGGCTGGGCCCGGCGGCTCAGCCGGGGGCTGTCGTCCTCAGCCACCGCGGAACCGACTACACTCTCGTCGCCGAACTAGGCGGCGTCGTCGCGGACATGGTCGCCGGCCGGCCGGTGCGGTACGCGGACCTCGAAGGGGCGGTGCGCGAAGGCGACAGACCCCTGGTCGCGGCCTTCGTCGGCGACATGGTCGCCCGCGGCGTCTTCGTCCTAGGCCCCCCATGATCGAAGCCGACTTCTGTTCGCGCGCCGCCCAGGCGGGACACAGCCTTCTTCCCGGCACCGGCGTGCGGGGAAGCATCTACGTCTTCCTGCCGACGCCGAAGCGGCTGTGGGGCGATGCGGAGTTCAATGCGGGCTGGGCCTCGCCGGCCCTGATCGCGGCCGTGCGCGCGGCGCGCAAAGGCGGCGTCGTCACCCGCCTCTACAACCCGCCGCCCGCGTCCGAACGGCCCCCCGAGGTTCTGGTCCAGGCCTCGCCGAGGCCGAGCCCGCGGGCCGCCGAGGCCCTGCAAGGACTGCTCGCCCAGCTTCCGCCTGACTGGGCGGTGGCGGAGCCTCCCACGCCCCTGCTGGCGATCTGCACCCACGGCACCCGCGACCGCTGCTGCGCCAAATGGGGCTTCGCGGTCTATCGCGAGGCCGCCAGGCTCTACGCCGCCGGACTGTCCGGCTTCCGGCCCGTCGAATGCTCCCATCTCGGCGGCGACCGCTTCGCCGCCACGGGAATCTTCTTCCCGTCGGGGGGAATGTACGGCCATCTCGACCGGGCCGATCTGCAGGCCCTCGTCGCCGCCGAGGCGTCGGGCCAAATCGTCGCCGCCTACTATCGCGGCCGGGTGTTCGAAAGCGAGCTGACCCAGATCGTGCGCGCGGGTCTGGCCCGCGACGGCCACGGGGTCGGGACCACGTCGCCCCTGAGGCTGCTCGATCCCGAGGCCGCGCCCGGCGAGGTGGAGGTGGCGGCCGAAGGCGGCGCGCGGCGGTTCGCGGTGTCGATCGGAACCGTCCAGACGGTGTTCTACGGCAGCTGCGCCTCCCTGGCGGGGGGCAAGGCCTCCAAGGTCCAGCGCCTCGTCTACCAGGGGGCCCGCGCCCTGGGCGCCTGATCCCGCCTCAGGCGGCCCCCGCCTGGCTGGACGGGTCGGACCAGACGCTGTCGGTCGGCCCGGTGCGGATGCGGCGGCGGGTCGGGCCGATCGCGGCCACGAGGGCCGCCGCGAGGGCGACGGCGACGAGGTCGACGAGCACCAGCGCGCCGTCGCCGAACCAGGACGGGCCGGCCGCGAGGCTAGCCGCCGGGATCAGCATCAGGCTGAGGGCGGTCGCCGCGGTCAGCTCGACCCCGGCCTTGGGCGCGCCGCGCACCAGCGACCAGGCCACAAAGGCCAGGAAGACCAGGTAGTAGATCGCGCTGTGGAAGCCCGCCGTGGCCTGGTCGGCCATGGGCTTGGCCGCCGCCAGGGTCGCTGCGATCCCCGCCACGCATCCCAGGGGAACGCCGACGGTGAGCGACGCCAGCACCCGGGTCGACCGGGTCTGGCTCACCGCCCCGGCCTTGCGCTCGCGCTTGCGCCGGCTTTCCACCCACAGCAGGTTGCCGGTGTAGAACAGGGCCGCCCCGGCGAGGCCGAGGAAGAAGTAGGCCCAGCGGACGGCAGGGCCGCCGAAGTTGCCGAAGTGCAGGGCGAAGAAGCTGGTGATGGCGGCCGACCAGCCGTCCTGCATGCCGGGCATATAGTCCGTCCCCACCAAGCGGCCCGAGTAGGGGTCGACGCTGACGATGCCGGCGGTCGGGCTGCGCAGGCCGTAGCGCGGGTCGGTCCCGCGCACGCGCAGGGTGGCGACGCCGTCCCGGCTGCGGCCATAGGTCATGGCCACGGGTTCGAACCCCGGCGCCGCGGCCTTGACCCGTCGGACGATCTCGGCCGGCGGCAGCGGCTGGCCTGTCGGGGCGGGGCCCGGCGCCGCCTGCGCATCGGCGTGAAATGCGGGAAAGGCCTTGGCCTGCAGATCGTAGAACTGGTCGTGGAAGGCGAACACCACCGAGGTCAGGGCCATGATCAGGTGAAAGGGCAGGCTGAACACCCCGAGCAGGTTGTGCACGTCCAGCCACATGCGCTTGACGTTGTGGCCGAAGCGCAGGGCGAACAGGTCCTTCACCAGGCTCGGCAGCAGCGCGACCACCCCCGAGACGATGGCGATCGCATAAAGCAGGGCGATGGCGCCCATGATCGGCATGGCCTGCTCGTGCTCGAGGGGCAGGCCGACCTGCTGGTGCAGCACGTCGATGAACTGGGCGACGGGGGAGGGGCCGCGCTCGATCACCTGCAGCGACCCGTCGGCGGTCAGGCTGGCGTAGTGGGTCAGGCGCTCGGCGTGCTCGTCGCCGCCGCGCGGGTCGCTCCACATAACCCGCGCCGGCGCCGCGGCGCTGGTGTTCAGGATGATGTCATGGCTTCTCGCGGCCTGCGGGTGCGCCTCCAGCACCTTGGCGACGAGCAGGGGGGTCTGTTCGATGGCGGGGGGCGGGGCGAGGCGCGTGGGCGGGGAGGCCCAGCGCTGCAGCGGCTCTTCGAACATGGTGATCGCCCCGGCGAAGAAGGCGATGAACAGGGCCAGGCCCGAGACGATGCCCACCCAGCCGTGGATGTCGATGTACATCCGGACGATGTCGGTGCGGACCTTCACAGCCTGACCCCTCCCAGAACCAGCAGCCCGCCCCAGACGGCGGCGGCGGCGAGACCCAGGCCGACCCAGGCCCGCAGGCCGGAGCCAAACAGGAAGCAGAAGCTCAGCACCCCCGCCCAAACGGGGGCGATCAGCCACATCATGAACTGGCCGCTGGTCGCGTTGTAGCCGACCGTGCCGACGCCCAGCCGCGGCAGCAGGCCCGACACGCCAAGCGCGATGGCCAATCCGAGCAACAGCCCGGCGCTGGCCTTGCCGAACCAGTCCTTGCTGGACAGCTTGCGGGGCGGGGCCTTTGCGGCGCGGGCCTCGGTCATCGCGCCCTGTCCTTTCGTCCGCGGCGGAAGGTGGCCAGGGGCGCGATCGACCACAGGGTCATGGCCGCCGTCAGCCAGATGAACACCGCCGTGGCCGGTCCGGCGACGGCGAGGAAGCAGGCGAGGGCGGCGAGTTCCGCGATCATGCCGGCCAGCGCCGCCGGCCGCCGGGCGATCCTGCGCTCGGTGAGCCGCTGGTTGGGCGAGGCGAGGTAGAGCAGCAGGCCGCCGGCCACGGCCATCAGGGCGCCAAGCCCCGCGATCAGGGCGCCGGTCATGGCCGTGTCCCGGCCGACCGGAACGCCAGGGCCGCGGCGTCGGCCAGGGCCGCATACATCGTGCCGCCGTGCCCCTGGCCGGAGAGGGACAGGAAGTGCGCCGCGGCGCCCTTGGCCTGCAGCCGCGCGGTCAGGGCCTCGCCGCCCGGGACGGCCGCGCCGCCGGGGCCGCGCTCGTCGGTTCCGGCCGCGATGAGGACGGTCGCCCCGTTGCCGCCGCCCGCCGCCAGTTCGCCGGCTTCGCGTTCCACCAGCCCGTTCCCGAACCACAGGGAGGGACTGACCGCCAGATAGGTCGTCGCCAGCCCCGGCCGCTTGAACAGGGCGTGCAGCACCGTCACCGCGCCGAAGCTGTGGCCGAGCAGCGCTTGGCGCCCGGCGTCGACCTTCCAGCGCCGGGCGACGAACGGTTTCACCTGCTGCTCGATCACATCGAGAAACGCGTCGGCGCCGCCGGTCGCCAGGCCGTGGGCTGGCGCGCCCGCCGGGATGGCGTAACCCGGCGTGGCGGGGGTGTAGTCCAGCACCCGCCGCGGCAGGGCGCCGGAATCGATCCCGACCACCACCCCGGCCTCGACCCCGGAGCGGGCGCCGGCCCGCGCCAGGCGGCGGGCGGTCATCACCGTGGCGGCGAAGTTGTCGTCCCCGTCCAGGACGTAGAGCACCGGCCAGCCGGCGGGCGGCGGCGGCGTGTCGGGCCAGGCGGCGGTGATCCGGTACGGATGCCCGTCCGGTCCCGTCACCGTGGCGACCAGGCTGCGCTCGATCACATAGGGCGCGGTCTCCGTCGCCGCTGCGACAGGCGGCGAGGCCAGCGCCAGAGCCGCTATGATCGCCAGGGCGCGCATCACCAGCGGTACTGCAGCCGGGCGGTGACGCTGCGGCCCTGGCCGTAGTAGCAGGCCGCGGTCGCGGTGCAGGTCGCGACATAGCGCTTGTCGCCGATGTTGCGGGCGTTGACCGAGGCGATCAGCCCGGACAGGGCCTTGCTCCTGGCCCCGAAGTCGTAGCGCACGAACAGGTCGAACAGGGTGTAGGCGGGGATCTCCAAGGCGTTGGCGATCTCGCCGAAGGAACTCGAGGTGTAGCGGACGCCGCCGCCGAAACCGAATCCGGTCAGGCCACCGCCGGTGATGCGCTGGTCGACGAACAGCGAGGCCAGCCACTGCGGGACCTGGGGCAGGTCGGCCCCGACCTGGGCGGCGACGTTCGACTTGGTGACCACGCCCTTGGCGTTGGTGGCCGTGCCGATCACGGTCATGCCCCAGGGCAGCGTCGCCTTGGTCTCGAATTCCAAGCCGCGCACCCGGCCCTCGCCGGTCTGCACCAGGCAGGTGGACGTACCGCACAACCGCCCGCCCGGGTCAGGGGTGGTCATGTTTTGCTGGGTGATCTGGTAGGCGCCCAGGGTCACATAGACGTTGCGCCCGCGCTGGAAGCGCAGCCCCGCTTCGTACTGCTGTCCGGTGGTCGGGCTGAACGGCGCCCCGTCCAGGCTGGTCGACGGGTCGGACACCTGGGGCAGGAACGACTGCGCATAGCTGGCGTAGGGCGCAAAGCCGCTGTCGAACAGATAGACGGCGCCGGCGCGCCAGGTAAAGGCGTCGGACTTGGTGATGTAGCGCCGCCGGCTCACCGGATTGTAGGTGTCGTCGTCCGCCCAGTCCTGGCGCCCGCCCAGGGTCACGCGCAGGCGCCCGGCCTTGATCTGGTCCTGCAGGTAGACGCCGGTCTGGCGGCTGACGGTCTCGGTATAGATCTGGGGGCTCAGGGCGGCGGCGTAGCCGGCCGATCCGCGCGGGGCGGGGTCGAAGATGTCGAGCAGGGGCAGCACGGCCGCCGCCGCGACCGCGTCGCGGTAGTGCTCCCAATCGGTGTGGAAATAGTCGACGCCCCCAAGCACGGTGTGGCTGACCGATCCGGTCTGGAAGTGCGCCTCGACCTGGGTGTCGGTGGCCAGGCCGTCGCTCTCGCCCTTGCCCTGGACGGCGCGCCGGCCGATCGTCTGGCCGGGTATGCAGCCGGCGATGCTGGCCGGACAGGTCGTCAGGGTGTCGCCCGACAGCACCACCACGCGGTACAGCGTATCGAGGTGAGTGTAGCGGACGTTGTTGCGCAGGGTGAAGGCGGCGCCGAAGTCGTGCTCGAAGAACGACCCGATCAGGTACTGGTTGCGGTTGAAGGTGTTCCAGTCCGGCTCGCCGATATTGGCGTGGTTGCTGATATGGCCGCCGTTGCTGGCCCTCAGGCTGCCCAGGGCCGGGAGGAACTGGAACGTCGCCCCGCCCTGGTCGCGCTGATACTGACCGAGAAGGGTCCAGCGGGTGTTGGAGGTCGGTTTCCAGGTCAGGCTGGGCGAGAGGTAGTAACGGGCGATCTTGACGTCGTCGACCTGGGTGTTCCCGTCGCGGGCCAGGCCGACGATGCGGGCCGAAAGGCCGTCCGCCACCGGCCCGCCGAGGTCGCCGGCCGCCTGATAGTTCCAGCGCCCGAGGTCGGTGAAGCCCGCCCCCTGCAGCACCACCTCGCCCCGCGCCCGGTCCGTCGGCCGCTTGGTGACGATATTGACCAGGCCGCCCGGCGCGGTCTGGCCGTAGAGCGCTCCCGAGGGGCCCTTCAGCACCTCGATTTGCTGCAGCGCGAAGGGGTCGAACCCGGGACGGGTCCATTGCCCGCCCGAGGGCAGGCGAAGGCCGTCGACGAAGTTGTTGTTCGATGAGAAGCCGCCGGCCCCGAACCCGCGCACCGAGACCTCGTCGACCCGGCTGTCGATGCCGAACGCCTCGGCCTGGACCCCGGCGGTGTAGCTCAGGGCGTCGGCGATCGTCGGCGAGGCGCGCAGGTCGATCTCTTCGCGACTGATGATCGAGATCGACTGCGGCGACTCGATGATCGGCGTGTCGGTCTTGGTGGTCGAGGTGGCGCTGCTGCGGCCGGTCGCGGTGACCACGACCTCGTCCAGGTTCGCGGCGGCGGCGGCGAGCGCCTCCTGCGCCAGAGCCGGCGTCGCGCACATCGTCAGCGCCGTCAGCGACGCGCCCCAGTAACCAAGTTTCATGACGTCCCCTTGCCGAAGGACCGCCTTCTAATTCAATTGCGACTGACTCTGCAAGTCATTCGCAATTAGAGGGTGCGATCAGGCGGGCCGGGCCTGGCGGCCGGCCGGACGAGAAGGACACCTGGGCCCGATCGCGCGAGTTCAGCTGAACGGGCGGCCGCCCATCAGCACCAGTTCGGTACGGCTTCTCGCCCGGGTGGCCTTGAGCACCGCGTGGACGTGCAGCTTGGCCGTGGCCAGAGAAATGCCGAGGCTGGAGGCGATCTCGGCGTTGGTGAGCCCCTGGAGAAGGAGGTTGAACACTTCGGTCTGCCGGGGCGACAGGGCCGCCGATGGGTGCGACGCGGCCGATCGGGCGGGGATTTCCGGGAACCAGTCTTCCCCGGACGCCACCCTGACGATCGCTTCACCGATGACCGAGCGGGGAGACGTCTTCGAGATGTAGCCGTGCGCCCCGGCGGCCCGGGCGCGGCGGAAATGCAGGACGAGCGGGCGTCCGTCCATCGCGATGACCCGGGCCTCGCCGGCGGCGTGGACGATGCCTTCGATCCCCGGCTGGCCGCACACGTCGCCACTGGAGAAGTCCACCAGGATCAGGTCGGCCGGGCCGGCTGCCAGCTTCTCGAGCGCCGCCGCAACGGTCGTAGCGCAATCGACGTCGATAGGCCCGAAGAGGGTTCTCAGGAGATCAGCGAAGGCCTCCTGGCAAAAAATCTGGTCTTCGACGAACAGGACTTTCATGGCGATCATGCATTCGCAGGAAGTTCGATGCTACTGGGGCCGCCAGAACGCAGAAATACGATCGGCCGTCTGCACGGCCGGGACTGAACCTCCGTACTAAAGTGCGAATGGTATGAGGTTGCGGAGGGTCAAAAGCAGCATTGAGCCCCGCATACAATCCGGCTCGCCCGGTCCGCGAATTCCTTGGCCGTCCCCGCCGCTCCGTTCAAACCTGCCGGAACGTCATTCCACGATGCCGATCGCCTCGCGCATCGCCTGCAGTCGCTTCAACACCAGGGCGCCCGCCGCCGGATCGGCTCCGGAGACCTGATCGATCAGGCCGAGGGCGTTGATGTGGAGCCGCAGGGCGGCGGTGTGCCAGATGCCGCAGGTCTTCAGGCTGTCGATCATGGCGCTGATCCCGCGCGCGATCTCGCCGACCGCCTCCAGGCCGGCGGCGCCCGCGACCTCAGCCACATTGAGCGCCGTGTCGCCCAGGGTGCGGCATTCGGCGAAGAGCACGTCATCTCCCAGCGCGGCGTAGGCGGCGATCTCCTTCTGCTTGGCGGCGACGTAGCTGAGGATGACGCCCCGCAGGTCGTCGACGCGGCTCTCCGCGGCGGTGACCAGCTCCGCGCCGGTGGGCGCTTCTCGTGAGTGAAGGATACTCGCCAGCCGATTCTCGGGCGTGAAGATGCGGACTACGGTCATGGGCTTCCTAACCGAACAGCGCGTTGACATCGTCTTGCGACAGGGCCCGGTCCGGGACCGCCGTCAGGGCCAGCGCTTCGGCCCGGCGCTCTTCGGCGCCCGGCGGCAGGGGCCGGCTCCTGAAGCGCCGATCCGGTCCGGCGTAACGCTCCGTAGCGATGAACTGGCGCGTCTGGCGGGCCAGGCGCTCGATGCGGCCCAGCAGGACGGCCGGGGCGACGGGCTTCTTGATTAGCGTGTTGGCGCCGGCGTCCCGGGCGTTGATCACCTTGGCGACCGGGGTGTGGCCGCTCACCAGGATGATCGGCGCCATATAGTTGGGCTGGTCGGCGTGCCGGCGGATATGCTGGGTCAGGTTGATCCCGTCCTCGTTCGGCATTTCACCGTCGATGATGAGGAGGTCGAAGTGGGTCTGGGTGAGGAGCGCCCTCGCCTCGGCCGGCGAGCTGCAGGCCTTGGCGTTCTCGACGCGAAACCCGAGCAGGATCTGGGACAGCAGCTCCAGGGCGTGGAGGTTGTCGTCCACGATCAGGATACTGGCTCTGCGCAGGTCGATCCGGCTCGAAGACGGCGGCATGGCGGTCGCTGTTCCTGGGCGTGCCGCGGGTCGCTAGGCCGCGTCGCCTATGAGGCCGTTGGCCGCGGCCTGGTCTAGGCCGGCGCCGGGCAGGGCGGGCCCGTTCAGCAGGGCGTCGCCGCCGGAGGGCGGGGCCGACCCTGCGCCGATGATCTCCTCCAGCCGGCTCAGTCTCTGTCCGGTGATGTCCTGGAAGGCGCAGGCCTCGAGGATGGCGCAGAGACTCTGTTCGAGCCTGTCGAAGGCCGCCTCCTGACCGGAGCGGGCGGCGGTCAGGTCGCGCAGCCCCTTCTCGGCCGCCGACAGCATCACGTCGGTCGCGGCCTCGACCTCCGCGCGGATCGTCCCGATGATCTCGTGCGCACCGCCCGCCGACACCTCAGATCTCCCCGAACACGTTGGCGAGCTTCTGCTTGAGGACGGCGAGGGTGAAGGGCTTGATGATGTAGTTGTTGACCCCGGCCTGGCGCGCGGCGACCACGTTCTCGGTCTTGGCCTCGGCGGTGACCATCACGAACGGGATGCCGCGGGTCCGCGGTTCGGCGCGCACCGCCTTCAGCAACTCAAAGCCGGTCATGGGGCTCATGTTCCAGTCCGAGAGGATCAGGCCGTAGTCCTTGCTTTGGATTTTCTCCAGGGCGGTGGGGCCGTCCGTCGCGTCGTCGACGTTGGTGAAGCCGAGTTGCTCGAGCAGCCCCCGCACGATCCGGATCATCGTCTTGTAGTCGTCGACGACCAGCACGTTCATCGATTTGTCGATCGCCATCCGGACCTCATGCCGTATCCGCCGAACCTCATCGTTCGTGGCCAGACAGTTCGATTGCAGGCTTAACAATATGTGACTAACCATGTACTGATCATGTGCGGCGTGGTGCTCTGCAAGTTCACCGGATATTCCGCCTGCGTATATTTTTACCCCTCTGGGGTAACAAATGAGCCAGCTTAGTGTAATTTGACTAGGCTTCACATATTTTTTGTCCAGTGTTCGCGATTATGCTTTTGGCGTTAGCGTATAGATTTCGGACAACTGTATAAATTAGAGCCTCGTTAACCATTCCCATGTCTCGTTACCTGGCGCCGACGTCAGTCGGTGATGCCGAGGCGAGGGTGGCTGGTGGACGACCTGGTAGGCGATTTCATTGCCGAGACGCGTGAGGGGCTAGAGGCCCTCGACAGCGAACTCGTCCGCTTCGAGCAGCGCCCTGACGATCCTGAAACCCTGAGCGGCATCTTCCGGCTCATCCACACCATCAAAGGCACTTGCGGGTTCCTGGGCCTCGTCCGGCTGCAGGCCGTGGCCCACGCTGCAGAGAATGTCCTGGGGGGATTCAGGGACGGCGCGGCGCCCGTCGACCGGGTCGCTGTCTCCGCCGTGCTTGACGCGCTTGACCTGATCCGGGCGCTGACCGACGCCCTGGCCGAGACCGGAGCCGAACCGCCAGGCGACGACAGCGCCCTCATCGCCCGCCTGGACGCCGTGCTTCACGCCGAGGCCGAGGCCAGAACCGAAGCGCCGCCCGAACCTGCCGCCGCTCCGGATCCGCGCAGCCTGATCGAGCAGCTCGGCGGCGACGCGACCCTCGACGCGGCGTGCGAGACCGTCGTCCAGCAGGCTCAGGCCGACGCCGGCCTGGGGACCCTGTTCGCGCAGGTCGATCCCGACCGCCTCCAGGCGGCCGTCCGGAACAGCCTCGCCGATCTGGCGCGGAAGGTCCGCACGGGCGGCGTCTTCACCAAGGCCTGGGCCGAGTTCGCTATCGAACCGCTGAGCCCTTCCATGGTCGCCGCGACGTTCGAGCTGGTGGCCGAGGCCCTGCGCAGCCTCGACGTGGCCGAACCGGCGATCGACGCCCTGCGGGTCCTGGCCCTGGAGCCTCCGGCGCCGAAGATGAAGCTCACGGCGGGCCCGCCGCCCGCGCCCGCGCCCGCGCCCCCGCCCCCGCCTGAGCCTGAGCTGGCGGCCGTCGTTGTTCAGCCCCCGCCGGCCGCTCCGCCCAGCGGCGCTTCACCTGGCGCCGCGCCAGCCGCGGAGCCGGCCGGGCCGGCCCAGACCATCAGGGTCAGCCTCGACGCCCTGGAACACCTGATGACGGTGGTCAGCGAGTTGGTGCTGATCCGTAACCAGCTCATCCAGACCTTGAGGCTGGAGACCGACAGCCCCTTCGCGGCCCCGCTCAACCGGCTCAACCAGGTCACCAGCGAGTTGCAGGAAGGGGTGATGGCCACCCGCATGCAGCCGATCAGCGGCGCGTGGGCCAAGCTCCCGCGGATGGTGCGCGACCTCGCCCAGGAGCTGGGCAAGCAGATCGACCTGGTGATGATCGGCCAGGAGACAGAGCTCGACCGTCAGGTGCTCGAACTCATCAAGGACCCGCTCACCCACATGATCCGCAACGCCGCGGATCATGGCCTGGAAGGGCCAGCCGAGCGCCTCGCCGCCGGCAAGTCCGAGAGCGGCTGCATCACGCTTCAGGCCCGCCACGAGGGCGGCGCCATCATGATCGAGGTGGCCGACGACGGCCGCGGCCTGTCGCCCGACAAGATTCGCGCCAAGGCGGTGGGGTCGGGCCTTCTGTCTCCCTCGCAGGCCGAACAGATGTCGGACGCCGAGGCGCGCCAGCTGATTTTCCTGGCCGGGTTCTCGACGGCGGATCAGGTGACCTCGGTGTCCGGGCGCGGCGTCGGCATGGATGTCGTTCGGACCAATATCGAGCGGATCGGCGGCGCGGTCGACCTGTCGTCGGCCGAGGGCGCCGGAACGCGCTTCACCATCCGCATTCCGCTGACCCTGACCATCGTATCGGCCTTGATCGTCGAGTGTTGCGGCGAGCGCTTCGCCATGCCGCAGTCCAGCGTGGTCGAATTGGTCAGCGCCAGCGGCGCCTCGGGTCGCACGATCGAGCACATCGACGGCACGGCCGTGCTGCGCCTGCGTGACCGGCTTCTGCCCCTGGTGTCGCTGCAGACCCTGCTTGGGCTGCAGCCCGCGGACGAGCCGCCCACCGAGACCTGCATCGTCGTGGCGCGTGTCGGCGCCTTCACCTTCGGCGTGATCGTCGACCGGGTGTTCGACACCGAGGAGATCGTGGTCAAGCCCGTGGCTTCGGTGCTTCGCCACCTCAAGCTCTACTCCGGCGCAACCATCCTCGGCGACGGCGCGGTGATCCTGATCCTCGACCTCAAGGGCGTCTCCATCGAGACCGGCGCCGGACAGGGCGCGGGGCTCCAGGACGAGGTGACGGTCGAGCGCGCCCAGGGCGAGGAGGGGGCGGCCATACTGGTCTTCCGGGCGGCCAACGACACGCTCAAGGCGGCTCCGCTGGCCAGCGTGTCCCGCATCGAGGAGGTCGGGGCCCACCAGATCGAGCGGGTCGAGGGCCGCACCGTCATCCAGTACCGCGGCAAGCTGATGCCCATCGTGTCGACTGACGCTCAGCCTGTGGAGAGCTGGGATGGGCCGGGCTTGCGGCCTTTGCTGGTGTTCACCCGCGAGGACCGGGCCATCGGCCTGCTGGTCACCGAGATCGTCGACATCGTCGAGACCGTCGTGCCCGTAGCGCTGGAGTCCGCCAGCCCCGGCGCCCGCGGCAGCCTGATCATCGACGGTCGCGCCACCGAGATGATCGACGTCGCCTACTACTGGCGCAGGACGCTCAACCATGCGGAGCCGGCGTCCGCCGCGGCCCCGCCATCCCCCGCGGCCGCACCCGAGGGGCGGGCATCCACGGCGGCCGCCGACAGGCGGCTTCTGGTCATCGACCAGAGCCCGTTCTCCCAGTTCCTGCTGCGGCCCCTGCTGGCGCAGGCCGGCTATGAGGTCACCGTGGCGGCCAATCCGGAAGCCGCTCTGGCGCTCTATGACGCCGGTGAGCGCTTCCAGCTCATCATGGCCGACACCTCCGACCCCGATGAGGCCCGGGGATTGGCCACCGCCTTCGCGCGGGCCGACAAGTGGCACGCCGTGCCCATGCTCAGCCTGGCTCTGCAGAACGGGGTCGCCAAGGGGGCCGGGGCTGGCCTCGACCGCACCACTCTGCTGGACACCGTCTCCGACGCCCTCGGCGGGCTGAAAGGCGTCGCATGACTTCGGACCCCAACATCGCCCTGAACAGCGCGGCTTCAACGGAGGGGCTGGTCTCCATCAAGGTCGGCCGCCAGATCTTTGGCGTGCCGGTCTTGCAGGTGCAGGACGTGATCGCACAAACCCCCATCAACCGCGTGCCCCTGGCGCCGCCGGAGGTGGCCGGATCGCTGAACCTGCGAGGCCGGATCGTCACCGCCATCGACATGCGCCGGCGCCTGAAGATGGAGCCCCGCGCGCCTGACGACAGCTTCATGAGCGTCATCGTGGAGCATCGGGGCGAGCTCTACGCCCTCGTCGTCGACGACGTCGGGGATGTGCTCTGGCTCTCCGCCAGCGCCTTCGAACCCACGCCGGTGACCCTGTCGCCGGCGTGGCGCGCCATGTGCCACGGCCTCTACCGGCTGGAAGAAGGCCTGCTTCTCACCCTTCACGTGGGGGAGGTGCTGACGCTCGTTCCCCCCGCTCAACAGGCCGCGTGAGTACGCCGACCATGCCCGGCGCCGAACGACCGACATGCATGAGCCCTCGGCAAGACGCCCTGGGTCGATCTGAGTCCGGAACGCAACCGCCCCAGTCTTTGGAGCAGAAGGAAGAATAGATGTCTCGCTCAGCAGCTGCCCGCGCGGCCGACATGGCCGAAGACCTGACCACGTTCGATGAGGTCGCCGCGATCCGCGCCGCGGTCGAGAGCGCCTCCGTGCCGATCATGATGGTCGATCGCGACTTCATCATCACCTATGTCAACAGGGCGACCGAGGACCTGCTCGCCGAGAACGCGGAAGTGTTCGGCAAGGCCTATCCCGGCATCGACTTCAGGAGCCTGGTCGGCGGGTCGATCGATGTCTTTCACAAGACCCCGTCGCACCAGCGCCGCATGCTGGCCCAGCCCAGCCGGGAACCCCACAAGGCCGAGATTTCCGTAGGCGATCTGCGGTTCTCGCTGACCATCTCTTCGGTTCTCGACGCCTCTGGCGAGTATGTCGGGAGCGTGCTGGAGTGGAACAA
>DAICXL010000033.1:0-427 GCA_027312185.1 Caulobacterales bacterium | reverse complement strand
CACCGAAGCCCGCATGCAGGCCGGGATGCTGGCGGCCATAGACAAGGCTCAGGCGGTCATCGAGTTCGCCCTCGACGGCACGATCCAGCACGCCAACGAAAACTTCCTCACCACCCTGGGCTACACGCTCGGCGAGATCCGCGGCCAGCACCACGGCATGTTCGTCGATCCGGTCTATCGCCAGTCGGCCGAGTACAAGGGCTTCTGGGACAAGCTGCGCCGCGGCGAGTTCGACGCCGGCCAGTACAAGCGCATCGCCAAGGGCGGCCGCGAGGTCTGGATCGAAGCGAGCTACAATCCGATCTTCGATCAGAACGGCAAGCCGATGATGGTGGTGAAGTACGCCACCGACGTCACCGCGGCGAAACTGGCCGCGGCCGACGCCCAGGGTCAGATCGACGCGATCAGCAAATCCCAGGCGGTGATC
>DAICXL010000032.1:295-22936 GCA_027312185.1 Caulobacterales bacterium | reverse complement strand
CTGCAGGTCCTGCCGTTCGCCCAGGAAGGCCAGGTCGTCGGGCGCGCGCCAGTCGATCTCGGCGCCCTTGTCGCGGAACACCTGTTCGATCATGACCGCCAGCTCGTCCAGCACCTCGGGCACCGGCGTGGTCTCGCCCAGGCCGTGGGCGGCGCGGGCGGCGGCGCGGGCGCGGCGCAGGTGGTGATCGACCTGGCCCTGCATGACCTTGGTCTGACGCCGGACAAGTTCGGGCAACTGCCCCTCGGCGGTCCCGGCCTCGGCCAGCATGACCGAGATCGGGGTCTTCAGCGCATGGGCCAGATTGCCGACATGGGTGCGCTGGCGCTCCACCACCTCCTGGTTATGGTCCAGCAGGCGGTTGACCTGTTCGGCCAGGGGCTGGATCTCCAGCGGATAGGACCGTTCGATCCGCGCCGCCTGGCCGTGGCGCACGGCCGCGATCTCGTTGCGCAGGTCGTACAGGGGCCTCAAGCCCACCTGAACCTGAATGAAGACCGCCGACACCAAGATGAAGCCCAGGATCAGCAAGGCGATCCAGGTCAGGGTGGCGAACTGGCGGGTGTCCACGTCGACGTTGGACCGGTCGATGGCGGCGAAGAAGACCACCGGCGTGGTCCGTCCCGGCAGGGACTTCATGCTGGCCGCCACCCGCAGCGGCTCGCCCGCCGGGCCTGTGGCGTTATAGGTGATGGTCTGGCCATAGGCGTCGTCCAGCCGCCCCGGCAGGTCCGCCGGCACCGTCAGGTCCTCGCCGTACAGCGAGTCCGAGCGGGTGATGATCCGCAGGCTCCCGGCCAAAGTCGGCTCGGCCGTCATCCAGTATTTGCCGGAAAACACCCGCAGGGTGGGGGCGTCCATGATCTGGGGCGTGATGACCTTGCCGCCCGCCGTCACCGTGCGCACCACCAGCTCGTCGGTGGTCTCGCTCAGCACATTGCCCAGACGGCGCAGGGCCGATTCCTGGAACTGGTTGGTCAGGACGAAGCCCGTCGCCACCAGGGCCAGCAGGATCCAGCCGGCGGCCAGCCAGATCAGCCGCCGCGTCAGCGACCTGCCCGGCCGCCCGAACCAGCGGCCCCAGCCGCCGGGCGGCGTCCGACGCGCCTCAGCCCCCGCTTCGGTCATTGAAGGGTGATCACGCCGCCTCGGACTCGCCCGTCAGGGGCGCCAGGCGATAGCCCAGGCCGCGCACGGTCTCGATCCGGTCGGATCCGATCTTCTTGCGCAGCCGGCCGATGAAGACCTCGATGGTGTTGGAATCCCGGTCGAAATCCTGATCGTACAGATGTTCGACCAGCTCCGTACGGCTGATGACCCGGCCCTGGTGCATCATCATATAGTGCAGCAGCCGGTACTCCAGCGAGGTCAGGCGCAGGGGCTCGCCGTTGACATTGGCCCGCGCCGCACGCGGGTCCAGGCGCAGGCCGCCACACGACAGGGTGGCCGAGGCGATGCCGGCCGAGCGGCGCAGCAGGGCCCGCAGCCGCGCCAGCAGTTCTTCGGTATGGAAGGGTTTGGTCAGATAGTCGTCGGCCCCGGCGTCGAAGCCCGACACCTTGTCCGACCAGGCGCCGCGCGCGGTCAGGATCAGGACCGGCGTCGCCTTGCCCTCGCGCCGCCAGCGCTCCAGCACCGACACCCCGTCGATCTTGGGCAGGCCCAGGTCCAGCACGATCACGTCATAGGGTTCGGTGTCGCCCAGGAACCAGGCCTCTTCACCGTCGGCGGCGTGGTCCACCGCATAGCCGGCGTCGCCGAGGCTCTGCTTGAGCTGACGCGACAGGTCGGCGTCGTCTTCCACCAGGAGGATTCGCATGCGGCTTCCTTACGGGCTGATGATGGCGCCGCTGCGGGCGTCCACCAGATAGTCGATCCGCCGGCCGTCGGCGGCCGCCCAGCGTACACGGTACACCTGGCGTCCGCCGGGACCATCCTCCAGCCCGGCGTCGAGCAGGGAGCCCGGCGTGCGGCGGGCGACGATCGCCACCACCTGGGCGAGCGGCAGGTTGCCCTGCTGCACGCCGCGGCGGGCCTCATCCTGCTGCTCACGCCAGCCCGCGCCGAGGCTGTCGCCCCGGGGCTGCGCTTGGGCGGCCAGGGGCGAAAGCATCGTCGCGACCGCGCAGAAAATGGATACGGCTCGGACCTTCATGGGTCCCTTCCTATTGAGGCGCGACTGAATAGGCCCTGAACGACTGGGAAGCGCCAGTGTTCAAGCCGCCTTCCCGATGAACGGACGAACTCAGCCCTTCCGTCGCGGCGTGTAGGGCCGTTTTTCGCGCCAGGTCTGGGCGAAGCGCTCCAGCTCGGGGTCGACGGTCTCGGGCAGGGTGACCACCAGCCGGGCGAACAGGTCGCCGCGCCGGCCCGTACCGGGGTCGATGGCGCCGCGGCCCTTGAGGCGCAGGGCCGTGCCCGAGTTGGAGCCCTTGGGCACGGTCAGGCTGACCACCCCTTCGGGGGTCGGGGCGTCGACCTTGGCGCCCAGCACCGCGTCGGGAACCGAGACCGGCAGGTCCATGTGCAGGTCGTGGCCTTCGCGCCGGTAGAGCGGGTGCGGGCGGATGACGAGTTCGACCAGGGCGTCGCCGTTCTGGCCGCTGCGCCCGGGCGAGCCCTGGCCCTTCAGCCGCAGCACCTGGCCCTCGGCGGCGCCCTTGGGAATGGTGACGTCCACCGTGCGGCCATCGGAGAAGGCGATCCGCTTGGTCGCCCCGCGGATGGCGTCCTCCAGCTCGATCTCGATGCGGACCCTGAGGTCGGCGCCCTTCTGGGTGAAGCCGCCGGGGCGGAAGCCGCCGCCCCGCGCGCCGAACACCTCGCCCAGAATGTCTTCGAAGTCGGCGCCCTCGAACCCGCCGTGCTGCGCGCCCGGACGGGGTCCCCAGGGACCGCCGCCGCCGCCGCCGCCGAACGGGCTGCGCATGGTCTCGCGGCCGTCGGCGTCGATCTCGCCGCGGTCGAACTTGGCCTTCTTTTCCGGGTCGCCCAGGATGTCGAAGGCCGCGCTCACGCGCTTGAAGCGCTCCTCCGAGGCCTTGTCCCCCGGATTCTTGTCGGGATGCAGCTGCTTGGCGAGCTTGCGGAAGGCCTTGCGGATGTCTTCCTGCCCGGCGCCGCGGGCGACGCCCAGCTCGGCATAAGGATCTTGCGCCAAAGACAGCCCCTCGAAACGTGTCGCCCTCAATTAAGCGATTGGCCCGGGCTTACAAGGCCTTATGTGGCATTAATGCCACATAAGATTCAATGAACCCGCATTCGTCACCGATCCGGGTCGATGAGCAGCTCGGGCGCTTCGAAATCCAGCGCATCCTCGGGGGCGGCGAGCACCCGCTCGGAAATGGTCTGGCCGCGCATGCTGATCCCGGCCCGGTGCACGCTTTCGGGATCGCCGGTGACCAGGGGGTGCCAGTCGGGCAGGCCCCGCCCTTCGTGCAGCCGGCGATAGGCGCACGACAGCGGCATCCACTGCAGCGCCTCGATGTTCCAGGGGGTCAGTTTCACGCAGTCGGGCACATAGCGCTTGCGGCGCGCGTAGTCGGAACAACGGCAGGTCGCGTCGTCGAACAGCTGGCAGGCGACCCGCGTCGGCATGACCGTGCCGGTGTCCTCGTCCTCGAAGCGGATCAGGCAGCAGCGGCCGCAGCCGTCGCACAGGCTCTCCCACTCGCCCTTGCTCATCCGGTCGAGCCGCTTGACCTCCCAGAAGGGCTTTTCGTTCATCGTGGGGACTCGATACGCGTGAGCAGGGGCAGGGCTGGCCGCCTATATAGGCCCGATCCCGTCATCGCCGAACCCGAAGGGCCGATATCCGCCTTGTCCGACGCCCCCCCTCCCCCAATCCGCGCAGACCTCGCGCACGGACGCTCGCGCAAGCGCCGGGCGACGATCGCCGTGATCGGGGTCATGGGCGCGGCCGGCGTGCTGGTGGGGGTGCTGCTGGCGGTGTGGGTCTGGCGCCTCGCCCTGGCCGACCTGCCGCAGGCGCCGGACCAGGCGGCGCTTTGGCGGCTGAACCAGCCCCCCAGCATGGAATTCCACGACCGCAACGGGACCGAGATCGGCTGGCGCGGCCCGGCTAGGGGCGAGGTGCTGCGCCTGGCCGACCTGCCGCCCTATGTGCCCCACGCCTTCCTCGCCGCCGAGGACCGCCGGTTCTATTCCCACTTCGGCGTCGACCTGATCGGCATCGCCCGCGCGGCCAAGGCCGACCTGCAGGCCCGCCGCATCGTCGAGGGCGGCTCGACCATCACCCAGCAGATCGCCCGCACCCTGTTCCTGACCCCCGAGCAGACCTTGCGCCGCAAGATCCAGGAGGCGGTGCTGGCCATGCGCATCGAGCAGCGCATGGGCAAGGACGACATCCTCAAACTCTACCTGAACCGCATCTACTTCGGCGCCGGCGCCTATGGCATCGAGGCGGCGGCCCAGGTCTATTTCGGCAAGCCCGCCCGCCGGCTCACCCTGGCCGAGGCCGCGGTGCTCGCCGCCCTGCCCAAGGCCCCCACGCGCCTCGCGCCCACCAACGACATGGCGGCGGCGATCACCCGCTCGCGCCTGGTCCTGGAGCGGATGCGGCGCGAGAAGTGGATCACCCTGACCGAACAGGCCGCGGCCCGCGCCGCGCCGCCGCGCCTCGCCCCCGACAATCCGGCCGAGGGGGTGTTCGGCTACGCCCTGGACCTCGCCGCCATCCGCGCCCGCGAGCTGGTCTCAGGCGGCCGGCCCGACCTCGTGGTCCGCCTCAGCCTCGACGGCCCCTTGCAGCGCGAGGCCGCCGCGGCGATCCGTGAGGCGGCCGCCGCCAACGCCAGCCGCGGCGCCAGCCAGGGGGCCCTGGTCGCCCTGGGCCCCGAGGGCGCCATCCGGGCCATGGTCGGCGGGCTGGACCATCGGGAAAGCGCCTTCAACCGGGCGACCCAGGCCCGCCGCCAGCCCGGCTCGGCCTTCAAACCCTTCGTCTACGCCGCCGCCCTTCAAGGCGGGCTGAAGCCCCAGGACATCCGCGTGGACGGCCCGGTCCGGATCGGCGACTGGGCGCCGCAGAACTATGGCGGCGGCTATTCCGGCGAAGTCACCCTGGCCGACGCCTTCGCCCGGTCGATCAACACCGTGCCGGTCAAGCTGACCCAGGAGGTCGGGGCCGGGAAGGTCGCCACCCTGGCCCGGCGCTTCGGCCTGTCCGAGATCCCGCCCCAGCCGCGCCCCTCCGTGGCCCTGGGCTCCTACGAGACCAGCCTGATCCACCTCGTCTCCGGCTATCAGGTGTTCCAGCAGGGCGGGCGCAGCTCCCTGCCCTGGCTGATCGAGCAGATCGCCACGCCGGAGGGGGTCGTGCTCTATCGGCGCAGCGGAAGTGCGCCGGCGCCGGTTTACCCGGCGGCCCTGAGCGGGCAGATGGTGCGCATGATGGAAGGCGTGATCCAACGCGGCACCGGCAGGCGCGCCGCCATAGGCCGACCGGCGGCCGGCAAGACCGGCACCAACCAGGATAACCGCGACGCCTGGTTCATCGGCTTCACCCCCGACATCGTGGCCGGGGTGTGGATCGGCGACGACCGCGCCCGGCCGATGCGCGACGTGGGCGGCGGCGACGTGGCCGCCTCGGTGTGGAAACGGTTCATGACCGCCGCCCACCAGGGCCTGCCCGTGCGCGACTTCGACCCCGCCCCCGGCCAGGTGATCGACGAGGCGCGGGCGGCCTTCTACAACGACCTTTCGGCGACCTTCGAAAGCCTCGCCGCCCCTCCCGAAGTCGTGGAACCGGAAATCGTACAATGAGCCGCGCGCCCAGTCAGAAAGGCGCGGCGCGACCGCCGATCGCGGCCCTGCGCGGCGTACGCCTCGCCGACGGCGCCCTGCAGCTGTTCGACGGGGTGGACCTGGGCCTCGAGGCTCGGGTCCGCGCCTGTCTGGTCGGCCGCAATGGCGCGGGCAAGTCGACCCTCTTGAAGGTGCTGGCCGGCCAGATCGAGGCCGACGACGGCGAGCGCTTCCTCCAGCCTGGGACCCGCATCGCCTTCGTGCCGCAAGAACCGGTGGTGGCGGGGGAGACCCTGGCCGACTTCGCGTCCTCGGGCGGGGCCGAGCGCCATGAGGCCGAGGCCGAGCTGGAGGCCTTCGGCCTGGATCCCGCCCGCGACTGCCAGGGGCTGTCCGGCGGCGAGATCCGCCGCGCGGCCCTGGCCAAGGCCTTCGCCGAGGCGCCCGACCTGATCCTGCTGGACGAGCCGACCAACCACCTCGACATCCTGGCCATCGAGACCCTGGAGCGGACCCTGGCCGCCTCCCGCGCCGCGGCCCTGATCGTCAGCCACGACCGCGCCTTCCTCGACCGCATCACCACCCGCTGCTTCTGGCTGGCCCATCGCAAGGTCCGCACCCTGGACAAGGGCTTTTCGGCCTTCGAGGCCTGGGCCGAGAAGGTCGAGGCCGAGGAGGCCGAGACCCTGCGGCGGCTGGAGAAGACCATCGAGCGCGAGGCCTATGCGGCCACCCGCTCCATCACCGCCCGCCGCACCCGCAACGAGGGCCGCGCCCGGGCCCTGGCCGCCATGCGCCAGACCAAGACCGCCATCCTGAAGGACCAGACCCGGCCGCTGGAGATGGCGCTCGATTCCGGCGGGATGTCCGGCAAGCTGGTCGCCGAGGCCAAGGGCATATCCAAGACCTATGGGACGCGAACCCTGGTCAGCAACTTCTCCACCCGCATCGTCCGCGGCGACCGGGTGGCGGTGGTCGGGCCGAACGGGGCGGGCAAGACCACCCTGGTCAAGCTGCTGCTGGGCGAGATCGCCCCCGACGAAGGCGCGGTGCGGCTGGGGACCGGGCTGGAGATCGCCTACCTCGACCAGGCCCGGGCCGAGCTGTCGGCCTCGACCACCCTGTGGGAGGTGCTGGTCCCGGGCGGCGGCGACCAGCTGCTGGTCCGCGGCCAGCCCAAGCACGTGGCCGCCTACGCCAAGGAGTTCCTGTTCAAGGACAGCCAGCTGCGCCAGCCCGTCGCCAGCCTGTCCGGCGGCGAGCGCAACCGCCTGCTGCTGGCCCGGGCCCTGACCAAGCCCGCCAATCTCCTGGTGCTCGACGAGCCGACCAACGACCTCGACATCGAGACCCTGGACCTTCTGGAGGAGATGCTGGCCGACTACGAGGGCACCCTGCTCCTGGTCAGCCACGACCGCGACTTCATCGACCGCCTCGCCACCTCGACCATCGCCCTCGACGGGCGCGGCCGGGTCGTCGAGACCCCCGGCGGCTGGCAGGACTTCCTGCGCCAGAACCCGGGCTTCTTCACCGAGCCCTCGCGCACCGTCGCCGCGGCCGTCCCGGAAAAGAAGGCGACCGCTCCGGTCGAGGCCGCGCCCAAGAAGGCGGCCAAGCTGTCCTACAAGGACCAGCGCCGCCTCGAGGAGTTGGAGAGCCTGGTCGCCCGCCTGCCCCGTGAGATCGCCGCCCAGGAAGAAAAGCTGCACGACCCTGGTCTGTATGCCCGCGACCCCGCCGGCTTCGACCGGCTGATGAAGGCGCTGGACGCGGCCCGCGCCACGCTCGCCGCGGCCGAAGACGAGTGGATGGCGCTGGAAGAGAAGCGCGAAGCCCTCGGCGTTTAGTTTGACTGTGGATAATTTTTATCTGCACTTACAATCGTTTAGCGGCTTTCTCACCGGCTTGTCCACTGCGGCCGTCAAATGGGTCACAGGGGCGTAGATTCCCCCGCTTGCCGACCAAGCAATCGGGGCGCACCCTTCAACTGTCGAAAGGAACTGACCGCCGACGAAACGGGGAAACCCGGGACGAAGACGGAAAGACGGAGCCGGAAGACAGGCCGAGGGGAAACCCTGAGCTTGTTCTAAAGCAACGGTCCAGAGATGGTGAAGTTCGGGGCGACCCGGAGCCGCCAGATCGGACGCCTCCAGACTTGGGTTCTCTTCACGGAGAACCACGGTGAGGGGTCGATGCGAGGGGCAACCTTAGCATCGACCCCTTGCTCGTTTCTGGACCCCCTCCATAGAGTCGTCACGCTCGGGCAAACCCCGCGCATGATGGTTTCTGTGGACAACACGAATCCTTTCCGGGACTGGATTTGCTGTAGATCGAGCTGGGTTCTGCACCGATTTATCCACCGGTCGACTGGATTTGATCACACCACGACCGCCCGCCATGCTTGCCGGACCAGAATTCGCGGCGCACTCTTCAATTGTCGAAAGGAACTCGCCGCCGCCGGACCGGGGAAACCCGGGTAGAACGCGGAGAGAGGGCGCCGGAAGGCAAGGCGAAGGGGGCGACCCCCATAGCCCCAACTCTCCAGGGGCCTGCCCAGAAGGGGCGAACGTCAGGGAAACCTGACACGCTGAATCGGACGCCTCTCGACTCGGGTTCTCCTTCGGGAGGGCTCAGGTGAGAGGCCGATGCAGGGGGCGACCCCCGTGTCGGCCCCTTGCTATTTCCGGCCCCCAAATCCCGAACCACCGGCGCTTGGACAAGGCGACGTCACGGCTTAGGTTCGACCCGTTCAGACACGGGGCCCGCCATGATGATCAACCGCCGCCTTCTGACCGGCGCCCTGGCGGCGGGGCTCGTGGCCGCCTGCTCGCGCAAGGAACAGCCCAAGGACGCCGGCGCCCCGCCCCTGACCAAGCTCAGGCTGGCCACCGACTGGCGGGCCGAGGCCGAGCACGGCGGGTTCTACCAGGCGGTCGCCACCGGCGAATATTCCCGCCGGGGCCTCGACGTTCAGATCATCCAGGGCGGGCCGGGCGTGAACGTGCCCCAGCTTTTGGCCTCCGGCGCGGCCGACTTCGGCGTTGGCTCGAACGCCTTCATCGTGCTCAACCTCGCCGCCGAAAAGGCGCCGGTCACCGCCGTCATGGCCGCCTTCCAGAAGGATCCCCAGGTCCTGATCGCCCACCCGGACGCGGGCGTCGCCTCCATCGCCGACATGAAGGGCCGCCCGATCCTGCTGGCCGACGCCTCGGTCACCGCCTTCTGGGTGTGGCTGAAAGCCAAGTACGGCTTCACCGACGCCCAGGTGCGCAAATACACCTTCAACGCGGCCCCGTTCCTGGCCGACAAGCGCGCTGTGCAGCAGGGCTATGTCACAAGCGAGCCCTACACCATCGAGAAGGAGGCCGGGATCAAGCCGGCGATCTTCCTCCTCGCCGACAATGGCTACCCCGGATACGCCGCCATGGTCCTGGCCAGGAACAGCCTGATCACCGAGCAGGCCCCGCAGGTGCAGGCCTTCGTCGACGCCACGGCCGCCGGCTGGAAGAGTTATCTGGACGGCGATCCGGCGCCGGGGAACGCCCTGATCCGCAAGGACAATCCGGACATGGCCCAGGACGTCCTCGACCAGGCGCGGGCCAAGCTGAAGTCCTATGGCATCGTGGACTCCGGCGACGCGCAGCAGCTTGGCATAGGGGCCATGACCGACGCCCGGTGGAAGGCCTTCTTCGACGTGGCGGCGGGCCAGGGCGTTTATCCTGCGACGCTCGACTACACGGCCGCCTACACCCTGGCCTTCCTGCCCAAGATCGAAGCCATCCCGTGATCCTGCCCCTGGCCGGCCTGATCGCGGCCGAGGTCGATTATCGCGGCCGCCCGGCGCTCGGGCCGATCGACCTCGGCGTCGAGGCGGGCGACAGCCTGGCCATCGTCGGCCCGTCCGGCTGCGGCAAGTCCACCGCCCTGCGCCTGCTGGCTGGGCTGGAGGCGCCGAGCCGAGGCGACGTGGTGCGCACCGCCAATCGGGGCGAGACCGCCTTGGTGTTTCAGGCCCCCACCCTAGCGCCCTGGGCCAGCGCCCTGACCAATGTCGCCTTGCCGTTGGAGCTTGCGGGCGTGGACCGCCGCGAGGCGCGGGCCCGCGCCGGGGCGGCACTAGCCCGCGTCGGCCTATCCAACAGTGAACACCTGCGCCCCGCTCAGCTTTCCGGCGGCATGGCCATGCGCGCGTCCCTGGCCCGCGCCCTGGTCACCCGGCCGCGGGTGCTGCTCCTCGACGAGCCCTTCGCGGCCCTGGACGAGATCACCCGCCGCCGCCTCGCCGACGACGTCCTCAGCCTCTGGGCCAAGGTCAAGCCGGCCATGGTCTTCGTCACCCACAACGTCGAGGAGGCGGTCTACATGGCCCAGCGGGTCCTGGTGCTGACCCCCGGGCCGGGGCGTATCGCCGCCACCTTCGAGGTCGCTGGCCCCCTGCCCCGCCCGCCGGGCTTTCGCGCCTCGCCCGAGTTCCGCGAAACCGCCGAGCGGGTCTCCGCGGCGCTGGAGGCCGCGGTGACGGGGAAGGCGGCGTGATGGCTAAGGTCGCGGAACCGAAAGCCCCGTCCTTCGACAAGCTCAGGATGAGGCTTTCTACACCCACGCCGCTTCGATTCGGCCTCATCCTGAGCCTGTCGAAGGACGAGGCCGCCGCACGCCGGCGCCGCTCATGACCCGCCTCCTCTCGCTCGTCGCCCCGGTCGTCCTGGTCGCGCTCCTCCTCGGCGCCTGGGAGTTCGCCTGCCGCCGGCTCCAGATTCCCGCCTACCTCCTGCCCTCCCCGTCGGCGGTCGCGGCCGCCTTCGCGGCCAATGCGCCCCTACTGCTGGTCTCGGCGTGGAACACCCTCTTCATGGCCCTGTGCGCCCTCGCCCTGGCCCTGGCCTTCGCCCTGCCCCTGGCGCTGCTGACGGCCCTGTCGCCGGTGGTCGAGCGGGCCGTCTCGCCGCTGGCCGTCAGCCTGCAGGTGACCCCGGTGGTCGCCGTGGCGCCCCTGGTCGTCATCTGGGCCGGCCTCGACCATCCGGAGCGCGCCATCACCCTCCTGGCCGCGGTGGTCGCCTTCTTCCCGGTGTTCTCCGGCGCGCTCACCGGCCTGAAGTCAGCCGACCCCGACCTGCAGCGCCTGTTCGACCTCTATGGCGCGGGGCCGCTGCAGCGGCTGGCGCGGTTGAAGGTCCCGGCGTCCGTGCCCTTCGTGATCGGGGGGATCAAGGTCGCCGCCGGCCAATCGGTGATCGGGGCGGTGGTCGCCGAGTTCGTCGCCGGCTCCGGCGGGGCGCAAGGGCTGGCCTGGCGCATCCTGGAAGCCGGCAACCGGCTGCGCACCGCCGAGATGTTCGCCGCCCTCTTCGCCCTCGCCATCCTGGGGGCCGGACTCTACGGCCTGTTGCAGCTGGCGGAGCGACGGCTCCTCGCCGTGTGGCGGGGACGTGATTAGGCCGGCGTTAAGCGCGTGGGCCTAGCTTCTCGCCCGGGGGAAACGCTACCGAACCCGGAGAGTCCGCCATGCGCCACATCCTTATCGCGACCTCGGCGCTCCTTGGCCTCTGCGCGGTCGCCCCGGCCGCGGCCCAGGTCGACCGCTACGGCGGGGTGGGGACCTACGCCCAGCCCGTCCCCCAGCAGCCCCAATCCTCGCGCGTCCTGACCTGGACCGGCAAGACCATCCCGCCCCAGTCGCCGCCCCAGGCCGGCGGCTACGGCTATCCGCGCTACGTCCAGGCCCGCCCGGCCTATGGCGCGCAGCTGCAGCCCGCCCCCTACGCCCAGAGCCGCGGGGCGCCCCCCGCGCCATACGCCGTCGAGCGGCGCGCGACCATGTATCCCCAGGCCCGGCCCCCCCAGTACGCGCCCCAGTACGGCTACGCGCCACAGCCCCAGGCGGCGGCGCCGCAGCAGCCGATGACTCCATACGGATACGCGGCCCAGATGCCGCCGCCGCAGCAGCCCTATTATGCGCCCCAAGCGCCCCAGCCTCCCCAGCCTCCCCAAGCCCCCCAGGCGCCGCAGCAGGCCCAGGCCACCTTCACCCAGCCCTTCCAGCCGCAGCCCTATTTCGCCCCGGCGCCGGGCGCGCCCATGGCCGCCCCAGGCTCGACGGCGACCGCTCCGAGCGGGGTCTATCCGACCAACACTGTGCCGCCCCAACTGGCGGGGCCGGGCTCCCTGCCGCCTCAGGTCGCCCAGCCGCTGGTGAACAATCCGCAAGCGCTCTCGCCCCAAGGCATGCCCCCCGCGCCGCCGACCTCGATCTACGCCCCCCCGCCCCAGGCGCGGATCTCGGAGCCCACGCCCCTGCCGAACGCCCAGCCGGACCCGACCGACCCGCGCGAACCGCAGCGGGTGGCGATGATGTCGGCGGCCCAGCCGCAGACCGCCCGCTACTACTCCCTGCATCGCCAGTTCGGTCTGCGCCCCGACCCGACGCCCGCCCCCGTGTCGGACGCCGACGCGCAGAGCGTGGAGCTGGTCTCATCGATCGATTCCGGCGTCGGCGGCGAGCCCTCCTCAGAGCCGCGCAATCGGGTCGTGCGGACCAATGGCAAGACCGGAACCGCGATCCTGCGCGGCGCCCGCGACGCCGACCCAGACGACAACTAGGAGCCGGAATGCCGCCCTCCTCCAAGCTCGATGACCTGATCGCCCTGGCCCGGGAGCCATCGAGCGCCCGGCGTCGGGAGCTGTTGCGCGAGGTCACCGACCTGTTCTTCTCCCACTCCGGGCCGCACGGCCCGCAGGAGATGGCCCTGTTCGACGGGGTGCTGAGCACCCTGGCCGCCGAGATGGAGGAGGCCGTCCGCGCCGAGCTCTCCGGCCGCGTCGCGCAAGCCGAACCGCCCCTGCCCGCCCTGGCCCGCCGCCTGGCCTGGGACGATTCCTTCGTCGTGGCCGCGCCCATCCTGGCCCACTCCCCCGCCCTGTCCGAGGCCGACCTGCTGGAGGTGGCCAGGAGTCGCGGCCAGGAGCACCTGCGCGCCATCTCCGGCCGCACCGACCTGTCCGAAGCCGTGTCCGACACGGTGGTGAAGCGGGCCGACGACGTGACCCTGGGCGTGCTGCTGTCCAACCCCGAGGCGCCCCTGTCACGCCAGGCGGCCGAGACGGTGGTCGACCGGGCCGCCGCCAATCCGGCGCTTCACCAGGCGGTGATCGACCGCCAGACCCTGCCGATCGACCTTCTGAATGAGATGTATTTCGTGGTCGAGGCGCGCCTGCGCGAGCGGATCATGACCCGCAACGCCGCCCTCGATCCGGCGGCGCTCGACGCGGCCCTGGCCGTCGGGCGGCTGACGGTGGCCGCCCGCGACGGCGCCCTGCCTTCCGACTATCTCCAGGCCGTGGCCTACGTGCGAAAACTCAGGGCCTCAGGGCAGATGACGCCCCCGACCCTGGCCGCCCTGCTGCGCCAGGGCGAGCGGACGCGCTTCGTGGTGGCCCTGTCCGAACTCAGCGACATCGATTTCAACACCACGCGCCGCATCGTCGACCGCCAGGAGATCGACGCCCTGGCCATCATCTGCCGCGCGGCGGATTTCGAGCGGGCGCTGTTCCTGACCTTCGCTGTGCTGATCCTCGATTCAGACCGCGGCATGAGCGTGGCCGAGGCGTACGGCAAGCGGTACGCCGAACTCCCCCGCGACGCCGCCCAGCGCACCATCCGCTTCTGGCGCATGCGCCGCCAGACCGGCGACGTGGCCGCGGCTTAGGCCCCCCGCAATCGCTCCAGCGCGTCCTGCGCCGCTTCGGCCAGGGTCTTCAGCCCCTGCTCGGTGAAGACGTCGAGCGCTTCGGTCAGAGCCACGGCGACGCCGTCGGGACGGGGCGCCCCGCCTTCCACGGCGGCGCGGGCGTCATAGACACGCGCCAGTCCGAGCTGAGCCACGGCCCATGACACCGGATCGACCGGACCGTCCTCGCGGGACAGCTCGGCCTTCAGGGCGGATTCGGCCAGGGCCAGGGCCCTGGGATCGCCGTCCTTCTCGGCCCGGCGCGCCACGCAGGCCGCCCGATCGTAGGCGGCGCGGGCGCGCAAGGCGTGGGCCTGGCTGGGCTCCAGCACCACCATGGCCTGGTCGAAGGCGGACAGGGCGTGGTCGAACAGGCCGTCGTCGTCGCAGGCCTCGGCCAGGGCCTCGAGCGCCCGGGCCAGGGCATGGCTGAGGCGGGCGCGATCGAGGGGACTGTGGTCGAAGTCGACGTGATCGGCCGCGGCGGCCAGCACCCGCACGGCCTCGGCCAGGCAGGTGGCGTCGCCGGTCAGGTCGCCGAGACCGGCCAGGGCCTCGCCGCGCAAGCCCTCGACCCGCGCCCAGGTCAGCGGCAGATAGGCCGGGTCCAGCCGCTTGGCCAGTTGGGCGAGATCGTTCTCGGCCTGCATCAGCAGGGCCTTGTCCTTCAGCCGCGCCCCGAAGCCGATCAGGAAGTCGGCGCGCTCGCAGCGCAGGGCGGCGGCCTCGGCCTTGCCCTGGGCGGTGTCGCGCACAAAGGCGTCGAAGCGGTCGACCGCCTCGTCCAGCGGACCGGCGGCCTGGACAGCCTCGTCCAGGTCGCGGGAATGGAGGGCGCGGGCGGCGGTGAAGGCGGCGCGGTGCGCGGCGCGTCTGAGGGCGAAGATGGAGGGGGGCTTGGCCTGTTCGGCCGCGGTCAGCCAGGTTTCGGCGGCGTCGATGGCGGAGGCGTCGGCGAACAGCTCCGCCTTCAGGCGGGCCCCGGCGACCTGTTCCAGGCGGGCGGAGATCAGGGTCGGCCCCTCAGCCTCGCTGGCGGCCCGCTCCGCGGCGGAGGCCGCCTTGGCCAGGGCGTCGGCCTCGCCGGTGCGACGGGCCACCTCGCGCAGCATGGTGGCGTATCCAAGCAGCACCCCGGCGCGGTCGCGCTTGTCGGCGCGGTGTCCGGCCAGCCCCGCCGTCGCCGCTTCCCGGCGCAGCATGTTCAGGGGCATCAACTCCAGCGCCGCGGCGTCAGCCCATAGCGCGGGCGCCTTGTCGCGGCCCGTTACCCGCCTCAAATCCCGACCGATATCCACCCTGGCGCACTCCCCACTGTGCCGCTCCGGGACGTCCGGTGCGTTCTCGTTAGGGATTTAGCAAGGATGTTGCCGCCGGCCGGCGGAGTCGAGTCTGTGCGTGCTTCGAGACGCGCAAGCTTCGCTAGCGCTCCTCAGCATGACGAATGTTTGTGCAAATCTCTCATGTTCGTCATCCTGAGGAGCCCGAGGAACTCGGGCGTCTCGAAGGACGCAGTGTCGCTGGGGCCGAGCTAGCCCCGTTCCTTGGTCTTCAGGAACTGCACCTTGGGGAAACGGTCGGCGACATAGCCGATCTCCCAGGCGGACTTGGCCAGGAACACCGGGGCCTCGTCGATGTCCTCGGCCATGGCGCCGCGGTGCTTGCCGGCGAAATCCTCGACATCCGCCTTGGTCCCGCCCAGCCAGCGCGCCTCGGCGAAGGGCGACGGCTCGAAGATGCACTCCAGGCCGTATTCGTTCTTCAGCCGGTCGGCCATGACCTCGAACTGCAGCTGGCCGACGGCGCCGACGATGAAATCGGCCCCAAGCGAGGGGCGGAACAGCTGGGTGACGCCTTCCTCGGCGAGCCCCTCCAGGGCGCGCTTGAGGTGCTTGGCCTTCAGCGGATCCTTGACCCGCACCCGCTGCAGGATCTCGGGCGCGAAGTTGGGCAGGCCGGCGTAGCGCAGGGTCCCCGTCTCCGACAGGCTGTCGCCGACCCGCAGGACCCCGTGGTTGGGGATGCCGATCACGTCGCCGGCGAAGGCCTCCTCCGCCAGCTCGCGGTCGGAGGCCAGGAACAGGATGGGGTTGTGCACCGACAGCTGCCGGCCGGTGTTGGCCACCTTCAGCTTCATGCCGCGGGTGAACCGCCCCGAGCACATCTTCACGAAGGCGATGCGGTCCCGGTGGTTGGGGTCCATGTTCGCCTGCACCTTGAAGACGAAGCCGGTCACCTCCGGCTCGCCGGGCGCCACATGGGTCTCGGCGGTTCCGCGCACGGCGGCCCGGGCGCTGGGCGGAGGGGCGAAGGCGGCCAGGGTCGCCATCAGCTCATTGACCCCGAAATGGCGCAGGGCCGAGCCGAAGATCACCGGCGTCATATGGCCCTCAAGGAAGGACTGCGGGTCGAACGGCTTGGAGGCCTCCTGCACCAGCAGGGCGCCTTCAAGGGCCTCCTCCTGCTCGTCCGGCTCCAGCACGCTGGCGATGGCGTTGGACTTGAGGGCCACCGCCTCGGGCATGTTCTCGGCGTCGGAGTTGCGCTCGTAGGGAATGAAGGTCTGGGCGCGCAGGTCGACCATGCCCTTGAAGCGATTGCCCGACCCGGCCGGCCAGTAGAGCGGCGCCGGGTCGAGCGCCAGCTTGGAGCCGATTTCGTCGAGCATGGCGAAGGGGTCCAGCGCCTCCCGGTCCATCTTGTTGATGAAGGTGATGATGGGAATGTCGCGCAGGCGGCACACCTCGAACAGCTTCAGCGTCTGCGGCTCGATGCCCTTGGCGGCGTCGAGCACCATCACCGCCGCGTCGGCCGCGGTCAGGGTGCGGTAGGTGTCTTCCGAGAAGTCCTCGTGGCCCGGGGTGTCGAGCAGGTTGAAGATCAGCCCCTGGTGCTCGAAGGTCATCACCGAGGCCGAGACCGAGATGCCCCGTTCGCGCTCGATCTTCATCCAGTCCGAGCGGGTCCGCCGCTGTTCGCCACGGGCCCGCACCGCCCCGGCCAGGCGGATCGCGCCCCCGGCCAGCAGCAGATGCTCGGTCAGGGTCGTCTTGCCCGCGTCCGGGTGCGAGATGATGGCGAAGCTGCGCCGGCGGGCGGCTTCTGCGGCGGGGGTTGCGGAGGAGGTCATGGGCGCGCGGGCTTAGCCCGGGAGCGCTCGGATGTCACGCCGCGAGGGTGCGGGGCGACCTCGGCTTTCGGACCCGCTACGCCGCCATCCGGCGCCAGACCTCGCGGTCGGCGGTGACGGGATTGAGGGCGCCTTCTTCCTGGCGGGCCCAGAGCGCGGCCATGACGTCGAACGACAGGCCGCAGAAGCGGGTGGAGACCTCTTTGGGGTCGCAGCCGGCCGCCGGGGCGACGAACAGGGCCGCATTCAGCTCGGGTTGCTTGGCCGCCAGCAGCAGAGCCAGGCGCTCGGCCTTCTCCGGATTGTTGTGCGGCAACAGGGGATCCTCGGCGAACAGCTCCTGCCCCAGCTCGATCACGAACGCGAGCGACAGGCTGCGGAAGCGTTGAACCTC
Source organism: Caulobacterales bacterium (assembly GCA_027312185.1). Taxonomy (GTDB): domain Bacteria; phylum Pseudomonadota; class Alphaproteobacteria; order Caulobacterales; family Caulobacteraceae; genus NCED01. The sequence goes on along the minus strand of DAICXL010000032.1, from coordinate 5,916 downwards.
CAGCGGCAGGCTCATCGACCGGGTATCGAGCGTCAGCACGGCGTCATTCATGAGGAAGAGCAAGCGGAACTCCTAAGCAGCGACTGACCACAACTTGTCACAGCTGACTTAGGGTCCGGTTGAAGAACGCGGTTAACTTCCCTCAACCTTTTCGGTGAGGAAATGCCGGCCTTCGCGGTCTTCGATCTCCACAAGCCACAGGTCGGGATCGATGCGCACCGCCCGCGATACATAGGCGTCGAGCTCGGCCTCGTCGGTGGAGGCGACGGGCTGCATCCACACCCGGTCCCCCTCGCCCGCGAAGGCCTCGGCATAGAGCCGGGCTGTCCTGGCGCTCTGGTCGTAGGCCTTGACCAGGACGGCGCCCGCGCGCGCGTCGCCCTTCCTCGCCACGGTGGCGAAGGCGCCGCCGAGTTCGGCCCGGCGGATCAGGGCCGCCACCCAGACATCGGAGGAAAGAAGCAAACAACCCTCGCTAACCGAACCGAAAGCGGAACGGTCTTAAGTGTCCGTCGCCCGCGCCCGCGGCTCAAGCTCTGAAGAGACGAATGAACCGACGCCGCGCACCGGCCCTGACCGCCGTCCTGACCCTGCTCGCCGGCTGGCCGGCCGTAGCGGCCGGCCCGTCGGACCTGTTCTACGAGCGAACCCTGGTGGGCGTCGCGGGAGCGCGTTGCAAGCTGTTCGAGCCCTCCGTAACCGCCGCGCTGACCGCCGCCGGTCGCCAGGCCAAGGGCGCGGCCCTGCGCGCCGGCGTCGACCCGGATGTCCTGGACGCGGCCGAGCGCCGGGCCAAGTCGCGCGGACGGACCGTGCCCTGCAACTCCAAGGATCTGGCCGTGGCCGCCCAGCGGGTGCGCAAGGGCTTCGAAGGCTATAGCCACATCCGCACCATGAGCTTTCCCGGCGACAGCGCCGACTGGCGCGCCGATCGGGGCGGCGAAAAGCGCTTCTCCAGCGACTGGCGCCTGATCCAGACGGCCCGGAGCCCCTCCGGCCAGGCGTCCTTCGGCCTTGCGTCCGTGCCCGGCGGCGAGGCCCTGACCGCGGTGGCGGCCTGGCCCGGCGCCCTGGCCGCCTCCGGCGCGCGCCTCATCATGCGCGACCCCGCCAAGGCGCGGCGGGCCTATCTCGATCCGCGACGCACCGATCTGGCCGGCCGCACCCCGCCCCGGACCGTCACCCGCAGCTTCCTGGCCAGCGAACGGGCGCCGGCCCGCCCGGCCCTGTTGCCGGACGGCGCGGCCAGTGGGGCGGTCTTCTGCTTTCCCCCGGCGGCGGCCTTCGCCCTGGAGGCGCTGGACCCGCGCGAGGCGGTGGTGCTGGAACTGATCTATCCTGCCCGCACCCGGGAGCGGGTGGAGACCGTGACCTTCGAGGTCGGCGATTTCGCCGCCGGCCGCGCCTTCCTCTCCGCTCGGCGCTAGAGCGCCGCTCAGAGGCGGGGCAGGTTCAACGGGATGATCTCGGCGCTCCGGGCGACCATCTCCGGCCGAGCCTGCGGAGCGCCGTCCGGCCCCGCCGCCTCGATCACCGTGGTGTTGATGGCGTCCTCGCCGACCCGGATCAGCCTGGGCGCATCCTGCTGGGCGGGGGCTGGGGCCACGTCGCGGCCGTTGGCGTGCGTCTCGATGAGTTCGTCGCTGATGAGTTCGTCGCCCATGGCGTCTGGCAGGTCCGATTCCACCGGCGCGGCGGCGACAGGTCCGGCCGCGGGGGCCTCCTGGTGCAGCACCGGCAGGCGCACGGTCACCGCCGCTCCCTCGCCCAGTTCGCTCTCGATGCTCATCTCGCCGCCGTGCAGGCGGGCGAAGGCGCGTACCAGCGACAGGCCGAGGCCCGTGCCCTGCGCCTTGTGCTCGGCGTCTCCGGCCTGCTCGTAGGGCTGACCCAGACGGTCCAGGTCCTCCTTGGCGATGCCGACGCCGGTGTCCGCGACGACCAGCTCCAGGGCCCCGGCGATCGGCTGCAGGGTGACGGTGATCGAGCCGCCGGCCGGGGTGAACTTCAGCGCATTGGAGACCAGGTTGAGCACGATCTGCTTCAGGGCGCGGCGGTCGGCGTCGACCAGGGTGGCCGCTTGCGGCAGCACCCCGCGCAGTTGCACCCCCGCCTCGTCCGCCTGCAGGCGGACCAGCCGCAAGGCCCCCGACACCGGCTCGCGGGCGTCGAACAGTTCGAGGTCCAGGGTGTAGCGCTCGGCCTCGATCTTGGAGATGTCGAGCACGTCGTTGATCAGGTCGGTCAGGTGACGGCCCGACTCGTGGATCAGCTCTGCGTACTCGCCGTACTTGGGCGCCAGCTCGCCGAACATCCGCGCCCGCATGATGTCGGAAAAACCCATGATGGCGTTAAGCGGGGTGCGCAGTTCGTGGCTCATATTGGCCAGGAAGCGCGACTTGGCCACGGCGCCGGCGTCGGCCTGCTCGCGGGCCGCCTCAGCCGCAGCACGCGCAGTCTTGGCCTCGGCCAGTTCCGCCAGCGCCCCGTCACGGGCCTCGGCGACGAGCCTGTAGCTATTCTCCAGCGCCTGGATGCGGGTCTCGGCCTGGGCGATCGCCAGGGCGGAGACCGCGCGGGCCTCGTCGGCCCGGCCGAGCGCGCTCACCGCCTGGTCTCGGGACCACCGGGCGAGGCCGACCGTGTTCTCCAGGGCCTGGATGCGGGTGCCGGCCTGGTCGCGCCACACGCCGTCGGCCGTCCTTGACGTGTCGGCGGCGTCCACCTCGCGGACCATGGCCACCAGCCCCTCCTCGCCCCGGCGGCGCAGGCACAGCGCCATGCGCCGGCCCGGCTCGGCGGCCGGACTGAACGTGGCCTCGCCGGAGCCGTGATCGAGGGCTTCGCACAGCGCGGCCTGGACCGCCGGCCGGTCGGCCTCGGCCACCGATTGGATCAGGCCGCCCTGCAGGGTCTCGACGCCGAGCCCCGGCATGGCGGCGCCGAAGACGGCTTCGGGGCGTCCGTCGCGGTCCAGGGCGAGGGCGAGATAGGGCAGTTCGGCCATCACCCCGTTCATCCAGGCGTGGTCGGCGACATAGGCGGCGTGACGTTCGCGGGCGCGGTGCAGCATGATCCCCAGGGCGGCGGCGGCGCCGCCGCCGAGGCTGACCAGGCCGACCGCGGCCAGGCCGACGCCGAATGGTCCGGTCGGGGGGGGCGGGACCACGCCCGCCAGTTGCACCAGGGTCATCATCGCTACGGCGCAGGCGGACAGCACCACCCCTTCGGCCGGCTTGCCGATCAGGGCGCCCGCCAGCAGGGGCGCGGCGCACCACAGGGCGAGCGGACCGGTGACGCCACCGGCGATGGCGGCGGCGGCGGCCATGGCGGCGGTCCACGCCAGGAGGAGCCCGAGCCTCTGCCGGCCCGAAGGCTGCCAGAAATAGCCCAGGAGGCCCGGGGCGGCGCCCAGGGCCAGGGCCCCGGCGACGGAGGACGACAGGGCGCCGAGCGCGGCCATCAGGGCGGCGGCGGCGGCAAGGGCCCCCACGGCCCAGCCAAGATGCCACAGGGGCGCCGAGGGCGCGGCGGCCCTGGTCGGGGCCGGCGACGACGCGGGCTGAACGGAGGCGGCCTGGTCGTTCACCGTAACGCTCGACACTGTCCTGGGTTGAGACTCAGCAAGCCTGGACTGTAGCCGCAGGGGTGAGTTTTCGCGAGGGCGCACACTCGCCACGCGAGTTCCATGCCCCCGCTTTGGGCGCCGCAACTTAAAAGTAAGCCCGTTGTGCGACGCTACTCTCCCGACACCGAGCGATCCGTACAGTCATGGGCGCAAATCCGGCTTCCTACAGTCTCCGTTCGCTGGGTCGCCCCTCCCAAGGGCGCCGGGGCGAAGGGCCATCCGCCGCCGCTGTGCGCAAGCACGAGCAGGACGAGTTGAAGCGCTCCTTCCTGCGCATGGTCAGCCACGAGCTGCGTACGCCGTTGAACTCGATCATCGGCTTTTCCGAGATCATCTCGTGCGAACTCTACGGGCCGATCAACGAGCCCCGCTACCGCGAACATGCCGAGATCGTCCGCGAGAGCGGGCTGAAGCTGCTGAAGCTGGTCAACCAGGTGATGGAGATCGCCCGCCTGGAGGCCGGCATGGCCGACCTCGACCTGCATCCCGAGCCGCTGACGCCGGCGGTGGACGAGGCGCTGATCGCCTTGGACACCGAGGCCCGAGCCCGCGGCCTCAGCTTCAAGACCGACATGGCAGACGGGGTGGCCGCGGTGATGGCCGATTCCCGCGCCCTGCGGACCATCCTGACCAACCTGCTGCAGAACGCCGTCACCTTTTCCCCGGAGGGTGGCGAGATCTCGATCAGCGCCACCCTCAGCGCCCGCTCGGTATGGATCGAGATCAGGGACCAAGGTGAGGGCGTCGAGCCGGCCCAGTTGTCACGGCTGATCCGCCCCTTCGAACAGGGCGAGGCCCCCCTGACCCGACGGTCCGAGGGCGCCGGGCTTGGCCTGCCGATCGTGCGCCTGCTGTGCCAGGCGATGGACGGAACGCTGAAACTGGAGTCCGCCCCCGGCCAGGGCTTCATCGCCCGCGTGCGCCTGCCGGCCGCCGAGCCGGTCTCGCCCGCCTGAAGTCTCCTTCCTCCCCCGCACGGTCGCCCTGCTGAGGAGCCGGATGATCCGGCGTCTCGAAGCCCGCACCCCGTGCGCTATGCTTGACCACGGGCGGCCGATGTCTCGCAGCCGTTTGACAAAGGCCGCGAACCCCCGCGGGCTTTAGGTCCGATGTTCGCCGCCGATCCCGCCATCCCCCCGTCATACCGCCCCCGCCCGCCGGCGAGGCGCTGATCGTGCAGCAGATGGCGGTGCTGTCGCGCCTGACCGAGATCGGGATGGAGATCGCCGAGGCCGCCGGCCGCGCGGCCCGTCTGGCCGAAACCGGCGCACCGGGCGCCGACGCCCCCGATCCCGGCCTGACCTTCGCCCGGGCCGCCCGCGCCGTGCGGCTGACCATCGCCCTGCAGTCCCGCTTGGCCAAGGACCTGACCGCGCTGGGCGAGGCCGAAGCCCGGGCCAGGGCCAAGGAGGCCGCCCGGCGCCGCGACCGCATCCATCTCCGCATCGAGCGGGTCGCCGAGACCGAGCGTCCCGAGGAGGACGAAGCCGAGCGCCTGTCGTCGGACGCCTGGGAGCGGCTGACCGAAATGGACGACGCCGATATTCTGGACCTGCCGATGGACGAGATGGTGGCGCGCATCTGCGCCGACCTCGGCCTCTCGCCGGACTGGGCCGCATCGGCATTCCCTCTCCAGGATCACCCTGCTGAGGAGGGGCCGGCCCTGCCGGGCCTTGCGCCCGTTCCGCCTCGGGGCGACCTGCCCCGGCCGCCTGCATCGGCGCGCGCCCCGCCCCCGGACCTCGCGGCGGACGGGGGGATATCCTGCCTGCAAAATCTTGCGTAGGGAGCGTCCATGTCCAGCATCGACGCCGAACTCGAAGAGATCCAAGCCGACTTCGACCTCCTGGGCGACTGGGAGCAGCGGCTTCAGCACGTCATCGACCTGGGCAAGGGCCTCGAGCCCCTGTCCGACGCCGAGCGCACCGAGGACAACAAGGTGCGCGGCTGCGCCAGCCAGGTGTGGCTGGTCACTGATCGACAGGCTGACGGG
>DAICXL010000032.1:0-285 GCA_027312185.1 Caulobacterales bacterium | reverse complement strand
CCCTGGTGTTCCGGGGCGATTCCGACGCCATCATCGTGCGCGGCCTCGTCGCCATCCTGCTGCGCCTCTATTCGGGACGCACGCCGGCCGAGATCATCGCCTTCGACGCCGAGGCGGGACTGAAGGCGCTGGGCCTTCCCAACGCCCTGTCGATGCAGCGGTCCAACGGCCTGTTCTCCATGGTCAAGCGCATCCGGCGCGACGCCGCGGCCTGACCTGCGCCCGGATTGGGGCGCCTGCGTGCTTGCCCCGCCCGGCCGTCGCCTCTAAACGGTCCGCTTAACC
>DAICXL010000031.1:269-22942 GCA_027312185.1 Caulobacterales bacterium | reverse complement strand
GGCGCCTTGAGCCTGTACCTCGACTTCATCAACATGTTCATGATGCTGCTCAACCTGTTCGGCAACCGCAACTAAGCCGAGCCGGCACAGTATTGAATTGGCAAGGGCCGCGGAGTGATCCGCGGCCCTTCCGTATTGCTCTGATCGACGCGGCTTAGGACGCGTAGAATTCGACCACGAGGTTGGGCTCCATCTTCACCGGATAGGGCACTTCGGCCAGGTCCGGGGCGCGGATGAACTTCACCGACAGGCCCTTGGTGTCGATTTCCATATAGTCGGGCCAGTCGCGCTCGGACGACTGGATGGCTTCGAGCACCAGCGCCATGTTGCGCGAACGCTCACGCACCGACACCACGTCGCCGGCCTTGACCCGGTAGGACGCGATGTTCACGCGCTTGCCGTTCACCTGCACGTGGCCATGGTTGACGAACTGACGGGCGGCGAAGGGGGTCGGCACGAACTTGGCGCGGTAGACCACCGCGTCCAGGCGGCTTTCCAGCAGGCCGATCAGGTTCTCGGAGGTGTTGCCCTTGCGGCGGGCGGCCTCGTCATAGGTGCGGCGGAACTGCTTCTCGGTCAGGTTGCCGTAGTAGCCCTTCAGCTTCTGCTTGGCCTTCAGCTGGAGGCCGAAGTCGGAGACCTTGGACTTGCGACGCTGGCCGTGCTGGCCGGGGCCGTATTGGCGCTGGTTCACCGGGGACTTCGGGCGCCCCCAGATGTTCTCGCCCATACGCCGGTCGATTTTATATTTCGCCGAGTGGCGCTTAGACATGAATAGCTCTTTCAACTCGACCCGGGCCGGCCTCCCCAGATTGGGAAGGCGATCGGAACGGCGGCGTCCGGATCACCCGTCATATGATTTCGCGCGGCCAGGAGGACCCGGTCCGCGGGAAAGGGGGCTGTATGACGATCACGAGGCGTCACGTCAACGGCTTCTTGACGCCTAAGGCGGATACCCGACAGTTAGGATAGTGAACGTGATCAGCGAGTTCTGTTAACCGTCGGGGGTGAACCTTGCGTCTCTTGCTCGTCGAAGACGAACCGTTCATCGCCCTCGATCTGGAGCTGCTGTCGAGATCGGCCGGTCACGAGGTGGTGGGCGTCGCCGACAGCCTGGAGTCCGCCATCGCCATGGCCGCCAGCGCCGCGCCCGAAGCGGCCCTCGTCGACATCAACCTGAGGGACGGGTTCAGCGGGGTGCAGGTCTCCCGCGCCCTCAGCGGCCAGGGCCAGGTCCACGTCGGCTTCGTCACCGGCAACGCCGAGCAGATTCCGCCGGATTTCGCCGGCGCCGTGGCGGTGCTGGAAAAGCCCTTCACCCAGGCTGGCGTCGAGGAGATGCTGGGCATCCTGCAGAGCGCCTGCGAGGGCGAGGCGCCCTCGCCCCAGCCCCGCTACGCTCGGATGGCCCGGCGCAGCTAGGCCGCCAGGGGCGCGCTCAGGCTCCAGCTGACGCCCGCCTCTGCGAAGTTCAGCTGCGCCTCGCCCGCCATGGCGCGCGGGGTCAGCACCTCCAGGATGGTGCGGCCAAAGCCGCGCACGGTGGGCGGCGGCTTGGCCGGCGCTCCGGACTCGCGCCAGTCGAGGCGAAGGGTGCGGCCGCCATCGCCGGCCGGCTCGGCCCGCCAGGTCACCTCGATCCGGCCCCCGGGGGTGGCCAGCGCCCCGTGCTTGACGGCGTTGGAGCCGAGCTCGTGGACGGCCAAGCCGACATAGTGGGCCATCTCCGGCGCCAGCTCGATCTTTTCCCCGGCCAGGTCGATCCGATCGCCGAAGGTCTGCATATGGTGCTTGAGCTGGCCCTCGATGACGGCGCGCAGGTCCGCGCTGCGCCAGGCGCCGTCGACAAGCACATCATGGGCGGCCGCCAGGGATCCCAGGCGCTCGCCCAGCCGCTCCAGGAAGGCGGCGGGCACGTCGAGCCCGGCGGCGGTCTGGCGGGCGATGCTCTGGACGATGGTCAGGAGGTTCTTCGACCGGTGATTCAGCTCGCGGGTGATCAGCCGCAGATGCTCCTGGTGGCGCTTCTGGGGCGTGATGTTGGTCGAGCTGGTGACGAGGCCGGCGCGGCCGTCGCGCAGGCGGGTGGGCTGGGCGCGGACCAGGAACCACAGCTCCTCGCCATTCACCTGCGCCCGGATCTCGCCCTCCCGGACCTCGCCGGCCTTCAAGGCGTCGCGCCGCAGCGACTCGACCGCCGCAGCCGCCTCCTCATCGACGATGTCGGCCGCGACGTGGCCGACCAGCGCCTCCGCGTCCACGCCCTTGGGCGGGTTGAACAGCCACGTGTAATGCAGGTCCTCGTCCTGCTCGACCAGGGTCACCGGCGAGTTGAGCAGGCCGGCGGCGAGGCGGCTGTTGAGCACCCGGATGTCCTCGACCTGCTCGGCCACCTTGTGTTCGAGGTCGGCGTGGGCCGTCTCCAGGGCGGCCAGGGTGGCCTGGTGGGCGACCACCTCCTGCTGCAGCCGGTCGTTGACGGCGGCCAGGGCCCGGGGCGAGGGGATGCGCAGAAGCTTGGGCGCCACGAACGGCAGGGCGCAGGCCGTCACCAGGGAGACCACCGCCGTAAGGCCCTTCAACAGGGCCTGAAGCCCGTAATAGGGGAACCACAGGGTCACCACGCCGGCGACATGGGTCAGGCCGCAGGCGGTGATGAACAGGGCGAACAGCACCGCCATGCGCCGATGGGCCGGCTCCAGGTCGGGGCGGCGGCGCACGAACCACCAGATCACCCCCGGGATGGCGAAGTAGGACAGGGCGATGACGATGTCCGAGACCACGTGCAACGCCACGAGGTCGGCCCGCCACAACAGGCAGACGCCGTGCGGCACGAACCGCGCAGTGCCGAAAAGCCATTCCAGAACGGAGGTCATCGCCGAGGTCTTTCCCGAGTTCGGGGACTTTTCTAGCTCAAGCGCGGCCTGGCGGACGCGCGGCAAAGCGTCCCCGCGGGCCCCGCCGTCAGCTGCGGTCCTGGGCCTTGGCGGCGAGGCGGGCCAGATGGCGGCCGCGGCCGCGGACCAGGGCGGTGATGACGCCGCGGAAAGTGCGCGCCTCCTGGTCGGTGAAGCGGGCCCGGCCGAGCGCCACGCGCAGGTTGCGCACCATGGCCGGCTTCTTCTCCGGCGGATGGAAGAAGCCCGAGGTCTCGAGCTCCGCCTCCAGATGCTCGTAGAGCCCGAGCATGACCGCCTGGTCGGCCGGCTCGATCTCCTTGAAGGTCGAGGGGGCGGCGTCGAGCACCGTGCGGCGCCACTCGTAGGCGCAGATGCCCACCGCGTGGCTGAGGTTCAGGGAGTGGAAGCGCGGGTCGATGGGGATCGACAGGATGGCGTTGCACAGGGCGATGTCGCGGGTCTCCAGCCCCGCCCGCTCGGCCCCGAACAGGATGCCGGTGTTCCAGCCGGCGGCCACGGCCGAGCTCAGCTCGCGGGCGGCCACGTTGGGGGTGTGGACCGGCAGCATGGTCTCGCGCGGCCGGGCGGTGGCGGCGTAGACGAGCCGCAGGTCGGCGATCGCCGCCTCCACCGTGTCGAACACCCGGGCGTTGTCGAGGGGCCAGTGCGCGCCCGAGGCCGAGACCCAGGCCCGGTCGTGGGGCCAGCCGTCGCGGGGGGCGACCAGGCGAAGGTCGGCGAGGCCGAAGTTGGCCATGGCCCGGGCGACAGAGCCGATGTTCTCGGCCAGCTGCGGGTGGTCGAGAATCACGCAGGGCGCGGCCGAGTCCGAAGAGGGGGCGGGTGCGTCGTCCATCGGTGCGGTGTGGCCACTTCCGAGCCCGCGCGCAACCGGCTATAGCGGGCCGCCCCGGCGCCGTCGGAGCGCCAGCGAATCCCACCCCCTCGCCGAAGGCCGCCTATGCAGAAGATCAAAGTCGCCAACCCCGTCGTCGACATGGACGGCGACGAGATGACCCGCATCATCTGGAAGTGGATCAAGGACAAGCTGATCCACCCCTATCTCGACATCGACCTGGAGTACTACGACCTGGGGATGGAGCACCGCGACGCCACCGACGACAAGGTGACGATCGATGCGGCCGAGGCGACCAAGAAGCATGGCGTGGCCGTGAAGTGCGCCACCATCACCCCGGACGAGGCCCGGGTGAAGGAATTCAACCTCAAGATGATGTGGAAGTCGCCCAACGGCACCATCCGCAACATCCTGGGCGGGGTGATCTTCCGCGAGCCGATCATCTGCAAGAACGTGCCGCGCCTGGTGCCGGGCTGGACCCAGCCGATCGTGGTCGGCCGTCACGCCTATGGCGACCAGTACAAGGCGACCGACTTCCGCGTCCCCGGCAAGGGCAAGCTGACCATCAAGTTCGTCGGCGAGGACGGGACGCAGATCGAGCACGAGGTGTTCGACTTCCCCGGCTCCGGCGTGGCCATGGCCATGTACAACCTGGACGATTCGATCCGCGACTTCGCCCGCGCCAGCTTCGCCTACGGCCTGCTGCGGACCTATCCGGTCTATCTGTCGACCAAGAACACCATCCTCAAGGCCTATGACGGGCGCTTCAAGGACATCTTCCAGGAGATCTTCGACGCCGAGTACGCCGACCAGTTCAAGGCCGCCGGCATCACCTATGAGCACCGGCTGATCGACGACATGGTCGCCGCCTCGCTGAAGTGGTCGGGCGGCTATGTCTGGGCCTGCAAGAACTACGACGGCGACGTGCAGTCCGACACGGTGGCCCAGGGCTACGGCTCGCTGGGCCTGATGACCTCGGTGCTGATGACGCCGGACGGGAAGACGGTTGAAGCGGAAGCGGCCCACGGGACCGTGACCCGCCACTACCGCCAGCACCAGAAGGGCGAGAGCACCTCGACCAACTCGATGGCCTCGATCTTCGCCTGGACCCGTGGCCTCGCCCACCGCGCCAAGCTGGACGACAACGCCGAGCTGGCCAAGTTCGCCGCCACCCTGGAGAAGGTCTGCGTCGACACCGTCGAGTCCGGTTTCATGACCAAGGACCTGGCCCTGCTGGTCGGCCCCGATCAGCGCTGGCTGACCACCGAAGGCTTCCTCGACAAGATCGCCGAGAACCTCGAAAAGGCCATGGCCTGATCAAAGCTCCTCCCCTGCGCTCTTCGGCGCGGGGGAGGGGGACCGCCGAAGGTGGTGGAGGGGGCGGCTGGGTACACGGTCGGCCGTAGCGCACCGAAGCCCCCATCCCCCGGCTAAAGCCGGGTACTTCCCCCGCGCCGAAGAGCGCAGGGGAAGAGCAATCGAGCGCAACGTTTTCCGCCCGTGTCCGCTTGAGCTACCATGGGCGACATGGACGACGATGACCGGCTGACGCTCTCTCGCCCCGACGACGACCGGCCAAGGCCCCGCGGCTCCGGCCGGCGCTGGGAAAGCCTCGACGGCCGGCTGGACCGGGCCGCCCGCGATCCCCGCATCGACCCCTATGACGACGCCAACGTCTATCGCGGCCGCGGCCCGTCCCGCTCGCGCCAGATCCTGACCCTGTTCCTGCTGGCCCTGGTCCTCGGAGGGGTGGTGTTCGTGGCCGCGCCGGTGTTCGCCTTCCGCTCGATCCGCTCGGCTGCCGAGTTCGGCGACGTCCAGGCCCTGGGTCAGTTGGTGGACTACAACGCCGCGCGCCAGAGCCTGCGCACCCAGATCCGCCCGGCCTCGGCCGAGAGCGCCCCGCCCCCGGACATGCTGCGCGACCCCATCGGCGCGCTGCGCCGGGCCTGGGAGCCGGTCAGTCCGCAGGCCGACGTCAACAGCTTCCTGACCCCGCAGGCCCTGGCCCGCCTGAGCCAGGGCCGCACCCCCGTCGGCCCGGCGCCGACCCCGGGCGACGGCCCGTTCGGGGGGCCGCTGCCCGCCGTGAAATTCTGGAGCACCGACCGGGTGCGCCTGGGTGTGACCGATCCCGTGCAGCGGGCGCGTGAAACCATCTTCACCTTCGAGCGCAAGACGCTCTTTTCCTGGCGGCTGGTGGGCATACGCCTGCCGGGCGCCCCTCCCCCGACGGTCAATCCATGAAATCAAAGCTTTGGGGCGGCCTCGCCATCGGCGCCATCGTCCTGGCCGCCCTCTGGTACGTGCTGTCCCCGTTCCAGGCCTTCGCCGCCCTGGCCGAGGCCGCGCGGGTGGGCGACCGGGGCAAGCTGGAGGCGATGGTCGACTTCCCCGCCGTGCGCGAGAGCTTGAAGGAACAGCTGAACGCCCGCCTGACCACGGCGCTGAGCGGCGACAGCTCCCTGTCCAACGGGCCGTTCGGCGCCCTGGGGGCCCTGCTCGGCCCCACGGTGGTCGATCAGGTGGTCGAGGCCGCGGTGACCCCGGACGGGGTGGCGGCCATGGTCCGCAGCGGCCGGGCGCCGCTGTCCGACGTGACCCCCGGCAAGACCGCCCTGCCCCCGCCCGTGGCCGAGACGCCGGCTGCTTCCGAGGGGGCGACGCCGCCGAAGAAGAAGACCCGCTTCGCCTATTCGGACCTCAACCACGTCCGCGCCACCACCGTGTCCAACGACAGCGCCCAGACCCCGCTGACCTGGGTGCTGGAGCGGCGCGGCCTGGGGTGGAAGCTGGTGCGGATCGAGCTGCCGGCGGCTTGAAAAAGAGCTAGCCCAGAGCCGCCTTCACCGCGTCCACGCCGGCCTGGGCCTGGGCGCCGTCCGGGGCGCCGCCCTGGGCGAAGTCGGGTTTGCCGCCGCCGCCCTGGCCGCCCATGGCCGGGACCGCCAGCCGGATCAGGTCGGCGGCGCTGAAGCGGGCCTGGCCTTCGGCCGAGACCGAAATGGCGATGGCCGCCTTGCCTTCTTCGGTGACGCCGACGACCACGACCACATCGGCCTGCTTGCGCAGCTCCTCGATGATGGGCCGCAGCGCCTTGCCGTCGACGCCCTGCATCACCTGGCCGATGAACTTGACGCCGCCGATGTCCTCGACCGCCGCGCCGGCCCCGCCGCCGCCGCCCATGGCCAGCTTGCGCTTGGCGTCGGCGAGCTCGCGCTCCAGCTTCTTGCGCTCGGCGGTCAGGGCTTCGATGCGGGCCGGGACCTCGGAGACGGGCACGCGGAACTGTTCGGCCAGGCCCTTGGACACCGCCGCCTGGTCGAGCAGGAAGCGGCGCGCCGCCTCGCCGGTCAGGGCCTCGACGCGGCGCACGCCGGCGGCGATGCCGACCTCGGCGATGATCTTGAACAGGGCGATGTCGCCGGTGCGGGCGACGTGGGTGCCGCCGCACAGCTCGACCGAATAGGGACCGTCGCCGGTCAGGGCCTGGCCCAGGGTCAGGACACGGACGCTGTCGCCGTACTTCTCGCCGAACAGGGCGATGGCGCCGGCCTCGATGGCGGCGGCGGGGGTCATGTCGACCGTGGCGGCCGGCAGGTTCTGGCGGATGACGGCGTTGACCTCGGCCTCGACCCGGTCGAGTTCGTCGGCGGTCAGGGGGGCGCCGTGGCTGTAGTCGAAGCGCATGCGCTCGGAATCGACCAGCTGGCCCTTCTGGGCGACATGGGTCCCCAGCACGTTCTTCAGCGCCGCGTGCACGAGGTGCGCGGCGGAGTGGTTGGCGCGGGTGCGGGTGCGGGCGTCGGCGTCGATGGACAGGTGCATCCGGTCGCCGACCGCCAGCCGGCCCGCCGTGACCGTCACGGTGTGGACGTGCAGGTCGCCGGCCTGTTTGGTGACGGCCACCAGGTCGCCGGCGCCGCCCGGCCACTCGACCTTGCCGTGGTCGGAGGCCTGGCCGCCGCTCTCGGCGTAGAAGGGGGTGCGGTCGAGCAGGACCTCGACGGTGGTCCCCGCCTCGACGGCGTCGATCTCGGCCGCCTCGCGCACCAGGGCGAGCACCTCGCCGATGGTCTCGGACTCCTGGTAGCCGGTGAAGGCGGTCGGGCCGAGGCGGTCGCGCAGGGAGAACCATTCGGCGGTCGAGGCGCGGTCGCCCGAGCCGGACCAGTTCTCGCGCGCCATCTGGCGCTGCTTGTCCATGGCGGCGTCGAAGGCGTCGAGGTCCACCGACAGGCCCTTGGCGCGCACGGCGTCCTGGGTCAGGTCGAGGGGGAAGCCATAGGTGTCGTAGAGCTTGAAGGCGGTCTCGCCGGACAGCACGCCGCCTTCGGTCAGGCCCACGGTGGCCTCGTCGAGCAGGGCCATGCCGCGGCCGAGGGTGCGGCGGAACCGCTCCTCCTCCTGGCGCAGGGTGTCGACGATGACCGGCTCTGCCCGCTTCAGCTCGGGATAGGCCTGGCCCATCTGCTCGACGAGCACGGGGGCCAGGCGGTGCATCAGGGGGTCCTCGGCGCCCAGGAGATGGGCGTGGCGCATGGCCCGGCGCATGATGCGGCGCAGGACGTAGCCGCGGCCCTCGTTGGACGGCGACACCCCGTCGGCGATCAGGAAGCTGGTCGAGCGCAGGTGGTCGGCGATGACCCGGTGCGAGGGGGTGCGCTCGCCTTCGGCCCTGACCCCGGTCAACTCTTCCGAGGCGGCGATGATCGTCTTGAACAGGTCGGTGTCGTAGTTGTTGTGCACGCCCTGCAGCACGGCGGCGAGGCGCTCCAGCCCCATGCCGGTGTCGATCGAGGGCTTGGGCAGGGCCGTGCGCGCGCCGTCGGCGAACTGCTCGTACTGCATGAAGACCAGGTTCCAGATCTCCACGAACCGGTCGCCGTCCTCGTCCACCGAGCCCGGGGGGCCGCCGGGGATGTGGGCGCCGTGGTCGTAGAAGATCTCGGAGCAGGGCCCGCAGGGGCCGGTGTCGCCCATAGACCAGAAGTTGTCGGAGGTCGCGATGCGGATGATCTTGTCGTCGGAGAGGCCGGCGATCTTCTTCCACAGGCCGTGGGCCTCGTCGTCCTCGGCATAGACCGTGACGGTCAGCTTGTCCTTGGGCAGGCCGAAGTCGCGGGTGATCAGGGTCCAGGCCAGCTCGATCGCCTGGTCCTTGAAATAGTCGCCGAAGGAGAAGTTCCCCAGCATCTCGAAGAAGGTGTGGTGGCGGGCGGTGTAGCCGACGTTGTCGAGGTCGTTGTGCTTGCCGCCGGCGCGGACGCACTTCTGCGACGAGGCCGCCCGCGGCGCCGGCGGGGTCTCGGCGCCGGTGAACATGTTCTTGAACGGCACCATCCCGGCGTTGACGAACAGCAGGGTCGGATCGTTCTGCGGCACCAGCGGCGCGGAGGGGGTCACGGCGTGCCCGTTCGACCCGAAATAGTCGAGGAAGGCGCTGCGGATGTCGTTCAGGCTCGGCATGGCCGCTCCGGTAATGAAGACTGGTGGGGTGTTCATATAGAAAAGCGCGGCCGTTGGGACCAGCCGCGATGCGGCGGCGCGTTTAAAGGCACGATGGGTGGAGAGGCGTCTTTTTGAGTTCCTTCTCCCCTCGGGGGAGAAGGAAACGAAAAAAGGGGCCGGCCTTTTGGCCGACCCCTTCAGGTCTCGCTGCGGCGCTGGCGACGAGCCGGCGCGGGTAGGGTCGGCGGGGCCGCGCCCAGGAACGCCGGCGCCGCAGCGATCTTGTCGGGCGAACCCTAGTCCTCGCCGTCGGCGTCCGGCTCGGGGGCGCCCAGCATCTCCTCGACGATCGGGGCCGCGTTCTTGCGCACCGCCACCTCGATCTCCGTGGCCATGGCCGGATTGTTCTTGAGGAACTCGCGGGCGTTCTCGCGGCCCTGGCCGATGCGGGTGGAGTTGTAGGAGAACCAGGAGCCCGACTTCTCGACCACCCCGGCCTTGACCCCGAGATCGATGATCTCGCCCAGCTTGGAGATGCCCTCGCCGTACATGATGTCGAACTCGACCTCGCGGAACGGCGGGGCGACCTTGTTCTTGACCACCTTGACCCGGACGTTGTTGCCGACGATCTCGTCACGGACCTTGATCGAACCGGTGCGGCGGATGTCGAGGCGCACCGAGGCGTAGAACTTCAGGGCGTTGCCGCCGGTGGTGGTCTCCGGGCTGCCGTACATCACCCCGATCTTCATGCGGATCTGGTTGATGAAGATGACGATGCACTTGGACTTGGAGATCGAGGCGGTGAGCTTGCGCAGGGCCTGGCTCATCAGGCGGGCCTGGAGGCCGGGCAGGCTGTCGCCCATCTCGCCCTCGATTTCGGCCCGCGGCGTCAGGGCCGCGACCGAGTCGATGACGATGATGTCCACCGCATTGGAGCGGACCAGGGTGTCGGTGATCTCGAGCGCCTGCTCGCCGGTGTCCGGCTGCGAGACCAGCAAGTCATCCAAATTCACCCCCAGCTTCTGGGCGTAGGTGGGGTCGAGGGCGTGCTCGGCGTCGACGAAGGCGGCGGTGCCGCCGGACTTCTGCACCTCGGCAACCACGTGCAGGGCCAAGGTGGTCTTGCCCGACGATTCGGGGCCGAAAATCTCGATCACCCGCCCGCGGGGCAGGCCGCCGATGCCGAGCGCCAGGTCCAGGCCGAGCGAGCCGGTGGAGACGGACTCGATGGGCACCACCGCGCCCTTGGAGCCCAGCTTCATCACCGACCCCTTGCCGAAGGCCCGGTCGATCTGAGTCAGCGCGGCTTCCAGAGCCCGCTGCTTGTCCGCTTCATCCCGTCCCACGAGTCGCAACACCGCTTGGCTCATCTGAATGACCCCTCCTATGGACCGATTCCAACCCGGCAGGTCGCCTGTTGGAGCCGGCCGCCGACGAAGCCAACGTACACGGTCTGTTCTCGTTCGCAAGATGTTCTCTTTTGGCTGCGTCCGGAACTGGCGCACCCCCTCCACATCTACCGGCTTGAGGGCCGAAGCGGCGCTCGTTAGGGTCCGGCCTCGCCCGCTCCGGGCGCGCTGGACGCCCCCAAAGATGACCGACGGTTCGCCCCCGCCCACCGACGCCGAGACGGTCGAAACCGAGCTGCGCTACGGCTCGGCCCGACTGCGGGAGCACTTCCTCAACCAGGCCGAGGCCCACTTCCGCCGCGCCCTGGCGATCCGGCCGGACCACCCCAAGGCGCTGCACCACCTCGGCGTCGCCCTAGTCAAGCTGGGGCGCCTGGACGACGCCGTGGAGGCGATGCGGCGCTCGGTCGCGCTGGCGCCGGACGACATACTGGCGCTGCACGACCTGGCGATCGCGCTCCACCAGGCGGGCCACGGCGAAGAGGCGGCCGAGGCCCACGCCCGCACCGCCAGGCTGGCGGGCAAGCCCCTGGCGCCCCTGTCCAAGGGCGGCTTCACCACCGAACAGGGGGCGTTCGGGTTCAAGCTGGCCGACTACGACTACAACGCCACGGTGCGTTATGGCGGCCAGCGGCCGCCGCATCCTCAGCTGACCGCCATCTTCGACGCGCAGCGCGCCAACTCCGTCGGCATGCTGGACGAAATGGCCGCCTACCTCGAGGACTTCCAGGCCATCCCGCGGGGCGGGAACTACGACACCAACGAACCCTTCTGGCTGAACACCTGGTTCCCCCCGCTCGACGCCATGGCCCTGCAGACCATGCTGCGGCGGCACAACCCGGCGCGCTTCCTCGAGATCGGCTCGGGGATGTCGACCAAGTTCGCGCGCCATAGCGTCAACCGCGACGCGCTGCGCACCCGGCTGATCTCGATCGACCCGCAGCCGCGCAACACCATCGACCAGATCTGCGACGAGGTGCGGCGCCAGCCCCTGGAGACCTGCCCCCTCAGCCTGTTCGACCAGCTGGAGCCGGGGGACATCCTGTTCCTGGACAGCTCGCACCGCAGCTTCCAGGGCTCGGACGTCACCACCTTCTTCCTCGACATCCTGCCGCGGGTGAAGCCGGGGGTGATCCTGCACATCCACGACATCTACCTGCCCGGGGACTACCTCAGCGGCCACCTGCCGCGGATGTGGAACGAACAGTATCTGCTGGCCGCCGCCCTGCTGTTCGGCGACGCGTTCGAAGTCCTGTTCCCCTGCTGGCACGTCAGCAGCGACCCGGAGCTTGCCGCCTATAAGGACGGGCTGCTGCGAAAGGGGCCGTTGAGCGGACTCAGCCTGCACGGGGCGTCGTTCTGGATGACCAAGACCCAGGCCCAGGTGGACTGAACATTGCATCGAGGCTACTGAGCCCCCAATTGGAAACATCCGCGGGCGCCAAATCGCCATAGAAGACGGCCATAAGCCTCCGTGTTCTCGACGCCCCTCCCGGGGCCTGGCCTGACGCCTCAGTTCGCGTCCGCCGGCCCACAGACCGCCGAGTTGATGCTTCCTCCCCGCTTCAGACACCTTCTGGACCGTGCGACCGCCGTGGAATGGCGGGCGCCGATGGCGGCTGGGGCCTCGGTGGCGGTGGTGCTGGCCCTGACTATCGGCCTGTCGGCGGCTCGCTCCAGCCCGGTCGGTTCGGCCGAGGGCGCCCGGCGGGTGGCCGCGGTCACCCACGGCGACCTGCGCGAAGAGGCGCTGCGGGCCCTGGTGGCGCGGATGGACCCGGCCTCGGCCGAGCTGGCCCGCCGGTTCGACCCGCTGGCGCAGTTCAACGCCCTGCCGCCCTTCGGCGCCTTGCCTGACGGCGCGCCCTCGCTCCTGGCCTTCGAGGCCATCGAGGGCGAGCAGGCCCGCGAGATCAACG
The DNA here is from genome assembly GCA_027312185.1 of Caulobacterales bacterium. Classification (GTDB taxonomy): domain Bacteria; phylum Pseudomonadota; class Alphaproteobacteria; order Caulobacterales; family Caulobacteraceae; genus NCED01. Next base: position 10,407 of record DAICXL010000031.1, on the reverse strand, counting down.
GGGCCATCCCCTTCGCCGCCGGGACCATCCCGGCCGCCCAGCCCTTCTATCTGAAGGCCGCCAGCCTGGCCGAGCGCGAGCGGGCGGTGCGCTGCCTGACCAACGCCATCTACTATGAGGCGGCGCTGGAGCCGGTCGACGGCCAGCGCGCCGTGGCCCAGGTGGTGCTGAACCGGGTGCGCGACCCCAACTACCCCAAGTCGATCTGCGGCGTGGTCTACCAGGGCTGGGAGCGGACCACCGGCTGCCAGTTCTCCTTCACCTGCGACGGCGCCCTGCTGCACCGGCCGATCGAGGTGCTGTGGGCGGACAACCGCAGGATCGCCGAAGCGGCCCTGAACGGCTACGTCCAGAAGAGCGTCGGCGTCGCCACCCACTACCACGCCGACTATGTGGCCCCGTATTGGGCCCCGGGGCTGGTCAAGCTGAGCCAGATCGGCGCCCACATCTTCTACCGCTGGCCCGGGAACGCCGGCCTGCCCCAGGCCTTCAACGCCCGCTACCAGGGCGGCGAGCTGCGCCTGTCCGAGGCGGTGCTGAGCGGCCGAGCCGCGCGGGCCCTGCCGCCGCCGGAGGTGATCCGCGCCGGCGCCGACATCCCCGAGGGCGGCCTGCCCGGCCTTCCGGGCCTGCGCACCGTCGAGGTCGCCGACGCCAACGGGACGACCAAGACCCGCGTCACCGCCAGCTTCCAGCCCGCGCAGTACGGCCGCCGCCCCGCCACCCCGGAGGAGATCGCCAAGATCAACGCCCTCCTGGAGCAGCGCTTCCCCACCGCGCCCCCGGCCGCAGCCAAGGCGGAAGCCGCCGCCCCTGCGCCCGCCGCGGCCCCGGTGGCGGTGTCGTCCGCGACCGACTCCGCGCCGGCCGGCTGAGGCGCCGCCTGGACTTGGGCCGCGCTCGGCGTACAGTCGCGCTCGCGAGAAGCCTTGAGGAGGACGCATCATGAAGAGACTGCTGGCGGGACTGTTGTTGTCGGCCGTGATCGCAGCCCCGGCCTATGCCGCGCTGAAGGTCGGCGCGACCGCCCCCGAGTTCACCGTCAAGGCCGCCCTGGCGGGCAAGGACTTCAATTTCTCCCTGAAGGAGCAGCTGAAGAACGGCCCCGTGGTGCTCTACTTCTTCCCGGCCGCCTTCACCGCCGGCTGCACCGCCGAGGCCCACGCCTTCGCCGAGGCCACCGACGCGTTCAAGAAGCAGGGCGCGACGGTCATCGGCATGACCGCCGGCAACATCGACCGGGTGGCCGAGTTCTCGAAGGTGGAGTGCCGCGACAAGTTCGCGGTCGCCGCCGACCCGGGCGCAAGAATCGCCAAGCAGTACGACTCGACCTTCGCCCTCAAGCCGGACCTGAGCGATCGGACGTCCTATGTGATCGCCCCCAACGGCAAGATCGCCTTCGTCCACTCCGACCTGAACCCCAACGACCACGTCAAGACGACCATGGCGGCGGTCGTGGCGCTGAAGGGCAAGAAGGGCTAGCGGATCTCCCTTCTCCCCTCGGGGAGAAGGTGGGCGCGATAGCGGCCGGATGAGGGGGCGTCTCCGAAGGGGGCGCCCCTTTTCCTTGGCTGAGACCTATCCTGCACCGCCCCCTCATCCGTCGCCTGACGGCGACACCTTCTCCCCGAGGGGAGAAGGGCTTCAGGCCTGCAGCTGTTGTTTCACGCGCTCGGCCAGGACCTTGATGTCGAGGGGCTTGGGCAGGAAGGTGACGCCTTCTTCGCCTTCGAGCAGGTCGGAGAACTCGGCCTCGGCATAGCCGGAGATGAAGAGCACGCGGGCGTCGCCGAGGTACTGGCGGGCCTTCTTCAGCAGGGTCGGGCCGTCCATCTCGGGCATGACCACGTCCGAGATCAGCAGGTCGATCTTGCCCGACCATTGCTTGCACAGCTCCAGCGCCTCCTCCCCGTCGGAAGCCTCGATCACCTCGTAGCCGCGGGCGCGCAGCAGGCGGGCGGCGATGCCGCGCACGGAGTCCTCGTCCTCGACGAAGAGGATGCGGCCGGCGCCGGAGAGGTCGCGGGGGGCGGGCTTGAACTTGACCGGGTTGGGCCGCGAGGCCTCGGCCGCGGTCTGGACGTGGATCGGCAGGAAGATGCGGAAGGCCGAGCCCTTGCCCATTTCGCTGTCGACATGGATCCAGCCGTCGGCCTGTTTGACGATGCCGTAGACGGTGGCGAGGCCCAGGCCCGTCCCCTCGCCCACCGGCTTGGTGGTGAAGAAGGGCTCGAAGATCTTGGCCATGACGTCGGGGGGAATGCCCGGCCCGTTGTCGGCCACCTCGATCAGGGCGCAGCCGGCGGTGGGGGCCTCGGGGAAGCCGAGCTGGCGGGCCTCCATCTGGGTCAGGCGGCCGGTGCGGATGCGCACCACCGGCGGGCCGCCGTCGCCCGAGCCGTGGCTGCGCAGGGCGTCGCGGGCGTTGACGGCGAGGTTCATCACCGCCGTCTCGAGCTGGCTCTTGTCGGCGCGCACCTTGGGCAGGTCGCGGCCGTAGTCGGTGACCAGCTTGACGTCTTCGCGCAGCAGCCGGCGCAGCAGCACCTCGAACTCGGAGATCAGCTCGCCCAGCTCAAGCGTCTCGCGCTGGACGGTCTGCTTGCGCGAGAAGGCCAGGAGCTTGCGCACCAGGTCGGCGGCGCGCAGGGAGGTCTGGCGGATCTCGTTCAGGCCCTCGTAGGAGGGATCGCCCACCGGGTGGCGGTGCAGGAGCTCGTCGAGGCGCAGCTGGATGGCGGTGAGCAGGTTGTTGAAGTCGTGGGCGACGCCGCCGGCGAGCTGGCCGATGGCCTGCATCTTCTGGCTCTGGGCAAGTTGCAGTTCGAGCTGCTTCTGCTCGGAGACATCGAGCAGATAGACCACGAGGCGGCCGCCCGCGCGGGTGATGTAGAGGTGGGCGATGCGCGGGGCGTCCAGCGCCAGGCGCACCTCAACCGGGCCGCCCGGGCGGTTGGCCAGGCGGGTGCGCGCCTCGGTGCGGCTGGCCGGGTCGATCAGGGCGCCGAAGGGCGTGCCCGGAGTGGCCCCACCCTCGGTCAGTTCGGACAGGGCGGCGTTGGCCTGGACGATCTCGGCGTCGAAGGGGTCGACCCCGTCGAGCAGGGCCGCGCCGAAGGGGGCGGCGCCGGCGAAGGCCTCCAGCGACTGGGGCGCGGCCTCGACCGCTTCGAGGGCCGCGGCGGGGGCGTTGCCGTCGGGGATCAGCCGCATCACCTCCAGCGACCGGGCCGTGGGCAGGCGCACCAGCAGGCGGTCGCCGGCCAGGCGCGAGACGGCCACGCCGCGCTCCTCCCCGGCCAGGACCAGCCGCGCTTCGCCCGAACCCAGGCGGCGGGCGGCGGCGAGGGCGCCGTAGAGCCCGGTGGCGTGCTTGGGCAGGCGCCCCGCCCCGCCCATCAGGGCGCGCCAGGCTGGGTTGGCGCAGGTCAGCCGCCCGTCCGGGCCGGCGACGGCGGCCGGCTCGGGCAGGGCGTCGATCAGGCCGGCGAGGCCGTCGTCGGGCGAGGGCTGGGCGGTCTCGCGCAGCTCGGTGGTGGCGAAGGCGAAGACGCCCAGGAAGGCGACGCCGGCGAGGCCGATCAGCAGCAGCAGCCCGGGACCGGTGGTCGGGCCGGCCTGGTAGGCGGGATAGGCGGCGGCGACGATGGCCACCACGAAGAAGACGGCGGCGGCGGAAGCCAGCGGGTCGATCCGCCCGCGCTTGGCGCGCTTGGCGGCGCGCCGCGGCGCCGCCTGGGTTTCGGCTTCGGCTTCGTCGAGCAGGTCGCTGTCGAGGCTCATCGGATCGATCCGGTACGGGCTGTCGGTCATCTGGACCTTCTTTACGGACGTATGGGGGCGGCAGGACGGCGCGAAGCGTTGCGGGCGCCCGCCCCCATGACGAAGCCGATGATCTGGGCCACGGCCTGATAGTGCTCGCGCGGGATCACCTCGTCCACGTCGATCGAGGCGTAGAGGGCGCGGGCGAGCGGCGGGTCCTCCACGACGTGCACCCCGGCGGCCTCGGCGACCTCGCGGATCTTCAGGGCCAGGCGATCGACGCCCTTGGCGACGCAGACCGGCGCGGCGTCCGTTCCCTGCTCGTAGCGCAGGGCAACGGCGTAGTGGGTCGGGTTCATCACGACGACGGTGGCCTTGGGCACGTTCTGCATCATGCGCTGGCGCGAGCGCTGCATGCGCAGCTGCTTCTGCTTGCCTTTGACGTGCGGGTCGCCCTCGGTCTCCTTGTGGTCCTGCTTGACCTGCTCTCGGGTCATGCGCATGCGCGCCATGAAGCGCTGGCGCGACCAGAACCAGTCGGCCCCGGCGATGAGGGTCATCACGATCAGGACGGCCATGGCCAGGGCCCGCATGATCTCGGCCGAGACCGGCAGGATCGCCTCCGGCTGCAGGGCCGGCAGCTCCTCGATCAGGGCCGCGCGGGGCTTCAGCACCATCCAGGTGACCGCGCTGAGCGCCGCGATCTTGGCCAGGGACTTGATGAAGTTCATCAGGTTGTCGAGGCCGAACAGGCGCTTGAGGCCCGCCATTGGATCGACCTTGGAGTAGGCCGGGGCCAGTTTGGACGGCGCCCACAAGAGGCCGTGCTGGATCAGATTGCCGAAGGCCCCGGCCAGGGCGGCGGCCACCAGCACGAGCAGGACTGGGGCGCAGGCCATGACCGCGGTGCGCATCACCGACACGCCGCCGAGGCCGGTGAGGCTGATCTCGTCCGGATGGGCGATGAAGGGCAGCAGGGCCTCGGCCATGGTCCGCGCCATCCAGCCGCCGCTGAGCACCACCACCCCGATGGCGGCGGCGAGGGCGGCGACGGCGGCGACCTCCGGCGACTTGACGACGTCGCCCTTGCGGCGCGCCTCGTCCAGCTTGCGCTGTGTCGGCTCTTCGGTCTGGGATGCGCGATCCTGCTCTTCGGCCACGCCCTACCCCGTCACGTGAACTGGCCGACGAAGGTGCGGAAGCGGTCGACCCAGACCAGGCCGAACACCCCCAGACTCATGGCCATGATCGACAGGCCCAGCAGCACGCTGAGCGGGGTGGCGACGAAGAAGATCTGGAACTGGGGCATGGCCCGGCCGATGAAGCCGGCGGCGATGTTGAACACGAGCGAGAAGACGATCACCGGCGCGGCGAGCTGGATGCCGAGCGCGAAGGTCTGGGCCACGGTGCGGATGGCGAGCTGGCCGAAGTCGCCGACCGGGAACCCCCGGCCCATCGGGAACAGGGCGTAGGACTTCACGATCGCGGCGATGAACATCTGATGCAGGTCGGTCGCGAAGATGAGGGAAAGGCCGAGCAGGGACAGGAAGGTCGCCACGGTGGTGGTGGGCGGCTGTCCCGGGTTGGCGGTCTGGGCGAACGACAAGGTGGTCTGCAGCGAGATGGTCTCCCCCGCCACGGCCAGGGCCCCGAGGAACATGCGCAGCAGCGAGCCGATGGCCAGGCCGATGGCCAGTTCGATCAGCACCTGGGCGCCAAGGCCCCCCACGGTTTCCGGGATGGCCGGCATGCCGGCGCGCACGATCGGATAGAAGGCCAGCGACAGGACCAGGGCGAGGCTGAGGCGGATGCGCGGCGGGATGCTGGCCTCGCCGACCCCGGGCAGCAGCATGATCAGGGCGCCGACCCGGCAGAACACCAGCCCCGCCCCATAGACCTCCGCCGGCAGGGCTCCGAACATCGCTACCTCACATCGCCGCGATGCGGGCGGCGATCTGGTTCATGAAGCCGGCCATCAGGGCGCCCATCAGCGGCAGGAAGATCAGCAGGGCCACGAAGATGGCGATGATCTTGGGGGCATAGACGAGCGTGGCTTCCTGGATCTGGGTCAGGGCCTGCAACAGGCCGATGCCCACGCCAACCAGCAGGCCCACGATCAGGACCGGGGCGGACAGCTGGATGGTGAGCCAGATGGCGTCGCGCCCGACGTCCAGAACCTCGGCGCCGTTCATGCAAAACCTCTGCGAAAACCGGAATCACGCGGCGCCCAGCGCCCACCCAGACCCTCGGCGATCATGGTTAATAAAGGTTGACGCGGGCGGGGCCGCCTCGTCCTTCGACAGGCTCAGGATGAGGCGGACTTTGACGACGGCTCATTAGAAAGCCTCATCCTGAGCCTGTCGAAGCGGGGCTTTCGGGCCCTCCGCCGCTAGGGTTTTTCTTGCCCCCGCCCGCCCCGAGCGCCATGGATGCCCGGCGTTCACGACGAGGTCGCCCGATGCCGCTCCGCCCCGACGAGGATCCCAGCCTGGGCCAGGACCTGCCGCCCCGGGACCAGCCTCGCCCGCGGCCCAGCCAGGCCGAAGCGGAGGACGCCGTGCGCACCCTGCTGCGCTGGGCCGGCGACGATCCGGACCGCGAGGGCCTGCTCGACACGCCCGCCCGGGTGACCCGGTCCTATCTGGAGCTGTTCGCCGGCTACGACACCGATCCGCGCGACTACATGGCCCGGGTGTTCGAGGAGGTCGGCGGCTACGACCAACTGGTGGTGCTGCGCGACATCCGCTTCGTCAGCTTCTGCGAGCACCACATGCTGCCGGTAGTGGGCAAGGCCCACGTCGGCTACCTGCCCACCAACCGGGTGGTCGGCATCTCCAAACTGGCCCGGGTGGTGCACGGCTTCGCCCGGCGCTTCCAGATCCAGGAGAAGCTGACCTCCGAGATCGCGACCGCCATCGACGAGATCCTGAAGCCGGCGGGCGTTGGCGTGATCATCGAGGCCGAGCACAGCTGCATGACCCTGCGCGGGGTCAACACCCCCGGCGCCTCCCTGGTCACCAGCCACCTCACCGGCGTGATCCGCGACGACCCGCGCACGCGCGAGGAGTTCATGCGGCTGGCGCGGGGTTAATACTCGCCCCCACCGGCCCTCCGGGCCACCTCCCCCGCTTCGCAGGGGAGGAGCAGAGGCGTCGCGCCCAGTCCTGCTCCCCTGCGAAGCGGGGGAGCTGTCACCCGAAGGGTGACTGAGGGGGCGTCTTAGATCGGCATCCGCATGATTTCCTGGTAGGCGGCGATGACCTGGTCGCGGACGGCCATCACCGTCTCCAGGCTGGCCTCGGCGGAGGCGACGGCGGTGACCACGTCGATCAGCTCGGCCTTGCCGGCGGTATGGGCCGCCATCTGCTTTTCGGAGGTGCGCGAGGCGGTGACCGCCTCGTTGACGGCGGTCTGGACCATGGAGGAGAAGGCCGAGCCGGCCGATTCCTGCATCGGGTTCGCGGCGCCGACCCCCGCGCTCTGGGTCGCGGCGTAGGCCTTGGCGGCCGCAATGGCGGAGATCATCGCTTAGATCCTATCGCTTGAGCAGGTCGAGGGTGCGCGACTGCATGGTGCGCGCGGTCTCGATGACGCTGAGGTTGGCCTCGTAGGCCCGCTGGGCCTGGCGCATGTCGAGCGCCTCGGTCAGGGGGTTCACGTTGGACATCTTCACATACCCCTTGGCGTCCGCGGCGGGATGGCCGGGGTTGTATTCCAGCTTGAAGGGCGTCTCGTCGGGGATGACCTCGGTCATGCTCACCCCCTGCCCGCCGGGCACGGCCTTGGGCTGGAACACCGGGCTCTGGCGGCGGTAGGGGTCGCCGCCGGCCACGGTGGCGGTGGAATCGGAGTTGGCGATGTTCTCGGCGATCACCCGCATGCGCGACTGCTGGGCGCGCAGGGCCGAGGCGGCCACGTTCATGGCGGCGTTGGAGGCGACGGGGCCTTGGGTGGGCATGGGTCAGGATCCCTTTAGGCGCCGGGCTTGCGCACGGCGAGGCGCAGCATGGAGATCGACTTCTGGTAGAGGCCGATGGCGGCTTCGTAGTCCATCCGCGCCTCGCTCATCTTGATCATCTGGTCTTCGAGCACGACCTGGTTGCCGTCGAGGCGGGCCTCGGAATCCGGCTGTTCCTGAGCCTTCCAGGCAGTCTGTGGACGCACCTTGCCGGACATGTGGCCCGCATTGGTCATGGCCGCGTTGACCGAGCCGGCCGAGGCGGGGGCGGCGATCTTGCGCTCCACCGTGAAGGGCTTCAGGTCGCTCGGCGCGAAGCCGGGGGTGTCGGCGTTGGCGACGTTCTGCGAGATCAGCTTCTCGCGCTGATTCAGATAGCCGAGCTTGCCCTTCAGCATCGACATCAAGGGGATCTGGTCGAGGTTCATCGCGCGCGCCGGCCGAAGTCTGGTCGGGCTTCTGCCCTCGATTCCACTGGGTAGAGTTTGCCGGGCGCATGGTTAACGGCGCGTTAGGAAGCGCCTCCCAGACTCGGGCTCAGCGGCGCCGAAAGCGCCTTGCGATTCGGGGCCTAGAATGTTCCTCGCCGTGTTGCAGGCCGTGTTCGGCCTGGTCGTGACCCTGGGCCTGATCGGCCTGGCCGCCTATGCCGCGCGCCGCTGGGGCCCGGCCGGCATGTTCCAGCTGCGGCCTCCCGGCGAGCGCCGCCTGGCCATCGTCGAAAGCCTCAATCTCGACCCGTCCCGCCGCCTGGTGCTGGTCCGCTTCGGCCAGGAGGAGCGGCTGCTGCTCCTGGGCGAGGGGCGGATGCTCGAGTCGCGGCCCGTCTCCCCGCCGAAAGCCCGCCTCGATGCGTAGTCTCGCCGCCGCCCTGCAGAAGGTGCTGTTCCCCGCCGACAAGGGCGACATCGCCCGCGCGGCCCGCCTGGCGGTGGTCGCCACCGCGGTCAGCATGATCTTCCCCGCCCTGGCCGCGGCCCAGGCGCTGAACATCGACCTCGGCACCGGGGCCGGCCTGACCGACCGGGTGGTGCAGCTGGTCGGGCTGATGACGGTGCTGTCCCTGGCGCCGTCGATCGTGATGATGACCACCTCCTTCGTGCGCATCGTGGTGGTGCTGTCGCTGCTGCGCACCGCGCTGGGCCTGCAGCAGAGCCCGCCCAACGCGGTGATCGTCAGCCTGGCCCTGTTCCTGACCGCCATCGTCATGGGGCCGACCTTCACCGCCTCCTACAACGCCGGCATCCGCCCCCTGCTCGACCACCGCATGGAGCTGCCCCAGGCCTTCACCGCCGCCTCGGCCCCGGTGAAGACCTTCATGCTGGGGCAGGTGAACCGGGACGACCTGGCCCTGTTCATCCGCCTGTCGCGCATCCCGCGCCCGCGGACCGCCCAGGACACGCCGCTGCAGGTGGTGACGCCGGCCTTCATGATCTCGGAGCTGAAGCGCGCCTTCGAGATCGGCTTTCTGCTGTTCGTGCCCTTCCTGGTCATCGACCTGGTGGTGGCCAGCGTGCTGATGAGCATGGGCATGATGATGCTGCCCCCCGTGGTTGTGAGCCTGCCGTTCAAGCTGATCTTCTTCGTGCTGGTCGACGGCTGGCGCCTGGTGGCCGGGTCGCTGGTGGAAAGCTTCCGGCACGGGGCTGGGACGTAGATTCTTCCTCAACCCTACGCACCTCCTTCGTCATGCTGAGGAGCGCGAGCGAAGCTTGCGCGTCTCGAAGCACGCAGCTCGATCGCACCATCTGCTAAGCTGCCAGCATGGCGGCTTGGACCTACATCCTGCGCTGTGCCGACGGGTCCTATTACGTCGGCTGCACGACCGACCTCGACCAGCGCTTAGGCCAACACGCCGATGGAACGTTGGGCGGTTACACCTCAACGCGCCGGCCGCTCGAACTCGTCTGGTCGGTTGAAGTACCGACGATCCATGAGGCGATCGAAACCGAGCGCCAGATCAAGGGCTGGGGACACGCGAAGAAGGAAGCGTTGATCCGGGGCGATTGGACGACCGTGCAGTTCCTTTCGGCAAGAGGCCGCTGAACATCTGCGTGCTTCGAGACGCGCAAGCTGCGCTCGCGCTCCTCAGCATGACGAACGTCGTAGAAACCTACCCCTTCGCCGGGGCGGGGTTGGCGGCGACGGCGGGCTTGGGGGCCGGCTTGGCGGGCGGCTTGTTCGAGACGGGCGCCGGGCGGTCGCGGAAGCGTTTCTTCATGCGCTGGACCCAGCCGGCGAAGGCGTCGGCGTCGGAGACGGCGCGGGAGAAGTCGGCGGCGGCCAGCACGCCGCTGTCGGCGCCCGACAGGGCCACGCGCATGGCGTCGGGCGCGCGCACCGCGTCGGTCAGCTTGGCGTAGCGGGTGCGCAGGCGGCCCAGGGCGGCATCGTCGCCGGCCAGGCTGTAGGCGGCGC
>DAICXL010000031.1:0-259 GCA_027312185.1 Caulobacterales bacterium | reverse complement strand
CAGCTTGGTCTCCTCGTCGCGGGTGAGCGGCGCGGCGCTTTTCCAGCGATCGCCGAGGCGGGCCTCCAGCAATTGGCCGGCCTGCGGCCATTCGCGCTGCTTCCACGCCACTTCGGCGCGCAGTTCGGCGGCCTCGGGCGAGGCGTCCTTGCCGAGGATCTCGACGGCGTGATCGTAGCGGCCGAGCTGCATCAGCGCCCGGGCCTCGACCACCCGGCGCTCGGCGTTCAGGGCGTTGGGCAGGAGGGTGGTGCGCGAC
>DAICXL010000030.1:0-23486 GCA_027312185.1 Caulobacterales bacterium | reverse complement strand
CGCCCGGCGCCACGAACACCGGCTTGCCCTGCGGCGAACGCGGCAGGTTCAACGGCCCGCGGGTCTTGTAGTACTTGCCCTGGAAGTTGACGGCCTTGACCTTGGACGGGTCGATGAAGACCCCGGTCTCCTCGTTCATGACCACCGCGTCGGGCTCCCAGGCGTCCCACAGGGCGTTGACGCAATCGAGGAACTCGTCGGCCATGTCGTAGCGCAGGTCGTGCTCGAAGTGCTTGTCGTAGCCGTAGTTCTGGGCCGCCGCGTCGCTCGTCGCCGTGACGATGTTGAAGCCGATGCGGCCGCCCGAATAGTGGTCCTGGGTGGCGAGGGTGCGGGCCAGCAGCCAGGGCGGATAGAAGGTGGTGGTCAGGGTCGGGGCGATGCCGATGTGCTTGGTCGCCGCCGCCAGCAGGGGCGTCAGCACCACCGGGTCCATCTTCGGCGTCATCGCCGCGTGGCTGAGGTAATAGTCCATCGAGCCCTTGTAGGTGTAGGGCACGGCCGAGGTGTCCTCGAGGATCACCAGGTCGAAACAGGCCCGCTCCAGGGCGCGCACCGCGTCGACATAGATGTCGGGCTTGGTCCAGTCATAGCCGCGGCTGAATCCCGGCTGATTCCAGCCTTGAACGGTAATCCCAGGGCCCAAGAACCAGCCCAGGTGAAACTTGCTCATAGCGTCCGGCTCCGATGAGAAACGAGAGGTCGGGCGGGATGGTGCACGGCGGCCGGGCATTCGCCCCAAGAAACCGAACTGACTCTGAGGAAAATCTGTTTTCCCCGCCGGATTGACTTACCGTTCATCGGACGGCGCCCCCGGCGTGGGCGCCCGCGGCGGCGAGGGAGCTTTGGCCTTGAGTGACGACCAGTCGATACGCCCCTTCCTGTCGGCCCTGGAGGCGCAGGGCCAGCTGCTGCGGATCGCGCGGCCCGTCGATATCGCATTCGAACTCTCGGCCCTGCTGTCGGCGGCCGACGCCGGCCCGGCCCTGCTGTTCGAGTCCACCGGCTCCCTGCCCATCGTCGGCAACCTGCTGTCGAGCCGCCAGCGCATCGCCGCCGCCCTGGGCATCGAGACCGCCGACATCATCCCCGCCCTGCACCGCTCGATCCGCGAGCCGATCGCCCCTGTCCCGGCCGCGACCGCGCCGGTCCAGGACGTGGTGGTGACGGAGGCGCCCCTGGCCGCCCTGCCCATCCCGACCTTCTTCGAGCGCGAAGAGCGGCCGTACATCACCGCGGGGGTGATCATCGCCAGGGATCCCGAGACCGGCCGCGGCAACGCCTCCTTCGCGCGCTTCGGCATACTGGACGGCAAGACGGCCCTCGTGGGCATCGCGCCCAACCACCACCTGGCCCTGTTCAGCCGGAAGGCCGCGGCCCTGGGCAAGCCGCTGCAGATCGCCGTCGTCCTCGGCGCCCATCCCGCGATCCAGCTGGCGGCGTGCCTCTATCTCGGCGTCGGCGACGACGAGCTGGAATGCGCCGGCCGGCTGCTCGGCGAGGCGGTGCGCGTGGCGCCGGCCAGGACCGTCGACCTGATGGTCCCCGCCGAGGCCGAGATCGTGCTGGAGGGCTATATCGAGGCCGACAAGCCGGTCCCCGAGGGCTTCATCTCCGAATACCACGGCATGTACGAGGACTACGGCCCCGGCATCCTCGCCACCTTCACCGCCATGACCCGGCGCAGCGACGCACATCTGCAGGTTATCGAGCCGGGCTACCACCGCGAGCACATCTACCTCGGCGCCCTGCCCATCGCCGCCTCCCTCCGCAGCGCCGTGGCGGCCGTCGTGCCCAGCGTCGTCGACGTGGCGGTGACCGAGGCCGGGGCCGGGCGCACCGACGTGGTGGTGCAGCTGAAGGATCCCCGCCCGGGACAGGCGCGCCGGGCGATGTTCGCCGTCTTCGCCGCCGTCAGCATCGTCAAGCGCGTGACCGTGGTCGACGCCGACATCGACCCGTGGGACGCCGTGCAGTGCGACTGGGCGCGGATGAACCGCATGCGGCTCGAGCGCGACCTGATCCTGATCGAGAACTGCGGCGCCGACCGGTCCGAGCCCATGGAAAACGGCGGCCTCGTCACCAAGGCCGGTTACGACGCCACCGCCAAACAGGGCGACCGGGCGGAGGGGATCGACCGCGCCCTGCCCCCCGCCGCCGCCCGCGAAGCCGCCCGGCGCTGGTTCACCGAAACCCTGCCCCCCGAACAGCGCGCCTGGCTGGCGCCCTGAGGGCGGGCGTTTGCCCAAACTTGCGGCGGCCGGGTCCTGACGCCGCCCGGCCCGGCCCGCCGCGCTTGATCGGCAAGAAGCAGAGTTTCCTACTGGTTAGTAGGAGCGGCGCTCGGCGCTGCCGCGGGGGTTCTTTTGCATATGGCCGAGCTTCTGGTCGACGAGTTCAAACAGGCGATGCGGCGCTTCGCCTCCACCGTCGCCATCATCACCACCGTGCGGGACGGCGAGCGGGTGGGCATGGCCGCCACGGCGGTCAGCTCGGTCTCGACCGATCCCCCGTCCCTGGTGATCAGCATCAACCGGTCCGCGTCGATCCACGACTGCATCACGGGCAGCGGCCTGTTCTGCGTCAACATGCTGAGCCCGAGCCACAACGACCTGATCCCGCCGTTCAGCGGCAAGGTGAAGGGGGAGGCGCGGTTCGAACATGGGCAGTGGGAAGGCCACGACCGCGGCCTGCCCTGCCTGAAGGACGCCCTGGCCAGCCTGGCCTGCGTGGTCGACGCCCAGATGGTCTACGCCAGCCACACCCTCTTCGTCGGCCGGGTGGAGGCGATCCGCATGGCCGGAACCGCCGAGCCGCTGGTCTGGCACGACGGCCACGGCGCCCTGCCCTATCCGCTGGGCGTCGACCCATCCCAGATGCTGCCCCGGGCGGGCCACGCCTAGGCGCCGCCGCCCCGGGCCGCCATCGCCTTGTCACGCCGCCATGTATGGTTAAGGTCTCATCCACAGAGGGGGAGGCCTGGGCCGTGATGCTGCGCAAACTGGCTGCTGAGTTCATTGGTACGGCCTGGCTGGTGCTGGGCGGATGCGGGTCGGCGGTGCTGGCCGCCGCCTTCCCGGAACTGGGCATCGGCTTCGCCGGCGTCTCCCTCGCCTTTGGCCTCACCGTCCTCACCATGGCCTACGCGATCGGCCATGTTTCGGGATGCCACCTCAACCCGGCGGTTTCGGTCGGGCTGTGGGCCGGCGGTCGGTTCGACGCCAGGGAGTTGCCCGCCTACATCGGCGCCCAGGTGCTGGGCGGCGTGGCCGGCGCGGCCATCCTCTATGTCATCGCCAGCGGCCAGGCCGGCTTCGACGTCCATGCCGGCTTCGCCAGCAACGGCTACGGCGACCACTCGCCGGGGGGATACACCCTGGCCGCCGCCCTGGTGTGCGAGGTCGTGATGACCTTCTTCTTCCTGTTCGTGATCCTGGGCTCGACCCACGGCCGGGCCCCGGCGGGCTTCGCGCCCATCGCCATCGGCCTGGCCCTGACCCTGATCCACCTGATCTCGATCCCGGTGACCAACACCTCGGTCAACCCGGCCCGCAGCACCGGCCCGGCCCTGCTCGCCGGGGGCTGGGCCCTGCAGCAGCTGTGGCTGTTCTGGCTCGCGCCCCTGGCCGGGGCGGTCGCCGCCGGCTTCGCCTACCGCTGGGTCGGCGGCGGCGACCCCGCGCCCGTCGAGGTGTCGGGCGAGAAATAGGCCGGGCTCCAGCTGAGGGTCAGGTCCGGCTCGCGGAACGAGAACCGGGCCAGGTGGTCGGCCACCACCTGCTCCAGCCGGGCAAGGCTCGCCTCGTCCGCCGCCTCGATGACGAGGTCCAGGCCTTCGGGCCTGGCCTCCATCCGCAAGGTCGCGGCGCCGAGGGCGATGCGGGCCTGCCGCGCGTCGTACTCCACCTCGCACTTGTGGCTCCAGTGCTTGGCCAACTGCGTCATGTAGCGGGCCCCGTTAGGGGTGGTGGCGTGGGCTCGGCTCTGCATCACACCGCCTCGATCGCCTGGGCGGCGTCGTCCAGGATCTTGGCGATGGCCGCGACCTGGTCGTCGCTCAGCGCGCCCCCGGTGAGCTTGAGGCGAAGCGCGGTCTTGATGTTCTCCTGCGCCCGCAGTAGGCGCGGGGCGCCCACGGTGCTGCGCGCGGCGGCCTCGGCCATGCGGCCGAAGATGTGTTCGACCTGCCGGGCGCTGGCCTCCAGGAAGTCCTGGCCCTCGGGGGTGATGGTGTAGAGCTTCTTGCCGCCGCCCTCCTGGGCTCCGGCGACGTAGCCCAGCTCCTCCAGCAGGGTCAGGGTCGGATAGACCACCCCCGGGCTCGGGCTATAGGCGCCGCCCACCGCCTGCTCGACCGCCTTGATCATCTCGTAGCCGTGGCTGGGCTGGTCGGCGATCAGCTTCAGCAGCACGAAGCGCAGGTCGCCGTGGTCGAAGAAGCGGCCGGGACCGCCGCGTCCGCCGCCGCGATGGCCGTGGAAGCCGAACGGGCCGCGGCCCATGTGCGGGCCGTGGCCCGTGTGGTGGTGGTGTCGATGATGTCCAAACATGCTTGTTCCGATCTAGTTTCGATATAACGGAATTCTAGATATATCTAAACTGTTCGGATCGCAAGCACCTGTTATGAATCTCGTGCTAGGGATCGCTGACGTGTTCTGAGGGTTGAGCATCCATGCGGACAGACAGCCGACGTGCGCCTACCCTCCTGCTTGCCGCCGCCGGCGCGGCGCTGGGCTGTGCGGCCCCAGCCCGGGCCCTGACGCCCGCGGTCCTGACGCCGGCCTTCGAGAACACCATCGTTTCGACCTATGACGACGGCCGCAGCGCCCGGCTGTGGCTCGACACCGACGGGCGCTACCGCGGCGTCGGCCGCAACGGCGACGCCTCGTCCGGTCGGTGGAAGATCAAGGCCGACAAGATCTGCCTCAGGCAGGGCCGCCCGATCCCCATGCTG
This sequence comes from Caulobacterales bacterium, assembly GCA_027312185.1. GTDB lineage: Bacteria > Pseudomonadota > Alphaproteobacteria > Caulobacterales > Caulobacteraceae > NCED01. Next base: position 18,532 of record DAICXL010000030.1, on the reverse strand, counting down.
GTCTCGTTCTGCACCCCGATCATCGAGGGCGGCGTGGGCACGGCCTGGAAGACCAAGTCCGTCTTCGGCGAACCCCTGACGGTGGAGCTGGTCGCGGGGCGGTAGGCTGCGGTTTTACTCCGTCATGATGCCCCCTTCAAACCACCCGGGGCCTGCCCGGCTCGCCATAGCCGCACTCCAGGGCGGCGCGATCCCAGCCGGCGGCGTCCGATACGGGCACGGCGGGGTCCTTTCACGGGGGCTTGTCTTGGCTTGAGTGTGCACCGGCGCCCGCGGGTTTGCGAAGAGGGCCCGCCCCTCACCGCAAACGATTGAAGCGGAGCAGGCCTGGGGGGCTGGTGTCGGACCCATATTCGACGCAATAGAGGTCGAAGGTGACCTGACCCCCAGCCTCCGAGTGGCCCTCTTGCATACCGATACAGACCCCCGCGCCCTGCGCGAGAGCCTCGTTCCCTACCAGCGCCCCAGCCATCGTCGCAGCATCTTCGAGATCCTGGTCACCGCCCTGCCCTTCGCAGCGCTGTGGGGGCTCGCCTTCTTCACGGTCAGCCGCGGCTGGTGGTGGGGGATGGTGTTCACCCTGCCCGCCGGCTTCTTCCTGATGCGGATGTTCATGATCCAGCACGACTGCGGGCACGCGGCCTTCTTCCGCACCTCGGCCGCCAACACCTGGGTCGGGCGGGCCATCGGCGTCCTGACCATGACCCCCTACGGCTACTGGCGGCGCACCCACGCCATCCACCACGCCACCTCCGGCAACCTCGACCGCCGCTGGCTGGGCGCCGTCGAGACCCTGACCGTCGAGGAATACAAGGCCCTGCCCTGGATCAAGCGCCTGGGCTACCGCCTCTATCGCAATCCGGCGGTGATGTTCGGCCTCGGCCCCGCCTACATGTTCATCTTCCAGCAGCGCCTGCCCATCGGCCTGATGCGCGAGGCGGACGCCTGGATCAGCGTCATGGGCGCCAACCTGGCCCTGGCGATCCTGACCGTCCCCCTGATCATGCTGGGCGGCTTCACCAGCTTCGCCGCCGTGCACGGCGCGGTGGTCGTCGTAGCCGGCTCGATCGGGATCTGGCTGTTTTACGTCCAGCACCAGTTCGAGGGCGCCTACTGGGCCCGCAACGGGGACTGGAGCCTGGCCGAGGCGTCCCTGCGCGGCTCCTCGCACCTCGACCTGCCGCCGGTGCTGCGCTGGTTCACCGCCAACATCGGCGCCCACCATCTGCACCACGTCTCGAGCAAGATCCCCTTCTACCGGGTCTCGCAGGTGCTGAAGGATCAGCCCCACCTCGGCGAAGTGAACCGGGTCACCCTCCGCGACAGCGTCAGGGCCGTGAAGCTGGCGCTGTGGGACGAGGCGAACGGACGGCTGGTGTCCTTCCGCGAAGCCCGGCTGGTTCGGGCTTAAGTCACTCAATACCGCTCATCCCCGCGGAAGCGGGGACCCAGGTCTTAGCGATCGCACTGCCTGCCAAAGAACTGGGTCCCCGCCTCCGCGGGGATGAGCGGCGGTGGGCTCAGTCCTCGACCTCGACCTCGGGCCGGTCGTCGCCGGGGGCCAGCTCCTCGTGCCACTCGCCCGTTTCGTCCTCGTATTCGATGCCGGTGGTCTCACCGGGACGGACCTGCTCGACCGCCGCCCGCTCGGCGGCGTGCAGAGCCATGTCGTGGGTCGCAAAGGTCTCGGAGAAGGTGGCGCCCACCTTGTAGGCCCAGCCCCCGTCGTGCTCGACGATCTCGTACTTCACGGCGCTCATGGTGCTTTCCCTGATCGGACGGCGGTGAGGATCACGGCTACACCCTTGCCGGCGCCGATGCACGGCTTCGGCCGGGGATGAGGACATAGGCGCAGGCCGCGGCGGCCAGGCAGGTCGCCGCGCCGACGGCCGCGGCGACGCGGTACTCCCCGGTCAGCGCCTCTCCCCGCGCCGCCAGGACGCCGCCCAGCAAGGCCGTGGCGACCAGCCCGCCGGTGCGCGCCACGGCGCTGTTGAAGCCGGAGGCCGAGCCTTGGTGGCCGGCGTCGACCGAGGCCAGCACGGCCGTGGTCAGGGGCGCGACCGCCCCCGCCATGCCCAACGAGATCACCAGGATCGCCGGCAGGACCGTGGTCCAGTAGCCGCCCCCGTCGCCGATCCGCATGGTCAGCAGGAAGCCGGCCGCCACCACCAGCGAACCGAGGGCGAGCGGCAGCCTCGACCCCACCCGCCCGGCCAGGCCGCCCATGGTCGGCGACAACAGGGCGATCATGGCCGGGAACGGCAGCAGGGCCGCCCCGGCGGCGGTGGCCGAATAGCCCTCGGCCTCGATCAGCACATAGGGCAGCAGGACCAGCAGGCCGCCCAGCGCCCCGTAGAGCAGCAGGGTGAACAGGGTCAGGCCGACGAAGCTCTTCGAGCCGAACAGCGACGGCGGGGTCATGGCCTGTTCGCCGCGATGGCGCTCGACCACCACGAAGGCGGCCGACAGCACGGCGCCGACGGCGACCGCGCCGATGGCCTCGCCGGTCCAGCCTTGCGGCCCGGCGCCGATGGTCAGGCCCCACACCAGGCCGAACAGGCCGGCGGTGGCCAGCACGCCGCCGGGCGCGTCGAGCGCCCTCGGCTTGGCCTGCGCGCGGGGCTCTTCGACATAGCGCAGGGCGAGCAGGACCGCCCCCGCCGCGATCGGCAGGTTGATCAGGAAGATCGAACGCCAGCCGACCTGGTCGATCAGCCAGCCCCCGAGCACCGGGCCGATCGCCCCGGCCGCGGCGCCCACCGCCGCCCACGCCCCAATCGCCTTGCCCCGCGCCTCGCCTGAGAAGGACGCGCCGAGGATGGCCAGGCTGTTGGGCATCAACAGGGCCGCGCCTATCCCCTGCAGGGCTCGGCCGGCCAGCAGCCACGGCAGGCTGGGCGCGACCGCGCAGACCAGGGAGGCGACCGCGAACAGGGCCACCCCGATGACCAGCAGGCGCCGGCGCCCGAAGCGGTCTCCCGCCGCCCCGCCGAGCAGCAGCAGGGCGCTGAGCGGCAGGAGGTAGGCGTTGACGATCCACTGCAGGTCCGCCGCCCCGCCGTCCAGGTCCGCCCCGATGGCCGGCAGGCCGACATTGACCACCGAGCCGTCGATGAAGGCGAGGCTGGAAGCCAGGATGGTGGTGACCAGGACCAGCCGGGGATGCTTGGGCGTACTCAAGGCTGGCCTCTGGGCGCGAACGGGCCGGCACGATGCGTCAAAGCCGCGCCCGGGGCCAGGGGGCCGTCAGGCCACGGGGTCCCAGCGCCGGAACAGCAGGCTGGCGTTGACGCCGCCGAACCCGAAGCCGTTGGACAGGGCGTACGCGATCGCGGCGCGGCGGGCCTCGCCGGACACGATGTCGAGGCCGTCGGCCAGCGGGTCGGGATCGATGAAGTTGAGGGTCGGCGGCATGATCTGGTCGCGCAGGGCCAGGACGGTGAAGGCGGCTTCCAGCCCCCCGGCCGCGCCGAGCAGGTGGCCGGTGGCCGACTTGGTGGCGCTGATCGCCAGGCCCGACCCGGTCCCGAACACCGCCCGGATCGCCGCCAGCTCGCCCCGGTCGCCGACGGGGGTGGAGGTGGCGTGGGCGTTGAGGTGGTCCACCATCGACGGTTCGATCCCGGCCTGGGCCAGGGCCGTCCGCATCGCCCGCTGGGCCCCGTCGCCGTCCTCGGGCGCGCCGGTCAGGTGATAGGCGTCGGCGCTGGTGCCGTAGCCGACCAGTTCGGCGATGGGGGCCGCGCCGCGGGCCAGGGCGTGCTCCAGGCTCTCGATGACCAGGACCCCCGCCCCCTCGCCCATGACGAAGCCGTCGCGGCCCCCGTCGAAGGGCCGCGAAGCCGCCGTGGGGTCGTCGTTGTAGCTGGTGGACAGGGCGCGGGCCGCGCCGAAGGATCCGAGGCTGACCCGGTCGATACAGGCCTCGGCCCCGCCGCAGACGGCCACGTCGGCCTCGCCGGCGCGGATCATGCGCGCCGCGTCGCCGATGGCCTGGACCCCGGCGGCGCAGGCGGTGACCGGCGCACCCATCGGCCCCTTGAAGCCATAGCGGATCGAGACCCAGCCGGCGGCGAGGTTGGCCAGGAAGGACGGCACGGTGAAGGGCGACAGGCGCCGCACGCCCCGGGCGTCGGTGGTGCGCACCGCCTCGGCGATGGCCGGAAAGCCGCCGATGCCCGAGCCGATGATGACGGCGGTGCGGGTCCGCGCCTGTTCGTCCTCAGGCGTCCAGCCCGCCTGGGCCACCGCTTCGTCCGCCGCCGCCAGGGCGAACTGGATGAAGCGGTCCATCTTCTTCTGGTCCTTGGGCGGGACCGCCGCGTCGAGGTCGAAGCCGGCTTCGGCGTCCTCGTCCTTGCCCGGGACCGGGCCGCCGACCTTGGTCGCCACGTCCGGCACGATCTCCTCGGCGAGCCGGCGCAGCCCCGAGCGGCCGGCCAGCAGCCTCGCCCACACCGGCTCGGCGCCGACCCCCAGGGGCGAGACCACGCCGAGGCCGGTCACGACGATACGCACGGGGCTGCTCATTCAATGAATCTCCGCCGACCGGGCGCTGGGCGCCGGGGGCTTGCAAAAGGGGGCCACCCATAGCGCATGTAGGGAGTCGGTGGCGGTTCGTCAGAACGCATCGGTCCGGCCGACGATGAAATCGGGGTTGTCGAACGACATCCGGCGGCGCGCTACGGGGGCGTCGCCTAAATCGACGGCCAGGCTGCGACCTTGGCGCCCAAGACTGGGGCGGCGGAGGCGGCGCTAAGGCCGCCCACCGCCACGGCCCGCCGCCCATCGAGGCGGCGCGCCTGCCTGAAGAGCGCGCGAGTCATGCGACCGCGCCGCACTAACAGACCCTTCCCAACCCGCGTCGCCCCACGCCCATAGCCCCATGTTGCTCAAAGAGGCGTCGTTTGGTCGAGAAAAAGCGCAGTTTTCGCGCTCCTCCGCAGGCGTTGCCGTACGGCCTGCCCGGTTACGTTGCTACCTGTGCGCGCTTCGATTGAAGTCGGGTGGTGATCTGACGGGGGAATTCAGCACTTTTGTAAACCACGTCGAATTTTTTGCACCATCGCGCCAGCTCATAGGCGCGATGACCTGAATTTCGACGCCACGTCCAAAAAGATACTTGCGAACTAGCGCGGACTCACGCGCGGTCGCAACCGGGGGAAATGCATCCGGACGGGTCCAAATCAAGAAGGGGATCCAAGGATGAAGTTGGTTTTTGCTGGCGCGAGCACTCTCGCGCTGATGTCCGCGCTTTCGACCCAGGCCTTCGCGCAGGCCACGCCCGAAACGGATTCGGTCGACACCATCATCGTGACCGGTACGCGCACCACCGGCCTGCGCGCCGCCGATTCTCCCGCGCCCATCCAGGTGCTCGGCGCCGACATTCTGCGTAAGACCGGCCAGCCCAACCTGATCCAGGCCCTGGCCCAGAACGTACCGTCGATCCAGGCCCAGGCCTTCGGCTCCGACACCGCCTCCTTCAACCGCTCGTTCAAGCTGCGCGGCCTGTCGCCCAACCACACCCTGATCCTGATCAACGGCAAGCGCCGCCACGGCATCGCCAACGTCGCCGTGTCCGGCGGCGCCTTCGGCGGCAACGCCGCGGCCGACATCGGCCTGATCCCGACCGCCTCCATCGACCACGTGGAAGTGCTGCAGGAAGGCGCGGCCGCCCAGTACGGCACCGACGCCATCGCGGGCGTCGTCAACATCTTCCTGAAGAAGAACAGCTCCGGCGGCCAGCTCGCCCTCACCGGCGGCAAGTACTTCGACCAGGGCGGCAAGCAGGCCGAAATCTCGGCCAATATCGGCATCGAGCCGATCGAGAACGCCTACCTCAACATTACCGCGGCCGCCCGCTATTCGGGCTACAGCTTCCGCGGCGACATCGACCCGCGCGTGGTCTCGACCAACGCCCAGGGCGCGGCCCTGCTCGCCCGCTTCCCCGCGCTCGCCACCGCGTCCGACTACCCCTACGTCAACCGCATCGCCGGCGATCCGGAGCATCGCCTCTATTCGGTGATGTTCAACGCCGGTTACGAGTTCAACGAGAACCTGAGCTTCTACACCTTCGGCACCGTCAACAAGCGCTGGGGCCAGGCCTACCAGAACTATCGCCTGCCGAGCGTCGCCCTGGGCAAGATGCCCGGCGATGTCCCGTTCCCGCAGGGCTTCTCGCCCAAGCAGAACCTGCGCCAGGACGAGTACGCCTTCACCGGCGGCTTCAGCGGCGTGACCGGGGGCTGGAACTGGGACATCAGCTCCACCTATGGCCACGACTACAACGAGGTCTGGGTGATCGATTCCACCAACTCGTCGCTCTACAACGACAACTCCACCCTCACCACGCGCGGCAATTCGCCGAACGAGTTCCACAACGGCGACTTCGTCTCCAGCCAGTGGACCAACACCCTCGACGTCACGCATGACTTCGACATCGGCCTCTCCAAGCCGATGACCTTCGCGGCCGGTGGCGAATATCGCGAGGACACCTATCAGATCGTCGCCGGCGATCCGGCGTCCTACTACAAGACCGGCGCCCAATCGTTCTTCGGCTACGCTCCCGTCAACGCGGGCAAATACAAGCGGAACAACTGGGCGGTCTACGCCGACTTCGCCTTCAACCCGACCGAGGCGTGGACGGTCGACGCCGCCGTCCGTCACGAAGACTATTCCGACTTCGGCGACACCACGGTCTTCAAGCTGACCAGCCGCTACGACTTCAACGAAGCCTTCGCCATCCGCGGCACCGCCTCGACCGGCTTCCGCGCCCCCACCCTCGGCGAGAGCTACTACTCGGGCATCAACGTCGGCCCGACCTCGGTCTCCGGCGTGTTCGCGCCGAACTCGGCCGGCGCCGCCTTCCTCGGCCTCTCGGGCCTCGGCCCGGAAAAGTCGAAGAACTTCAGCGCCGGTATCGTCACCCATCTGCTGCCGCGCCTGACGGTCACGGTCGATGCCTTCTCGATCAAGATCAAAGACCGCATCATGCAGTCGGGCGGCCTGACGGGCTACAGCTCCAACGTCAACGTGGTCCGCTCGCCGTCGGTGATCCAGGCCCTGGAAGCCAACGGCGTCGTGATCGATCCGTCGATCTACACCGCCACCAGCGGCAGCGTCTCGGTGGTGTCCTTCGTCAACGGCCTCGACACCCTGACCCAGGGCGGCGAGTTCATGGCCACCTACTCCAGCGACTTCGGCAACGCCGGCCGCGTCGACTGGAACCTCAGCGCCAACTACACCTCGACCACCATCACCCGTCTGGCGCCGCCGCCGTCGAACGTGGCCCAGAGCGTGCAGCTGTTCGACGTGCCGGCCCAGTCGAACGTCAAGACCTCCACGCCCAAGTGGCGTGCGGTGTTCGGCGCCAACTGGACCCTCGGCAAGTTGAACATAAACCTGCGCGAGGCCTTCTACGGTTCGGCCTACACCTACGCCCAGGACCCGATCGGCGGCTTCTTCGTGAAGATCCCGGTCAAGTCCGCCTTCATCACCGACCTCGAGGTCAGCTACCAGGTGACGCCCGGCATCCGGGCTTCGCTGGGCGCCAACAACCTGTTCAACAAGTACCCGAACAAGCAGCCGGCGTCCTACCGCGCGGGCCAGCTGTCGACGGTGTCTGCGGGCTACGCCTCCAGCCTCTACCCGAACGGCTCGGCCTACGGCTTCAACGGCGGCTACTACTACGGCCGCATCGCGGTAAACTTCTAGTCCGACAGGCGGCGGAGGCGCTCACGCGCCTCCAAAGTTTCCAGGCTGAAAACGAAAAGGGCCGGCGCGGGGGGCAACCCCTGCGCCGGCCCTGATCGTTTTGGGCGCTAGGCCCGGCAGGCTTAGTAGCCGCGGGCGACCATCGGCGCGCCGGCCTGCTGGTAGGTGGCGGTCAGCAGCGGGCGGTTCAGGTTGTTCACCGCGTCGCTCATCGCCTTCTCGGCGCAGGCGCGGTCGGCGGCGCGCTGGTCGCGGCTGGCTTCCGGGTTGACGCCGCAGACGAACAGGGCGGCCTGCTGCAGGCGCTTGTGGAGGGCCTGCACCTGACCGGCGTCACGGAAATCGACCTGGCCGACCTGGATGCTGGACGAGGAGGCCTCGCGCACATTGTGGTTCTTGGTGGCGGCTTGGCCCTGGCCGGCGACAGCGGCGGTCATCAGGCAGGCGGCGGCGATGGCGGTGGTGAACGTACGCATTTGAGTGGCGACTCCCTTTTTGTTTCCAACGGCGATTGAAGCTCGACCGCATGTTGGTGGCGTTGATATCGCCGTCCGCACAGTAGGTCAACAATCACGACTAAAGTCTGTAGGTAAACAACTTTGCGAATGCTTGGTTCCTGGTGAAAATCCAGGCGGAGGCCTTGCCCACTTTTGGGTCAGCACAATATTTAGGCGCACGATAACTCTGCCGCCATTTTGTACAGTTGTGCGGTGCATCATGAAAACTTCGAGCCCGGGTCAACCCGCCGCCCACACCGGCGCGGTGGGCGTTAGGCCGTTGTTTCAATAGGATTTTCGTAGCCGTCGGCGCGGCTTGCCCGCTACGGCCGGCGGGGCGAGCCTCCCGGCGCGGCCCGGCGCCCGGAGGCTCGCCAGATTCCCGGCAATCGCGCCGATCGGTCTGGAGATCGTATCCGGATGCATCATCGCAAAGCTCTGGCCGCCCTCGGCCTCGGACTGGCGCTCGCCGCCTCCAGCGCCGCCGGCGCGCCTGCCCAGCCGGGCAAGGCCTGGTGGGCCCACATCGAATACCTGGCCGACGACGCCCTGCAGGGCCGCATGCCCGGCACGCCCGGCTATGACGCCGCCGCGGCCTATGTGGCGGGCAAGTTCAAGGCCTATGGGCTGAAGCCCCTCGCCGGGGACAGCTATCTGCAGCCCATCCCCTTCACCCTGCAGCGGGTGCTGGCCGACCGCTCCTCGGTCGCCCTGGTCGGGGCCGACGGGGCCGTCCAGCCCCTGGTGCTGGGCGAGGACCTGCGCCTCACCGCGGCCGCCCCGCAGCCCGCGACGATCGAAGCGCCTCTCGTCTTCATCGGCTATGGCCTGCACCTGCCGCAGGTCGGCTACGACGACTTCGCGGGCCAGGACCTCAAGGGCAAGATTCTGGTCATGATCGACCGCGGCGGCCCCGCGGAGATGTCCGACACCATGAAGGCGGGCTCGCGCAGCATCAACACCACCCGCATGGTCGAGCAGGTCGGCGCCCTGGGCGTCGTCACCTTGCAGGCCCCGCGCACCATGGACGTGCCCTGGGCGCGCCAGCGCCTGCTCGCCGGCAACCCCGGGATGTACCCCACCGACAGCGCCTCGCCCGGGCGCGGCGTCCGCTTCAGCGCCTTCGCCAACCCGGCCAGCCAGGAGAAGCTGTTCGCCCGCTCCGGCCACACCTGGGCCGAGGTGATGGCGCTCGCCGACGCCGCCCAGCCGATCAAAGGCTTCCCGCTGAACGTCTCGCTGCGGGCGAGCGTGACGACCGACAGCTCCAGCCTCGTCTCTCCCAATATCGTCGGCGTCCTGCCGGGCTCGGACCCGGTGCTGTCGAACGAATATGTCATCGTCTCCGCCCACCTCGACCACCTGGGCGTGGGCGCGCCGATCAATGGCGACGCGATCTACAACGGCGCCATGGACGACGCCTCCGGGGTCGCCACCGTGCTGGAGATCGCCAGGGCCATGGGCGCGGCCCCGGCCAGGCCCAAGCGCTCGGTGCTGTTCCTCGCCTTCACCGGCGAGGAGCGCGGCCTGCTCGGCTCCCGCGTCTTCGCCGACAAGCCCGGCGTGCCCAAGAGCGCCCTGGTCGCCGACCTCAACATGGACATGGCCCTGCCCCTGTGGCCCTTCACCCGCCTCTACATGCCGGGGGAGGGCGAGAGCACCCTCGGCCTCGAGGCGCGCACCGTGGCGGCGGCGCGGGGGATCACCGTGGTCCCCGACCCCTTCCCCGACCGCAACGTCTTCACCCGCACCGACCAGTTCAGCTTCGTGCGGGCCGGGGTGCCGGGGGTGGCGCTGAAGTTCGGCTTCCTGCCGGGCACGCCCGAGGCCCAGGTCGAGCGGGACTGGCGCTCGAACCGCTACCACTCGCCGTCGGACGACCTGAAGCAGCCGGTGGACCTCGTCGCCGCCGACCAGTTCAACGCCTTCGTCGAGGCCCTGGCCATCCACCTCGCCAACGCCCCCGGCCGCCCCACCTGGAACAAGGACAGCATCTTCGCGCCGGCGAAGTAATGCGCTTCCCCTCCCCTCAAGGGGGAGGGGAAGCGGCGTCTCGAACCACCCAAGCAAAAGGCCGCGGGTGTCTCGCCACCCGCGGCCTCCTGCCGTGCCGTAGGCTGAAGCCTACGGAACCTTGGCGGCCTGGCCTTCGATCTCGACCAGGAAGGCGGGGCTGACCAGGGCGGCGACCTGCGAGGTGATGCGGGCCGGCTTGCCCGGGTTGGCGGCGGTGCCGAAAAACTCCGAGTAGCCGGCGTTCATGCCGGCGAAGTCCATCTTGCCGCCCATGGCCGGATCGCCGACCAGCAGGACGCGCAGCATGGCCATGTCGCTCATGGTCATGCCCTCGGCCTTCAGGATCTCCTCGATCTGCTTCAGGATCGAGACGGTCTGGGTCTTGGTGTCGCCATAGACCCGCTCGGCCGGGGGCGCGGTGGGGTTGGTCGGCGCGGGCGTGATGCCGCTGACATAGACGGTGGTTGCGTTCGGCGGAACGACGACGGCGCGGGAGATGATCGACTGGGCCGTGCCCTGGCGCTTCAGTTCAGCGGCCTGGGCGGAAACGCCGACGGCCGTCAGGGCCAGGGCGGCGATCAAGGTCTTGAGCATGGGATCCTTCTCCTCGTGGATGGCGAAGCTGTATTAGGAGGCGAAAGACGCACACGGAACGGGCGCCGGCGCCAGGCCCTCCGGATCGCCGGGCGGCGCCGCATACACGGTCAATCGGGCGCCTCGCGGATCAAAACCCGGGCGACGGCGGCCGGCCTGAGGCGACGATGAACACAACCTAACCGGCCCCTCAGGGCCCGTTCAGGCCGCGGCCCGCACCTTGCACCCACGATCCGGTCGGCGCCGTTCCGAGGCGCCCGCCAAAAGTCGCGGAGAGCCGTCATGCAGACCATCCCCTCCCAGAGCCCGTCCTCGCCGCCGTCGCCCGACGTCCAGGACCTCGCCGCCCAGCGCCTGGTGCACGCCCCCTGCCCCGACGCCGAGCTGCGCCGCGCGATCAGCCAGCTTCGCCGGACCCTGGACCGCCTGCCGGAATAGGCGCCGCTAAAGCGCGCCGCCCTCGCGCAGGTTGATCCCGTATTCGAGCGAGCCCTTCAGCCCCATCATCATGTGCATCCAGCCGCCGGCGTTGCCGTGGCTGGCCTTCAGGCCGTCCTCGTCGTTGGCCCAGCCGGACTCCGAGATCTGGACCAGGGTGTTCTGCGCATCGATGGGCTTGAACACCATCGCGATGCGCGTCTTGAAGTCGCCCGTCTCCGAGTCCCAGCGCAGGGCGATACGCTCGTCCTTCACCACCTCGTCCACCTCGACCGGGAACGACCCGTCGAACTCGGGAAAGCTCCACATCACCGTCTGGCCGGCGATCATCGGGGCGCTGGCCTCCTTCACGAAATAGCCGGCGAGCTTCTTGGGGTCGACCACCGCGTCGAAGACCTCGGCGACCGGCTTTCGGATCTTCAGCTGGACCTGGAATTTCACCGTCATGGCTGGACCTCCCATTGCGCCGCGACTTGATAGGTTATAGTTTTATAACATGTCAAGCGCGAGTCGGGACAACCTGCTGTTCAAGGCCCTCGCCGACGGCCGCCGGCGCGAGATCCTCGACCTGTTGAAGGATGCGCCGCGCACCACCGGCGACCTGTGCCGCCACTTCGAAGCCAGCCTCGACCGCTGCACGGTGATGCAGCACCTGGGCGTGCTGGAGAAGGCCGAGTTGGTGGTGGCGACGCGGGAGGGGCGGACCCGGTGGAACCACCTCAACGCCGCCCCCTTCGCCGACATCTACACCCGCTGGATCAGCCCCTTCGCCCTCGACGCCGTGAGCCGGCTGGCGCGGCTGAAGCAGGAGATGGAAACCTAGGGCGTGACGCAGCGGAAGGACGCCGCGCTCTCGATGTCGCCGCCCGTCCGCCGCGGTTGCTGCGGGTAGGGGCAGAGCAGGCGCGTGCGGCCCGGCCACGGGGTGTTGGCCCGGGCGGTCCCGACCAGGGCGGCCGGCGCGACGCCCTGCTCGCGCCAGGCGACGAGGGCCGAGAAGGCGTCGATCTGGTCGGTGGCGGGGCCGCCGCCCCCATGCCCCATGCCCGGCACGGCGAACAGCCGCACAAAGCGATCGGCCCTGCCGCCCTCGCGGGCGTCGACGCGCTTCAGCCAGGCGATGGTGTCGTTGATGGAGAACACCGGGTCCGACACCCCGTGGAAGATCAGCATCTTGCCGCCGCGGGCGGTGAAGCGGCTGAGGTCGACGGCGTCGGCGTGCATGAAGTCGGCGGCGCTCTCGTTGAACTTGCCCCACTTGGCGCGCACCTTGCGGGCGTTCTGCGCCACATCGACCCCCAGCACATAGCGGGTCAGCGCCGCCGGATCGTCGGCGACCGGCGTCGGCGGCGAGGTGAACACCGCCGAGGCGGAAGGGCCGCCGAGCAGGACCGCGCGGCCGTCGTTGCGGGCGTAGTCGCCAAGCTTCCAGCCCCGCCAGCCCTGCTGGAACCCGGTCGGCGTCCGGCCGCCCAGGCCCGCGTCCCACGGCCAGTCGCTGTACAGCGCCGCGCCGGTGCGGTCCTTGGCCCCATCGTAGACCTTGCGCAGTGCGGCGACCTGCGCCGGATGCAGGCAGCTCGCCGCCTTGGCGCCGCCGCAGGTGACGGCCGCCAGCGCCGGCGCGACCCGCGCCGTGGTGCAGGCGGTGAAGTTCTCCACCATCCCATCGACCGTCTCGTCGAGGCCGTCGCAGGCGGCGAGCACCGCCTTCGACACGATGTCGAGGTCCTCGTCCGAAAAGGCGCGGGCGATGATCGGCAGGCCGTCCGCGCCGATCGCCCCCATGGCGCGGGCGGCCTCGGCGAATGCCTGGGCGTCCCACATCTGGCCGACGGCGCCGGCGTCGGCCAGGCGATAGCCGGGATAGCCAACCAGCACCGCGTCGAACTGGTCGGGAAAGCGCTGGGCGGCCATCATGGCCTCCTGCCCGCCCTTCGAGCCGCCGACATAGTACGACAGGGTCGGGCCGCGGCCGTAGTAGGCGCCGATCAGGCCCTTGGCGACCCGGGTGACCGGGCCGATCGAGGCGCCGCCATAGTTGCGCCGCGCCTCGGGGTCCCAGCCGAAGGTCACGACGCCTTGCCGCTGCGGATCGTTGTTGACGGCGTTGTCGTGGCCCGAATCCTGGCTGACCACCGCATAGCCGAGGCTGAGCGCATTGCCCGGCTGGGCGGCCATCAGATTGCCCAGGGCGTTTCCGACCACCCCGTTGGAGCCGCCGCCGCCCTGGAAGAAGAACTTGCCGTTCCAGGCGTCGGGCAGGCGCAGGTGAAACGTGATGGCGTAGGTCTGGCCGTTGGCGCCGGCCCGCTCCTGCAGCTTGCCGAAGACCTCGCAGTGGGCGGGCGCCCCCGCGGCGGCCGCCTGCAGCACGGCCGAGGCGATCACCGTCGAGGGCTCGCCGAGCCGAACCTTCGTCAGGCCGTCGCAGCTTGCGTTCGGCGCCGGCTGAGCCTGGGCCGACCCGGCGAGCGCCAGGGCGGCGGCGCAGAAGACGATGGCGCGCATGGTCGGTCTCCGCTCGCGGCTTGTCGTAAGCCACACATACGAAGCAGCAACCGAAACGCCGGCCCGGTCAAGCCACGGGGCTTTAAGCCGTCTTCAGATCCACGTTCTTCAGCGGCAGCTTGCGCACCCGCTTGCCGGTGGCGGCGAAGATGGCGTTGCACAGGGCCGGCGCGGTGGGGGCCACGGAGGGCTCGCCGATGCCGCCCCACTTCGGGCCGCCGGAGAGGTTGAGATAGGTCTCGATCTTCGGCGTCTCGCTCATCCGCAGCAGGGGATAGCTGTTGAAGTTGCCCTGCACCGGCGCGCCGTCCTTGATCGTCACCTCGCCATAGAGGGCGGCGGTCAGGCCATAGATGATGCCGCCCTCGATCTGCTGTTCGATCGTGTTGGGATTGACCGCGTGATAGCAGTCGACCACCGCCACCACCCGGTCGACCTTGACCTTGCCGTCGGCGCCGACGGTGACCTCGACCACCTGGCCGGTGACCGTGCCGTAGGTGCCCACGATCGAGATGCCGCGGCCCTGGCCGGGGCCCATCGGCTGGCCCCAGTTCCCCTTGTCGGCCAGCACGTCGAGCACGCCCAGATAGTCCGGCCGGTCGAGCAGGGCCCGGCGGAACGCCAGCGGGTCCTGGCCGGCCGCGTGGGCCATCTCGTCGACGAAGCATTCGAGGAAGAAGGTGTTCTGCGAGGCGCCGACGCTGCGCCAGAACATCACCGGCACGTGGGCGTTCTTCAGCATCACCCCGACGCTGTTGTTGGGGATCTTGTAGGGGTGGGTGGCCAGCACCTCGACGGCCATCGGCTCGACGCCGCCGGTCACCGGGTCCATCCCTAAGGACCGGAAGATCGATCCCACCGCCGCCTTGGTCTCCATGGCGGTCGGCCTGTTGTCGGCGCCCAGGGCGGCGCGGAACTTCACCGCCGCCTGCGGCCGGTAGCGGTCGCGGCGCATATCCTGCTCGCGCGACCAGATCACCTTGACCGGCTTCTTGACCACCTTGGCGCAGGCGATGGCGTGGACCAGCTCGTCGTGCATGGTCTTGCGGCCGAAGCCGCCGCCCAGGAAGGTGTTGTGGACATAGACGTTCTCCGGCGCGACGCCGGCTTCCTTGGCCGCCAGGCCCAGCACCGCCATCGGCGACTGGGTGCCGACCCACACGTCGACCCGGTCCGGCGACAGCTGCACCGTGCAGTTCAGCGGTTCCATGGCGGCATGGGCGAGGTAGGGGACCTCATAGGTCGCCTCGACCAGCTTGGCGCCGGGCTTGGCCAGGGCGCCCGCCGCGTCCCCGACATTCTTGGCCGAGACCATCGGGCCGTCGCAGGCGTCGCGATAGGCCTTGTCGAGCTGCGCGCTATCCACCGTCGCGTTCGGGCCGGGCGCCCATTCGATGTCGAGCCGGTCCAGGGCAGACTGGGCGCGCCAGTAGCGGTCGGCGACCACTGCCACCGCGTCGTCCATCTTCACCACCGCCAGGACACCGCGGGCGCCCTTGATCGGCGCCTCGTCGACGCTCTTCAGCTTGGCCCCGAACTCCGGCGCCGACAGCACGGCGGCGTAGACCATCCCCGGTACCTGGGCGTCGATGCCGAACATGGCCGTGCCGTTCAGCTTGGGCGCCGTGTCGAGGCGCGGCGTCCACTTGCCGACGAACCTGTACTGGTCGGGCGCCTTGGGCGCCGGCTCGGCGCTCAGCTTGATGAGGGCCGCGGCCGGGGCGAGCTGGCCGTAGGTCAGGCTGCGGTTGGCGACCCGCTCGAGACAGCGGCCGGACTCGATGCTGCACTGGGCCGGATCGACCTTCCACTGCTGGGCCGCGGCGACGCGCAGGCGCTCGCGGGCCGAGGCCCCGGCCTGCTGCATGATCGCCACCTGCGAGCGCACGCCCTGGCTGCCGACCGTCTGCATGTCGCCGTACAGCTTGCCGCCGTCGCGCAGGTTGCGGTTGGCCGAGGCGTATTCGATCCGCACGTCGGCCCAGTCGCACTCCAGCTCCTCGGCCACCAGCATGGCCAGGGCCGTGGAGGTGCCCTGCCCCATCTCCTGGTGCGGGATGCGGACGGTGACGGTGTTGTCGGGGTCGATGACCAGCCAGGCGGTCATCTCCTTGGCGCGCGCCTGGCCGTCGGCGAGGCTGACCTTCTGGAAACCGGCGACGGCCGCCTCGGCGGTGAGCGGCACGCCGATGGCCAGGCCCCCGGCGGCGGAAACCCCGGCGAAGACCACCGTGCGGCGGCTGAGATCCGGATTGATGCGCTTGTTCATGACGCTCAGACCTTCTTGCCGGCGGCCAGGGCCGCGGCGCGGTGTACGGCCTTCCTGATGCGCGGATAGGTGCCGCAGCGGCACAGGTTGGTCAGGCCCTCGTCGATCTCGGCGTCGGTGGGGGCCGGATTGGTCTTCAGGAAGGCGGCGGCGGCCATGATCTGGCCCGACTGGCAGTAGCCGCACTGCGGCACGTCGATCTCCAGCCAGGCCTGCTGCACCGGATGGCTCACGTCCGGGGACAGCCCCTCGATGGTGGTGACCTCCTTGCCGGCGACGCTGGCCACCGGGGTGACGCAGGAGCGCTGGGCGACCCCGTTCACCTGCACGGTGCAGGCGCCGCACTGGGCGATGCCGCAGCCGAACTTGGTGCCGGTCATGCCGAGTTCGTCGCGGATGACCCACAGCAGGGGGGTCTCGGGCTCGATGTCGAGCTCATGTCGCTTGCCGTTGACCGAAATCACAACCACGTCGACCTCCCCGGGGGCGCTTTGCCGGGATTATGACTCGCGCGGAGGTCGCGGTCGACTGAGGAAGAGGCCCCCTTTACCGCTCATCCCCGCGGAAGCGGGGACCCAGATCTTTGCAGGGAGCGCGTCGGCCAAAACCTGGGTCCCCGCTTCCGCGGGGATGAGCGGATCTTAAACCAGCGACTTTCCCATCCGCACCAGCGGCACGGCGTCCATCACCCGCTCGATCTCCTCATAGCCGCACGCCCGGTACAGAGGCACGCCGGCGAGCGTCGCCATCATCTGGGCGCGGGTGAAGCCCTCGGCCCGGGCCGCCGCCTCGCACACCGACAGGATCTCGCGGCCCACCCCCTGCCGCACGAAATCGGGGTGGGTGTACATGGCGCGGATGCGGGCGGCGTCTTCCGCAGGGTCCAGCAGGGCGGCGTCGCGCCCCTTGCTGTGGTCGCCGCCATAGAGCGTGGCCCGCCGGCTCCAGCCGCCGCAGCCGGCGACGCGCCCGTCCCGCATCACCAGGAAATAGGTCCGGTCGGCCACCAGCTGGGTGTCCAGCCCCATGACCTGGCGGCTCGCCGCCACCTGCTCCAGCGTCAGGAAGTCCGACTGCAGCTGGTCGATGGCCAGGGCCATCAACTCACGCAGGGCCGGCAGGTCCGCTTCGACGGCGAGGCGGCTGGTCATGCAGCGATCGTTACCGCGCCGCCGCCGCGGTCGACAGCTCGGCCGCGTCGGCCACCGTCTCGGCGCGGCGATACAGGGCCAGCACCTGTTCGGCGTGGTCCTTGGCGATCACCCCGTCGCACAACCCCATGAACTTGGCGTCGAGGTCGGCGTCGCTCATCGGCCGCTCCAGGCTGCCCAGGGCGTGGGGCACGTGGCGCTCCAGCTTGCGACCATCCTTGAGGAACACGGTGAGGTAGGCCTCGTCGTCGCGCAGGCCCTTGTCGATCACCGCGCCGACGCTGTCGCGCAGCTTGACCACGGTCGGGTCGACCACCTTGGCGTCGGAATATTCCCGCTCGCCGGCCGCGCCGTCGATGATCGCCACGGCCACCGAATGGAACACGCTGAACTTGCCCTCCAGGCCGGTGCGAGGGGTCTTCTTGCCGGTCAGCTCCAGCACCAGGGGCGCGACCCGCAGCTCGACCTTGTCGACCATGTCGGCGGTCAGCTTGTTCTCGTTGCGCAGCTGGATCGCCCCGTCGATCGAGGGGTGGATGACGATGCCGCAGGCGAAGGGCTTGTAGGTGTTGAGCGAGATCTCGAAGTGCTGGCCCAGCTCGCCGGTGATCTCATTGAAGTCCCGGGCCGCCGACATGACGTGGGCGAAGCCGCGCGGCGCTTCCAGCACCCGGTCCGACGAGGTGAAGTTCTGCTGCGCCAGGAAGGCCGAGAGCAGGCCGTTCTGGGCCGCGCGCCCCGGGTGGAAGCTCTTGCACATGGTGCCGAACATCTCGCGGAAGCCTGACGACTGGGTGCCGGCGATGCCCAGCGCCCAGGTCATCTGCTGGGCGTTCAGCCCCAGGATCTTGCCGGCGGCGGCCGCCGCCCCGAACACCCCGGCCGTGCCGGTGATGTGCCAGCCGATGTCGTAGTGGGCGGGATAGACCGCGTTGCCGATGCGGCACTCGACCTCGACGCCCAGGATGAAGGCGTGCAGCAGCTCCGCCCCCGTCATCGGGCGGATCTGCGCCAGGGCGGCCAGGGCCGAGGCCACCGGGCCGGCCGGGTGGATGATGGTCTTCAGGTGGGTGTCGTCGAAGTCGAACACGTGGCTGGCGATGCCGTTCAGCAGGGCGGCGTTCAGCACGTCGATCTTCTCGGGCCGCCCGAACAGGCTGGCCTCGGGCTTGCCGGCGAAGGGCGTCACCGCCGCCAGGGCCCGGTCCACCGTCTCGTGGCCGCTGCCGCCGATGGCGCAGCCGGCCCAGTTCAGCAGCGACCGCACCGCCTCGGTCCGCACCGCCTGGGGCGTGTCCTCAGCCTTGGCGTCGACCACATAGGCGGCCAGGGTCTTGGTG
>DAICXL010000002.1:50996-51272 GCA_027312185.1 Caulobacterales bacterium | reverse complement strand
GCTTCTTCCGCTCGCTGCAGTTCACCGGCCTCAACACCCTGGCCTTCGCCGACGTGGAGCAGGACCGGATGAGCCGGGCGACCAGCTTCTCGGGCGTGTTCCAGCAACTGGCCCAGAGCCTGGGGGTGGGGGTGGCGGCCCTGTTGATCCGGGTGATCCTCGACCTGCACCACACCGACGTCATGGGTCAGGCCGAGATCGCGCCGGCCTTCGCGGCCATCGGGGCCTTCACCCTGATCACCCTGCTGTTCCTCATCCCCCTGCCCGCCGACGCCG
>DAICXL010000002.1:28081-50972 GCA_027312185.1 Caulobacterales bacterium | reverse complement strand
AGGGCCGCCTTCATCCGGTCGCGGGTGAAGGGGGCGGTGCGCAGGCGCACGCCGGTCGCGTCGAACACGGCGTTGGCGATGGCCGCCGCGATGGGCCGGGTGGAGGGTTCGCCCGCGCCCGAGGCCGGCAGCTCCGGCCGGTCGATCAGCACGATGTCGACCTGTTCGGGCGCGTCCATGATGTCGAGGATGGGATAGCTCATCCAGTCGCCGCTGGTGACGGTCCTGGCGTCGAACTTGACCTCCTCGAACAGGGCCCTGCTCGAGCCGTGCACGACATTGCCCTCGATGCACAGGCGCAGGCCCTGCGGGTTCACGATCAGGCCGCAGTCGTGCGAGACCACGAAGCGCTTGGGCCAGATGCGCCCGGTGGCGCGCTCGACCTCGACCTCGGCGGCCACCGCCACCACGGTCTCGCCGCGGGCGGAATAGGCGAAGCCCCATCCGGTCGCGACATCGCCGCGCGCGCCGCGCCGGGCGCCCGGCGGCCCCGCCTTCCACGCCGCCTTGTCCCGCGTCGCCTCGATCACCGCCCGGTGCCGGGGGTTCTTTAGCATGGCCAGGCGGAAGGCCACCGGATCGGCGCCCGCCGCCAGGGCGCATTCGTCCATGAAGCACTCGCTGGCGAAATGCAGCTGCGGCCCCAGGGGGTCGCGCAGGTGCGAGGTGCGCAGGGGCGAGGCCTTGGCCAGCTGGGTCTCGATCGTCTCCCAGCTCATCCGCCGGTGGGGGACCTCATAGGCCTCCTCCGGAACGCCAAAGGCGTGGACCGCCGGATTGTCGAAGCCGAGCAGCTGGCCGGCCAGCATGGCGCTGGGCTCGCTCTCGGCCGTCGCCACCTCCATCCGCGAGAAGCCCTTGCTGGCATAGTCGTAGGCGACCAGCCGGCCTTCCGCGTCCAGGGCGGCGCGGACCTTGTGGGTCGAGGCCGTGCCCTTGGGGTCCCAGGCGTGGCCGTCGGCCCGCGAGCCCTGCACCCGCACCGGCCGCCCGCACAGCATGGACATGACCACCGCATCGGCGGCCGCGTCGCCGGCGTCGTTGCGGCCGTAGGAGCCGGGGCCGGCGACGGAGATCGAGCGCACCTTCTCCACCGGCAGGCCCAGCATCTTGGCGATGCCGGCGCTGGCGGCGTGGGGTTTCTGCGACGGGTGCCAGACCGTCACGCCATCGGCGCGGTAGTCGGCGACGGCGCAGGCGGGGGCCAGGCTGGAATGGGACTGGAACGGCCATTCATAGGCCGCCTCGACCACCTTGGCGGCGCCGGCCCAGGCCTTGTCCACGTCGCCGACGCTCTTGGCGACCTCGCGCTTGGCGGCGGGGGCGGCGCGGATGTGCGCGTGGATATCGCCGTGGGGCACGAAGGGCATGGGCGCCTCCGACCAGGTCACCTTGAGGGCCCGCGCCGCCTGGATCGCGTCCCACTCGCGCTCGGCCACCACGCCGATGAAGTCGGCCTTGCGCAGCACCCTGGCGCCGGGGATGGCGGCGAGGCTGGCCTCGTCCACCGAAACCGGCGTCGCCCCGGCCACGGGCGGGCGGATCACCCGTCCGTGCATCATGTTGGGGAGCCGGATGTCGGCGACATACTCGAAATCGCCGAACACCTTGCCGGGGATGTCGCGCCGCGGCGGGGAGGAGCCGACGAGGG
The DNA here is from genome assembly GCA_027312185.1 of Caulobacterales bacterium. Classification (GTDB taxonomy): domain Bacteria; phylum Pseudomonadota; class Alphaproteobacteria; order Caulobacterales; family Caulobacteraceae; genus NCED01. Next base: position 49,321 of record DAICXL010000002.1, on the reverse strand, counting down.
TGTAGTCCTTGGGCGACTTGGGCTTGGCCTTGCCGGTGGCGACCAGGCCGTTGCCGTACTGGCCGTTCCAGTCGAGCTTGGCGCGGAAGAAGCCGCCCTCGACCAGCTGGCCGTAGGTGACGCTTCGGGCCGGATCGCCGGCCACGCTGACCACGCCCCTGGCCACCCGCAGCTGGTCCACCGGCGCGCCGAGCTTCACCGCCGCCTGCTCCACCAGCAGCCGCCGGGCTTCGGCCGCCGCGTTGCGCAGGGCGATGCCGCCGCGCTGCACCCCGGTCGAGCCGGAGACCCCGCCCTGGTCGCAGGTCAGGGCCGTATCGCCCACCACCAGGTCGACGTGGTCGAGATCGACGTCGAGCTCTTCGCCGACGATCTGGGCGATGGCCAGGTCGACCCCCTGGCCCACGTCCGGCTTGCCGAAGAAGGCGGTCACCCGCCCATCGGGGGAGACGGCGATCCAGGAGTCCAACTCGGACGGATGCAGCGCCGGTCGGCCGGCGGCGGGCGCGGCGGCGAGGGCGTGGACCGCGGGCGCCGCGACGATCATGGCGCCCAGGCTCTGCAGCAGGGCGCGGCGGGAGAGGGCAGGGACGTGCGCGTTCATGGCCGGCTCCTCCTCAGGCGGTGAGTTTGGCCGCGGCGGCCTTGACCGCCCGCAGGATCGACATGTGGGTGCCGCAGCGGCACTTCAGCCCGGTCAAGGCCTTGCGGATCTCAGCGTCTGTCGGCGCCGGGTTGGCCTTGAGCAGGGCCGCGCCGGTCATCAGGAAACCGTTGGTGCAGTAGCCGCACTGCGGAACCTGCTCCTCGACATAGGCCGTCTGCAGAGGATGCGGCTTCTCGGGCGTGCCGAGGCCGGCGATAGTGGTGATCTCCGCCCCCCTGGCCGCCGAGGTCGGGGTCACGCAGCTTCGCACCGTGCGGCCGTTGAGGTGGACGGTGCAGGCGCCGCACTGGGCCAGGCCGCAGCCGAAGCGGGGATTGTTCAGCCCCAGTTCGTCGCGCAGCGTATAGAGCAGGGGCTTTTTCGGATCGGCGTCGATGGTGTGCTCGCGTCCATCGACGCGCAGCGACATCTGTTCGGCCATAACGGTTCCTCCTCCGTTTCGAGGAGAGTGCGACCACTTTCGCCCGCTCGCCAGCAGATTCGACGGGGTCGGCCGCCTGCCCAGCCAATGTGACAGCTTGGCGACAGGCCCATCAACTCCATTTCAAGCACGTTGAAGTAATTTCAGGTCAAGATGTAATAGTGCCGAATACGGACGAATATAGTTTTGTTATGATTCATTCAGTTTTTACGCCCTCGTCCGAAGGTGAGCCAAATGGTCGGGTACTCGACATGCAGTTGATGGGTGAACTTGCCGAAGCGTTTGCGCCGGTGTCTCCGGCCACGCCGGGCGAAGCCGTCTATCGCCGCTTCGAGGCCGAGCCGGACACCCTGGCGGTGGCGGTGGTCGATGACGAAGGCCGGCCGGTGGGCCTGGTCGAGCGCCATGCCTTCGCCCTGCGCATGGCCTCGCACTATGGCCGCGCCCTTTACGCCGAGCGTCCGATCTCCCTCGTTATGGACGCCGCGCCCCTGGTGGTGGAGGCTTCGACCTCGGTGGCCGACTTCACCGGCGAGAGCCTGTCGAGCCGCCGCTCCGACCTGCTCAAGGGATTCATCGTCGTCGAGGGCGGCCGCTATGCCGGGGTGGGCAGCGCGCTCGCCCTGCTGCAGGCGACCAGCGAGACCAGCCGGCGTCAGGCCGAGGCGATGACCGAACTGGCCCTCGACCTGGGCCAGGCGGAGGCCGAAGCCCAGGCCGCCAACCAGGCCAAGAGCGAGTTCCTGGCCAATATGAGCCACGAGATCCGCACGCCTCTGAACGGGCTGCTGGGCATCGCCGGCGTCCTCGCCCGCACGAAATTGGACGAGCGCCAGGGCGAGATGGTGCGCATCATGCAAAGTTCGGCGGTGGCGCTGAACGCCCTGCTCTCCGACATCCTCGACATCGCCCGCGTCGAGGCCGGGCGGCTGGAGCTGTCGGCCGAGCCCTTCCGGCTCGCCGACACCGTGCGCGAGGTGGCCGACCTGTTCCGCCTCGGCGCCCAGGAGAAGGGCCTCATCTTCGAGACCGAGATCGCGGCGGGCGCCGACGTCCTGGCCCTGGGCGACGCGGCCCGGCTGAAGCAGATTCTGGTCAACCTCGTCGCCAATGCCGTGAAGTTCACCGACAAGGGCCGCATCCGTCTCGCCGTCACGACTGAGGAGGAGGGCCATCTGTTCGAGGTCGAGGACACTGGCGTCGGCTTCTCCATGGAGAAAAAGGACGCCTTGTTCGGCCGCTTCCACCAGGCCGACGGCTCGATCACCCGCCGCTTCGGCGGCTCGGGCCTGGGGCTGGCCATCTCCCACAACCTCGCCGAACTGATGGGCGGCTCGCTCGACGCGACCTCCGCCCCCGGCCAGGGATCGACCTTCCGGGTCCGCGTGAGGCTGCCGCTGGTCCGGGCCGACGCGGTACTGACGCCCCAGGCCCCAGTCGAGGCGCCGCCCGCCCCCAGCGCCCTGCGCGTCTTGGTCGCCGATGACCACGCCATCAACCGGCGCGTCGTGGAGCTGATCCTCGCCAACGCCGGCGCGGCCCTGGTCTCCGTCGCTGACGGCTTGCAGGCCGTGGACGCCTTCCTGGCCGGGACGTTCGACGTGATCCTGATGGACATGCAGATGCCGGTCATGGACGGGGTGACCGCCATCCGCGAGATCCGTCGTATCGAGGCGGCCCAACGCCTGCCGCGCACCCCGATCGTGGCCCTGACCGCCAACGTCCTGCCCGAGCACGTGACAGCGGCCAAGACCGCCGGCGCCGACCGCCACGTGGCCAAACCGATCCTGCCTACCGACCTTCTGGCCGCCGTGGCCGCGGCGGTCGTCGGCGAGGAGCTGCGCGAGGCGTCTTAGCCCTAGGGGTATTGCGCGCTCGGCCTTCGACTAAAGCGCTCGTACCAGGCCTTCAGCCGGGGCGCCGTGTCCGGCAGTTCGTAGTCGAACAGGCTACGCTGCACATGCAGGATGGCGAACAGGTGGGTGTCGGCCAGGCTCAGCCTGTCCCCGGTGAGGAATTCCTTGTCGCCGATCTTCACTTCGACGGTGGCGAGCAGCTTGTCTCGCATCGGCCTGTAGGCGTCGGCCACCGCCGGATGCTGCACAAAGCCGGGCCGCACGCTGGGCATGAACGGATGGGTGTTGACCAGGATCGGGCTGTTGCGGGTGTAGAACTCCAGCGCGATGCGATCCATGGCGCGGGTCAGGGCCCGCTCTTCCGGCGTTTCGCCGATGAGGTTCGGCTCGGGATACAGCTCCTCGAAATATTCCACGATGGCGGCCGATTCCGGGATGACCGTTCCGTCGTCGAGTTCAAGCAGGGGGACCGTGCCGGCTGGGTTCTTGGCCAGGTATTCCGCACCGCGGCCCTCGCCGCCGCGCATGTCGAGTTGGATGCGCTCGATGGCGATCCCCTTCTCCGCCAAGTATATCGTCACCCGGCGCGGATTGGTCATCAGGGTCATGCCCTCGTAGAGCCGCATCGCCGCGTCCTTATCCTATGGTGGCGACAGCTAGGCTGGGAAACGCGCCCCGGAACAGGCCGGCGAGCAGGGTTCGATACGTTTGCCGCCAGGCGCCGGAAATCTGGACAGCGGCGTCCACCTGCCGCGCGGCGCCCAAGGCGCTCGGGCGTCATCAATCTGTCGCTCTGCGGTTGCGAAAGCGACACGCAGCTTCCGTAACAGTCCCCTGACAGGAAGCTTACAGCGCCGTAAGGAGCCGGAGGGTTCGCACATGAGTGAGGCGGCCCTTATCCGTGGACGCGACGGGCCCACCGCTGCCTTCGACGCGGCTGCGGCCAACCGCATGCTGGCGGCCCTGGCCCAGCCCAGTCGCATGGCCGTGTTCCTGCAGGTGGTCGCGGCCGGCCCCGAGGGCGCCCCCGCTGCTACGCTGGCCAGCACGCTCCACACCACCGGCAGCGCGCTCACTCTGCACCTGAGAGCCCTCGAATCGGCCGAACTGGTCGAGGTGCGCATCCGCCGCCAACCCCGGCGCAACGTGGTGGTGGTCGCCCGCATCGACCGCTGCGCCCTGCTGGGCCACTGGTTCACAGAGCAGTGCCGTGAGGCGGGGTGGTCGGGCCCCTAGGCTTCCGGCGACAAGCAAGGGGTCCGCAGGGTCTGGAAATTACGCCAGACCGGCGGGAGGGCGGCAGGTTCTAGTCGGGGCCTTTGGCGCCGCCCGTATGTAGTGTGACATATAGATCAAACTATATTGCCATGCGTATAGAATAGTGCCCGTAAAATTTCCGCGCAAGTGCTGAATCAACCCCAAAGCACGTATGCACGTGCTTGTGTTAGGGGCTGAACCATTACGCCATTCTGGGCAGAGCACGATTTCGATTGGCCCGCTGTGCATTAATAATCTGTCACAAACTCCCACTATGACGGCTCGCCAGACGCGAACTTAGAGCCGACATTCAAAAGGGGGCACCCGTGAAGCTTAACAAGAACCTGATCCTTGCGACCTGCAGCGCGATCGCGCTCGCCGGCTGCGGTGCGGACGATATCGCTTCGCCGGGCACCGGCGGCAACGTGACCATCAATAACGGGACGGCCACCCCGACCCCCACGCCGACCCCGACCCCGACCCCGACGGGCGTCACCCCGGCCGCGGGCTGCCCCACCATCGCCGACCCCCAGGGCCTGAAGGACGACGGCACCATCACCGGTCCGACCGGCACCTGGCGCGTCTGCACCCTGCCGTCGCGCATCAACCGCTCGATCACGCTGACCAAGCTGCCGGGCGTGCTCTACCAGATGACCGGCCGCGTCGATGTCGGCACCGACGGCGGGTTCACCAAGACCTCGGCGGACACGAACGTCACCCTGACCATCGAGCCGGGCGTGATCATCTACGGCGGCACGGGCGTCTCCTGGCTGGCGGTGAACCGCGGCAACAAGATCAACGCGGTGGGCACGGCCACCCGCCCGATTATCTTCACCAGCCGCGACAACGTGCTCGGCCTCAACAGCGAAACCTCCCAGGGCCAGTGGGGCGGCGTCGTGCTGATGGGCCGCGGCCGTATCACCGACTGCACCACCGGTTCGACCGGCGCCGGCACCTGCGAACGCCAGACCGAAGGCGCGGCTGACCCGGCCCGCTTCGGCGGCGCCGACGACGCCGACAACAGCGGCCAGATGTCCTACGTCCAGATCCGCTACTCGGGTTACGTCCTGGGCTCGAACATCGAGCTTCAGTCGCTGACCACCGAAGGCGTCGGCTCGGGCACCGTCCTCGACCACATCATGAGCTACAACAGCTCCGACGATGGCTCGGAACACTTCGGCGGCGTGCCGCGGATGAAGTACTACATCGCCGTCGGCGCTGACGACGACAGCCTCGACGTCGACACCGGCGCCCGGGCCGACTTCCAGTACGGCCTGCTGATTCAGCGCCCCGGCGCTGGCGACGGCCTGATGGAGATCGACAGCAACGGCTTCGAATCCGACGCGCCGCGCACCAAGCTCCAGATCTCGAACTTCACGATCCTCCAGCCGCAAGTCAGCAGCAACACCGAAGCCAACGCCCTGGCTTCGTTGTTCTACCGCGGCAACGCGGACGTGACGCTGGCCAACAGCGTCGTCGTGACGCCGAACAACGAATGCCTGCGCATGAATGGTTCGAGCGCCACGCCTGCCACGTTGACGGCGCGTTCCACCGTGATGAGCTGTAACGCGACCAAGTACCTCGGCAGCGGCAGCTATACCGCCGCGACGGTCGCCGCGCAGTTCGGCACGGGCTCGAACAACAACAACGACGCCTTCGCCTCGACCCTGACCGGCACCTATATCAACGGCGCCAACGAGACGGCGGTCCCGGCCTTTGCTGTGACCAGCCTGGGCGCCTTCTTCAGCCCGACCACCTACGTCGGCGCTGTCCAGAACTCGGCCGACACCTGGTACGCCGGCTGGACCTGCAACAGCACCGCCGCCAGCTTCGGCACGACCAACTCGGGGTCCTGCACGACGCTGCCGACCAACTGATCGACCGCCAGACTGTGTCGGAGGGGGGGCGGCCGGCGACGGCGGCCCCCCTTTTACCAAAGAACTACTTTGTCCAGGGGGATCGGATAATGATCACGCGGCGGCTTTCGTCCTTGTTGCTGCTTTCCACTGCGCTCTGCATGCCGTCATTGGCTCATAGCGCGACCATTTTGCAGGACCTGTCCTCCTCGACTGGCGGTTCGACCGCGGGCACGCCGGCCGCCTCCCAGCCGGCGGCGCCGGCGGTGTCGGCGGCGGGCGCCTCGGCGGGAGAGGATACCGACATCTCCGTGCCGGGCATGGCCGAGATCGTCGTGGTCGGCCAGCGCAACGTCGCCCGGGTCGCCCAGCAGGTCGTCACGGTCCTTTCTACGGCGGAGATCGCGCGCACGGGTGAAGGCAACATCGCCGGCGCCCTGGGCCGCGTCACCGGCCTCAGTGTCGTCGGCAGCGGCTACGTCTATGTGCGAGGCCTCGGCGACCGCTATTCGCTGGCTCTGCTCAACGGCTCGCCGCTTCCCAGCCCCGAGCCGCTGAAGCGCGTCGTTCCGCTCGACCTCTTTCCCAGCAGCATGATCGCGTCTTCGCTGGTTCAGAAGAGCTATTCACCCAACTTCCCCGGCGAGTTCGGCGGCGGCGTGATCAACCTGACCACCCGCGCCGTGCCGTCGGAAGCCTTCCTCACCATCGGCGGCTCGGTCGGCTGGGACTCTGAGACCACCAACAAACTCGGCTACACCCACTACGGCAGCAAGACCGACTGGAGCGGGTACGACAACGGCCAGCGCGACACGCCTCCGGCTCTTGACGCCTTCTTCAAGAGCGGCGACCGCATCAGCTCCGGCACGGTCGACACCGCGACGATCGCCAGTCAGCTGGTCAACAGCCGCAACGCCGTCGTCCAGCGCGACACCAAGCTGCCGCCGAACTTCTCGGCCAGCCTGACGGCCGGCAAGCCGTTCGATCTCGGGTCGTCGACCCTGGGTATCATCGCCGCCGCCGGGTACAGCAACCGTCTGACCACCCGCGACGCCCTCAACCAGACCTCGCTGCAAGGCGACCTGGAGCTCCTGCAGTCCGACTTCCGCCGCGTGACGACGGACCAGCGGCTAGTCGCCAACGGCCTGCTCGGCATGGCGCTCGATTTCGGCCAGCACCGGATCCGCTGGACCAACGTCTATATCCACGATTCGATCAAGCATACGCGGCTTAGCTTCGGCCGTGAAAACCAGACGACCGTCGACTACATGCAGCAGAACACCGCCTTCTATGAGCGGCAACTGTTCGACACCCAGCTCGTCGGCGAGTTCAAGTTCAACGACAAGCTCAGCCTCGACGTCCGCGGCGCCTTCGCCAACTCCAAGCGTGATGCGCCGGCGGAACTGTCGCTCGAATATGTGCGCACCAACGCGACGGCCGATCCGTACGGCCAGTATTTCGTCAACCGCCTCAACAACGGCAACGGCGGCGACGCCGTGGTCAGCTATTCCGACCTGACCGAGGATCTGTGGTCTGGCGGGGCGGACGCCACCTACAAGTTCTCGCCGGCCTTCTCGGCGACGGCGGGCTATGCCTATGCCGACACCAACCGGGAGGCCTCGCGCCGCGACTTCCAGTTCCAGGCCCCCAACACCTTCCCAGGCGGCGTGGACATGTTCCGGCCGGACCTGCTGCTGCAGCCCTCGGTGATCCGGGCCTTCGGCATCAACCTGGTCGAGACCAACGAAGGCAACCCTGCGTTCCTGGCGACCCTGCGCAATCACGCCGGCTATCTGAAGGTCAACGGTACGGTTTTCGGGAACCTGCAGTTCGATGGCGGCGTCCGTTATGAGACGGCCAAGCAGAACGTGTCGCCGATCGAGGTGTTCAACACCCCGGGCGCGTCGCTCGCCGCCACCAACCTCGACGAGAGCTACTGGCTGCCCGCCGCGACCCTGACCTGGGCGTTCAAACCTGGGATGCAGTTGCGCGCAAACGCGTCGAAGACGATCGCCCGGCCGCAGTTCCGCGAACTGATCTACCAGTTCTACTTCGATCCGGAGAGCAACCGCACCTATCGCGGCAACCCGTTCATGAGGGACAGCGAGCTGACCAACGCCGAGGCCCGCTACGAGTGGTACTTCGGCGGCGAGCAGCACGTGGCGGTCGCGGGCTTCTACAAGAACATCAAGAACCCGATCGAGACCTATGTCTCGGGCGAAACCTTTATCACCAGCTTCGCCAACGCCCCGAAGGCGAACCTGTACGGGGTCGAGTTCGAAGCGCAGAAGAACTTCGACCTGTCCGGTTTGGGTGGCGATTTCTGGTCCACACGCCGCTTTGTCGCGATCGGCAACTACACCTATTCAAAGTCCGAATTGAAGGTGAAGGCGGGCGACCCCTTCAGGGCCTTCGCTGTGTCCTCGACCCTGGCCACCGACTTCTTCCGCGACGGCGCGCCGCTCACCGGCCAATCGGACCACGTGGCCAACGTGCAGTTCGGCCTGGAAGACCGGGACGGCCTGTCGCAGCAGACGATCCTGCTCAACTATGCGAGCAAGCGCGTCACCAGCCGCGGCATCGCCAATACCGGACAGCCGGACATCTTCGAGTATCCGGGCCTGCGGATCGACTTCGTCGCCCGCCAGGGGTTCTCGGTGCGCGGGCATGAAGTCGAGCTGAAGTTCGAAGCCCGCAACCTGACCGGCCGGAGCTACCAGGAATACCAGCAGTCCGGCGACAAGCGCGTCAACGTCAACGTCTACGACCTTGGCCGGGTGTTCACCCTGTCGGCCCAGGCCAAGTTCTAAGGCTTCGCCAGGGGAGGAGAGGCCGCGCCGCTCCTCCCCGGCGATCTGTCACACGATCGTCAAACAACTTGGCATACACCCACCCCGGGCGCCGTGATGACCGCTCACGGTTCCGGAGTGGCGTGATGAAACCGCAACCGAGTGAGCGAGGCGTCGCCCTGCTCATCGTGCTTTTGCTGGTCGGGGTGATGGCGGCGCTCGCCGTCGCCGTGCTCGACGACATTCGGTTCGCCATTCGCCGCAACGGGAATGTCGAAACGCAGAGCCAGGCCCAATGGTATGCGCTCGGCGCGGAATCCCTGGCCAAATCCCGCCTGCAGTCAGTTCTCGCCCGCCGGGCCGGCTTCGTGACCCTCGACGGAGGCTGGAACGGCTTCCCAGTCGTCTATCCGATCGACAATGGCGCGATCCAGATGCGCCTGATCGATCGTGGGGCATGCTTCAATCTCAACAGCGTCGTGAGCCTCGAAGCGGAGCGCTTTATCCGCAACGACACCGGCGCCTCCCAATTCCGGCAACTGCTCATTGGCCTCGACGTGCCGGACATCGACGCTTCGAGGCTGGCCGATGCGCTCGTGGACTGGATCGACAGCGACGGCGCGCCTCAGCCCTTCGGCGCCGAGGACGACGCCTATCGCCGCCTGTCGCCACCTTACCGCACCTCGGGCGAGCTCCTGGCCGAGGAGACCGAGCTGCGGGCGATCCAGGGCTTCACAGCCGATATCTATCGGCGCCTGCGACCGTTCGTCTGCGCCCTTCCCATCGCGCAGCTCACCGAGGTCAACATCAACACCCTGACGCCGGCGGACGCCCCCGTGCTGAGCGCCCTCTATTTCGGGCGCCTGCCGGTGGACACGGTCCGGCGGATCCCCGCCCGCCGGCCCGCCGGAGGATGGCCCAGCCAGAGCGAGTTCCTGAAGGAGCCGCTGCTCGAGGTCGCCGCCCGCGAGTCCGTCGCCCCGCCGGTCCAGCAGTTGGCGGTCCGCACCCGTTTCTTCGCCCTGGACGGAAGAGTGGAGTTCGCCGGCGCCGACATGCCTTACAGCGCCCTGCTCGAGGCGAACCCTTCGGGGCAGCTGCTGACAAGGGCCAGGCGCTGGACGCCCGCCGAATAGGCGGCGCATCCCATTCTGCGGCGTTTCGCCCGAATTTGCCGCGCCGCACAATGGTTCGATACAAAGCCGCCAGGTCTCGGCCCTGTCACATAGGCGAATACATGAATTGCCGCGTAATATCGCCGTAATGATCTTTAATTCTACGGCGCTGTGGAGGTAAATTCGCCGCGAATGTAGACAAGAAGGCGAAGATATAAAGAAAAGATTCCATCGAGGTGGGGCGGCGAGCCCGCCCTTCGCCTTGCCGCGTTAAAAATTTTTTTCATGACATTCGTCGGGCCGGCGTCCCGTCTGACCCAATTTAATCCAAATAAAACAATCGCCTATCAGGGGTCGGGCCCGGAGTAGTATCATCCGTTAGCGGATGATTATGCCTCCCCGTCGAAAGTTATCCACAGTGGCGTCATATTCGCTTCACAAAGCCAAAAACGAGGGTAGCATTCGTTCAAGCGGGCTGCCTCACGGCCCCTGGAGGAAACGAACATGCGACTAGTGTTCCTTGCTGCCGCCGCACTGACCGCCTCAGCGGGCGTGGCCTTCGCCGAGCCGTCGGCCGGCGCCGCGGCCAACGCTGAACGCGGGATGCGCCAGGTCACCGTCTGCAACCGGTCCGAAGCGCACGGAAGCTGGATCCGTGAATGCGCCGGCCTCTCTACCGACCAGCAGGCCGCCGCGGCGCGGCCGGCCCGTCAGGTTTTCGTCTGCAACCGCTCAGCCGAGACCCGCCGGAGCTGGATCCGCGAATATGGCGCGATAACCTTCATCACCGCCGACGAACTCGCCAAGGCCGAAGTCACCGATGAGGGCTGGGCCACCCCACGCTGCATGACCAGCGCCGAGATGCGGAAGTTCGCCAAGGGCCGGCCGGAAGAGGTGACGGTGGCCCGCGCCATCAACGCCGCCCCCGGCCTGTAAGCGGCTTCAGCCAGCCTTCGCCTCTCCCGCCGCGATGGCGGCGAGGGAGGCGGCGCCCGCGACGGTTCGGCCTTGCGACTTGCGCTCGCTGTAGCGGTCGACGAGATGGCCGGCGATGTCGCGGGTGAGGAGGGTGAACTTCACCAGTTCCTCCATCACGTCGACGAGCCGGTCATAATAGGCCGATGGCTTCATCCGCCCCGCTTCGTCGAATTCGTCATAGGCCTTGGCTACTGACGACTGGTTGGGGATGGTGATCATCCGCATCCAGCGGCCAAGCACCCGCAGTTGATTGACCGTGTTGAAAGACTGGCTGCCGGCGTTGACCTGCATCACCGCCAGGGTCCGCCCCTGGGTCGGCCTGACGCCGCCGCTCTCCAGCGGCAGCCAGTCGATCTGGCTCTTGAACACGCCCGTCATCGCCCCGTGCCGCTCCGGGCTGCACCAGACGTGCCCTTCCGACCACAGGGACAGCGCCCGCAACTCGGCGACCTTAGGGTGGGCGGCGTCTGCCCCATCCGGCTGCGGCAGGCCGCGCGGGTCGTAGATGCGGGTCTCGGCGCCGAGGCCGCGCAGCAGCCTGTCGGCCTCTTCTATCATCAGCCGGCTGAAGCTGCGTTCGCGTAGGGAGCCATAGAGCAGCAAGAACCGCGGCGGATGGGTCGAGGCTTGCTCGGGCCGCAGCCGCGCCAGGGTCGGCGGGTCGAGAAACTCGGGCGCGAGCGCCGGGAAGTCTTCGGTCATGCGGCGGGTCCGGCGAGGCGTCTTGCCCCTGTCTTATAGTTCTACTATCGTGGAATCATGGAAATCAACCAGGCCGTGACCGCCCTGTCCGCCCTGGCCCACGAGGGCCGGCTGTCGGTGTTCCGCCTTTTGGTCAAGGCGGGCCCCGAGGGCGTCGCCGCCGGAGAGATCGCCCGGCGGCTGGGCGTGCCGGCCAACACCCTGTCCGCGAATCTGAACGTGCTCTCCCATGCGGCGTTGGTCGAACCGCGCCGCCTCGGCCGCTCGATCATCTACACCGCCCGGTACGCGCCGATGGCGGCCCTCCTCGGCTATCTGATGGAGGACTGCTGCCAGGGCTCGCCCGCCGTGTGCGCGCCTCTTTCCGAGATCGTCAACCGCGCGGCCTGCTGTCCGCCGCCAGGCCCACAGCAGACCGGTCCCGCCCAATGACGGTTCTGCCGCCCACCCCCGAAGAGGGGCCCAAGGCCATGTCGCGCTTCGAGCGTTTCCTCACCCTGTGGGTCGGGCTGTGCATCGTCGTCGGCGTGGGCCTGGGCCACCTGTTCCCGGACGCCTTCCGTGTCATCGGCTCGGCCGAAGTCGCCAACGTCAACCTGCCGGTGGCGGTGCTGATCTGGCTGATGATCATCCCCATGCTGATGCGGGTCGACTTCGGCGCCATGCGCCAGGTGGCCCACCATTGGCGGGGCATCGGCGTCACCCTGTTCGTGAACTGGGCGGTGAAGCCGTTCTCGATGGCGGCCCTGGCCGCGTTCTTCATCGGCTACCTGTTCCGGCCCTACCTGCCGTCGGGGGAGATCAATAGCTACATCGCCGGCCTGATCATCCTGGCGGCGGCGCCGTGCACGGCCATGGTCTTCGTGTGGAGCAACCTGACGCGGGGCGAGCCCAACTTCACCCTCAGCCAGGTCGCCGTGAACGACGCCATCATGGTCGTGGCCTTCGCGCCGATCGTCGGCCTGCTGCTTGGCCTGTCGGCGATCACCGTCCCGTGGGAGACCCTGCTGTTGTCGGTGGGCCTCTACATCCTCGTGCCGGTGGCGCTGGCCCAGCTGTTGCGGACGGCGCTGTTGCGGCGCGGCGGAGAGCCCGCCCTGCAAGCCGCCCTGGGCAGGGTGGGGCCGGTGTCCCTGACCGCTCTCCTCGCCACCCTGGTCCTGCTGTTCGGGTTCCAGGGCGAGCAGATCCTCAGCCAGCCCCTGATCATCGCCATGCTGGCCGTGCCGATCCTGATCCAGGTCTATCTCAACGCCGGCCTGGCCTATCTGCTGAACCGGGCGACGGGCGAGGCCCATTGCGTCGCGGGGCCGTCGGCCCTGATCGGGGCCAGCAACTTCTTCGAACTGGCGGTGGCGGCGGCCATCAGCCTGTTCGGCTTCTCGTCGGGCGCGGCCCTGGCCACCGTCGTCGGTGTCCTCATCGAGGTGCCGGTGATGCTGACGGTGGTCGCCATCGTGAACCGGTCGAAGGGCTGGTACGAACGCGGCGGCGCGGTTCAACGGGTGGCGGCGCGCTGCGCCCCGCCGATCACACGGTGACAGCCATGACCGACTTCCCCATCACCATTTTCCACAACCCGGCCTGCGGCACCTCTCGCAACGTCCTCGCCATCATCCAAGCCGCCGGCTACGCGCCTGAGGTCGTCGAGTATCTGCAGGCGGGGTGGACCCGGCCCCAGCTCGAAGGATTGCTGGCCGCCATGGGGGCCGGGCCGCGAGACATCCTGCGCGAGAAGGGGACGCCCGCAGCCGAACTCGGGCTGTTGTCCTCCGACGTCAAGGACGACGCCCTGCTCGCCGCCATGGTCGAGCACCCGATCCTGGTGAACCGGCCGATCGTGGTCACGCCGAAGGGGACCGCTCTGGCGCGCCCGTCCGAGGCGGTCCTCGACCTGCTCGATCAGTGGCCGGAGAGCTTCACCAAGGAGGACGGCGAGGCCGTGGTCCTGAAGCGCCCCTAAGGCGTTCGCGGCGGCTCGAAGAGGCCTTCGCGCGCGTCATATAAGTGTTACACCAGCGCCACGGGACTGTCGTCACCCTGTCATAGGTATCCCCCTGTCCCCGGCCTGGGCTGCCCCAGCCTAGCGGGGGCCCGCGACCGCCAAGGGGGTTTTCCAGTGATCTTGCTTCGGGAAGGCGACGGCCCGATCCGGCGGCCGAGCCCGGCCGTCCTGCGCCACGGACTGGAGATCGGCCTCGTCGCTATCCTCGCCGTCCAGGCGGCGCGTCTGGTCTGGACCGCCTTCGCGCCGCTCGGCCCGATGGGCCAGCCCGCGACCCCGGAGACTGCGGCGACGCGGGCCGACCTGTCGGTTCTGGCGCGTTTCAACCCCTTCAACCGCGGCGTCGTCGCCGCCGTTTCGGAAACGCCCGCGGCCGAGACCGCCGCCCTGCGGCTCTTCGGGGTGCGCGCCGGCGCCGGCGGCGGTTCCGCCATTATCGGTGACGCCGACGGCAAGCAGCGGGCCTATATGGTCGGCGAGCCGGTGGCGTCCGGAGTGACCCTGCGATCCGTCGCCGATGACCATGTGGTGCTGGCGGTTAACGGCCGTCTGACCAATCTGGCCTTCCTGAAGCCGACCCCTGGCGCCCCGCCGCCGCCCGGCTCCGCCCCGACGGTCTATGCGCCGCCCCCGACGCCGCCGCCCGCCGCCGGTCTGGCCGAGCTCGCCAGCCAGATGCCGTTGCAGCCCAGGATGGAGGACGGCCGCGTGACCGGTCTCCAGATCCGCCCCGGCGGCGACGGCGGCCCGATCCTCGCCGGCGCCGGCATCCAGCCCGGCGACGTCCTCGTCTCCGTCAACGGCAAGCCGATCTCCGGCGCGGAATCGGTCGGAGCCGAGCTCGCCAACAGCAACCAGGCGGTCGTCGAATACGAACGCGGCGGAGAACGCCGCACCGCTACCCTGAGGATGGCCCGCCCGTGAGACGACCGATCGCCTTCCTCCTCGCCGCCGTCCTGGCGGCCGCCCCTGTGGCGACCGCGCCCGCGTACGCCCAGGACCAGGTCCTGAACGTCCAGGACGCCGACATCCGCGCCTTCATCCAGGACGTGTCACGGGTCACCGGCTACACCTTCATCGTCGACCCCCGCGTGCGCGGCACGGTCTCGGTCTCGTCCAACGGCGCCCTGTCGCGGACCGAGCTGTTCGAGGTGTTCCTTTCCACCCTTCGCGGCAACGGCCTGACCGCGGCGCCAACCGCGGGCGGCGCCTACCGCATCGCCCCGGCCGAGGGCGTGGCCCAGCAGCCGTCGGGTCCCGGGGCCGTACGCTTCTCGACCGAGGTGTTCCGTCTGCGCACCATGGAGCCGGCCGCCGCGGCGACCCTGCTCAAGCCCCTGGTCGGGCCCCAGGGCCAGGTGACCGCGGCGGGCAACGCCCTGGTCGTCGCCGACTACGCCGACAACGTCGCGCGCATCCGCGGCCTGATCGCCCAGATCGACCAGGACCGCAGCTCGATGCAGACCGTAACCCTGCAGTTCAGCTCGGCGCGCGAGATCGCCCGGGTGCTGAACGAGATGATCTCCGGCGCCGCCGGCTCGGGCCAGGCGGCGACGCGCAGCAGCCTGGTGGCGGTGATCCCGGTGGAATCCTCCAATTCGCTGATCGTGCGGGGCGATCCCGCGGCGGTGCAGCGGCTCCTGCCGGTCATCGCCGACCTGGACCGTCGGGCCGAAGCCCGCGGCGACATCCAGGTCGTCCGCCTGCAGAACGCCGACGCCGCCCAGATCCTGCCGGTGCTGCAGCAGATCGTCGGTCAGGCGGTCACCGCCGCGACGCCGGTCGCCAGCCGCGTCGGCGCCGCGTCCACCAACGCCCAGTCCCAGTCCCAGGCCCAGCCGGTCTCCGCCCCGGCCTCGGTCGCCGCGGCCGAACCGGGCAGCCCCGCCGCCGCAGTGCGCATCGCCCGCTATCCCGGCGCCAACGCCCTGGTCATCAGCGCGCCGCCGGAGATGCAGCGCACCCTGGCCGAGGTGATCCGCCAGCTCGACGTGCGCCGTGAGCAGGTGCTGGTCGAGGCCATCGTGGTGGAAGTCTCCGACAACGCCGCCCGGGAGCTGGGGGTCCAGTTCCTGCTCGGCGGCGGCAAGGGCAGCGTGCCCTTCGCCGCGACCAACTATTCAAATACCGGCCCCAACATCCTGGCCCTGACCGGCGCCATCGCCGGCGGCGGCGTGCTGCCGGCCGCGACCGTGGCGGCGCTGCAGGATTCGGCCATCTCGTCCCTGGTCGGGACCACGGGGGGCACGACGGGGATCGGCGGGCGGATCAACAACGACGCCCTCTTCGGCCTGATCGTCAACGCGGTGCGCCGGGACGGTACATCCAACCTGCTCTCGACCCCGTCGATCCTGACCCTCGACAACGAGCAGGCCAGCATCCTGGTCGGCCAGCAGATTCCGATCACCACCGGCGAGGTTCTGGGCAACGCCAACTCCAACCCCTTCCGCACCATCCAGCGCCAGAACGTCGGCATCCAGCTGGACGTGAAGCCGCAGATCAACGCCGGCGGCGCCATCACCCTCTACCTGCGCCAGGAGGTCTCGTCGGTGGCCGGGCCGGTGTCGAACAGCTCCAACGAACTGATCACCAACACCCGCGAGATCGAGACCACGGTGCTGGTCGACGACGGCGACATCGTCGTCCTCGGCGGCCTGCTCGGTCAGGACCAGAGGCTCTCCGTCCAGGGTGTTCCGGGACTGAGCGAGATCCCCGGCATCGGGGCCCTGTTCCGCTCCAAGACCCGTGAGAACAACCGCACTAACCTGATGGTCTTCATCCGTCCGACCATCATCCGCACCCCGTCGGCCGCCCAGGCCGCGACAGCGCCGCGTTACGACTACATCCGCGCCGAACAGGCCGCGTCCAACAAGGAGGGGTACAGCTCTCTCGAAGCGGTGGTCCGCGACTACATGCGCGCCCTGCCGCCGACGGCGCCGGAGGGCACGCCCATGCCCGTCTCGCCGCCGGTGACCTCGGCGCCCCTGGCCCCGGCCCGATGATCCCGCTCGCCTACAGCTTCGCCAAGCGCCATGGGGTCATCCTGCTGGAGGCGGGGGAGCGGGCGCGCGTCGCCTTGCGCGAAGGGGCCGACCCGTCGGCCCTGGTCGAGGCGCGCCGGGCGCTGGGCCTGCCGCTGCAGGTAGAGTCCCTGTCCCGCGCCGCCTTCGACCGTCAGCTGTCGGAGGCCTATGCCGGCGAGGGCATCGCGGCTTCGGGCGCCGACGACCTCTATGCGCCGGGCGGCCTCGACCACTTGGCTGAGGAAATTCCCACCGCCGCCGACCTGCTGGACAGCCAGGACGACGCCCCGGTCATCCGCCTGATCAACGGCCTGATCGCCGAGGCCGTGCGCCAGGGCGCGTCCGACATCCATCTGGAGCCCTACGAATCGGCGATGATCGTCCGGCTGCGGATCGACGGGGTGCTGCGCGAGGTGCTGAGCCTAGCGCCGCGGATCACCCCCCTGATCGTGTCGCGCATCAAGGTCATGGCCCGGCTCGACATCGCAGAGCGCCGCATTCCGCAGGACGGCCGCATCCCCCTGACTATCGGCGGCAAGACCCTAGACGTGCGGGTCTCCACCCTGCCGTCGCGGGCCGGCGAGCGGGTCGCCCTGCGCATCCTCGACAAGGACCAGGCCGACCTGCGGCTCGAGGAGCTGGGCATGGCGCCCGCCGTACTCGCCGCCTTCCTCTCGGCCTTGAAGGAGCCGAACGGGATCATCCTGGTCACCGGCCCCACCGGGTCCGGCAAGACCACCAGCCTCTACGGCGGCCTCGGGGTCCTCAACGACGGCAGCCGCAATATCCTCACGGTCGAGGATCCGGTCGAATACGCCGTCGACGGGGTCGGCCAGACCCAGGTCAACACCAAGGTCGGCATGACCTTCGCCGCCGGCCTGCGCGCCATCCTGCGCCAGGACCCGGACGTGGTGATGGTCGGCGAGATCCGCGATGTCGAGACCGCCCAGATCGCGGTCCAGGCCAGCCTGACCGGGCACCTCGTGCTGTCCACCGTCCACACCAACGACGCCCTGGGGGCGGTCACCCGCCTGCGCGACATGGGCGTCGAGCCCTTCCTGCTGGCCTCGACCTTGCGGGTGATCATGGCCCAGCGGCTGGTCCGCCGGCTGTGCACGCACTGCCGCCGGCCCGAGCCCGCCGACGCCCCCACCGCCCGGTTGGTTGGCGTAGCCCCCGGCCACATCCTCTACCGGCCGGGAACCTGCTCCGCCTGCAACCACACCGGCTTCACCGGCCGGATCGGGGTATACGAGATCGTCCGCATCGACGACCGCCTGCGCCGCATGATCACCGAGGGCGCCGACGAGGACGCCATGGCGGCCGTGGCCTTCGCCGGCGCTGACACCTTGGGCCAGGGCGTCCGCGCCTACGTCGCCTCCGGCGTGACCACGGTGGAGGAGGCGATCCGCATCACGCGCCAGGAGGCGGTGGACAGTGGCGGCGTTTGAGTACCTCGCCCTCGACACCGCGGGGCGCCCCCTCAACGGGGTGATCCAGGCCCGCGACGAGGCGGCCGCGCGGCGCAGCCTGGAGCGGCGCAGCCTCGCCCTGGTCCGCTTGGGGCCGGCTTCGGCCAAGAGCGCGCCCAAGCCGCTGTTCGGCGGCGGACGCCTCAGCGCCAAGACCCTGGCGCTGGCCACCCGCCAGCTCGCCACCCTGATCACCGTCGCGCCGCTTGAAGAAGCCCTGCGCACCATCGCCCTGCAGGCCGAGCAGCCCGCGGTGCGCAAGGTGCTGAGCGCCACCCACGCCAGCCTGCTCGAAGGCCACCGCCTGTCCGAAGCCATGGCCCGCCAGGGGCCGGCCTATCCGGCGCTCTACCGGGCGATGATCGCGGCCGGGGAAAGCTCCGGCTCGCTGCCGTCGATCCTGGAGCGGCTGGCCGATCTCCTGGAGCGCGACCAGCAGGTGCGCGGCAAGGTGGTCACCGCCCTGGTCTACCCGGCCATGCTGGCCGCCACGGCCCTGGTGGTGGTCATCGCCCTGATGACCTTCGTGGTGCCCAAGGTGGTCGAACAGTTCGATTCCATGGGCCAGCGCCTGCCGCTGCTGACCCGCATCATCATCGCCCTGTCCGAGGGCATGCGCGCCTACGGCTGGGTGGTCCTGGTGCTGATGGCTATCGGCGGCGCCCTGTTCGCCCGGGGCATGCGCAATCCGGCCTTCCGCATGCGGGTGGACACGATCCTGCTGAGGCTGCCGGTTCTGGGAAAGCTCATTCGTGACGTGCACGCGGCGCGCCTTGCCCGTACGCTCTCGACCATGATCGCCTCGGGCCTGCCGGTCCTGGAGGGTTTGCTGATCACCGCCCGCACCGTCCGCAACGAGGTGCTGCGCAGCGCCACCCACGGTATGGCGGTCTCGATCCGCGAGGGCGGCAGCCTGTCGGCGGCCATGCGCCGGGCCGCGGTCTTCCCGCCGATCCTGATCTACATGACGGCCTCAGGCGAGAGCAGCGGCCACATCGAACCCATGCTGAGCCGCGCGGCCGAGTATCTTGAGCGCGAGTTCAACACCTTCACCGCCGTCGCCTTGAGCCTGCTGGAGCCGGCGATCATCATCATCATGGGCGGCCTTGTCGCCCTCATCGTCCTGTCGATCCTGCTGCCCATCCTCCAGATCAACACCCTGGCCGCCGGCTGAGAGAAACACCCATGTCCGAGTCCCCCCGCAAGTCCCGCAAGTCCGAAGCCGGGTTCACCCTGGTCGAGCTGATGGTGGTGATCGTGATCATCGGCCTGCTGGCCACGGTGGTCGCTATCAACGTCCTGCCGAGCCAGGACCGCGCCATGGTCGAGAAGACCAAGGCCGACATCGCCGTGCTGGAGCAGGCGGTGGAGAGCTACAAGCTGGAGAACTTCAACTATCCGCGCACCGAAGACGGGCTGCAGGCCCTGGTGGCGGCTCCGGCGGGCCTGTCCAACCCAGAGCGCTACCGTGAGGGCGGCTATATCCGCCGCCTGCCCAAGGACCCGTGGGGTGCCGACTACCGCTACGCTTCCCCGGGCGCGCACGGGCCGGTCGACATCTATTCCCTCGGCGCCGACGGCAAGGAAGGCGGGGAGGGCAAGGATGCCGATCTTGGCAACTGGGGCTAGCCCGCGCCGCCCCAGCGAAGCCGGGTTCACCCTGGTCGAGCTGATGGTGGTGGTGGTGATCATCGGCCTGACTGCGTCGGTGGCGATCCTCACCGCGCCGCCGCGTGGACTCAGTCTCTCTCAGGAGGCCGAGCGCTTCGGCGCGCGCCTGGTGCGGGCCAAGGAGGAAGCCGTGCTGACCAACCGCCCCGTGGGCGTCGAGGTCACCGCCACGGGCTATGGCTTCCGGACGCGGACCGCCGCCGGTTGGGCTCCCCTCCAGGACGGTCCCTTCAAGCCCGTCGCCTGGAGCGAGGGCGTGGTCGCCTTCACCGGCGCCCGCGACGAGCGGGCCCAGGTCAGTTTCCAGTCAACCGGGGTGGCCGAGCCCCTGATGGTCGTCCTGTCGCGCAAGACGCAACGGATGCAGGTCTCGGTCGACGCCGCCGGAAACGTGAAGGTCAATGCGCCCGCGTGACTTTCCCCATAAAGGTGTTTCGTCCGCCGCCGCCAACGAAGGGGGCTTCACCCTCATCGAGGTGCTGGTCGCCCTGTCGATCTTCAGCCTCGCCGTGCTGGCGCTGATGAACGTCGCCGCCCAGAACACCCGCACGACCAGCGTCGTCGCGACCCGGATGCTCGCCCAGGTGGTGGCGGAGAACCGGGCCGTCGAGGTCGTGGCCTCGCCCGCCATCCTGCCAGTGGGCCAGACGGAAGGCGCCGAGGCCGCGGGCGGACGGCTGTGGCGCTGGACCCGCAAGGTCACGCCGACCGCCGATCCCGCCATCCTTCGCGTCGACATCGGCGTCGTCCCGGACGGCGCCGTGCGCCAAGTCGCCAGCCTTACCCTGTTCAAGGTCGTACAATGAAGGCTAACGGGTTCACCCTGGTCGAGGTCATGGTCGCGCTGCTGATCTTCGGCGTCATCGCCGTGGCCGGCGTGACGGTGATGCGCTCGACCATCGACAGCCAGACCATCGTCCGCGCCCAGATCGACCGGGTCGGCGAGTTCCAGCGCCTGCGGGCGGTGCTCAAGGCCGACCTCGGTCAGGCCGCCGTCCGGCGGACGCGCAGTGAAGCCGGACAGGCCCTGCCGGCCGCCTTCATCGGCGGCGAGGGCCTCGGCTCCGCGCCTTTGCTGGGAATGGTGCGGCGCGGCTGGGAGAACCCGGACGGGGCGCCGCGCGCCTCCATGCAGTACGTCGAATACCGTCTCGAGGGCAGGCGGCTGGAGCGGCGGGTGCGTTCCGCCCTCGACGGCGCGGCCCTGGGCGAGGCGCAGGTGCTGAGCGACCATATCGAAGCCCTGCACCTGGCCTTCTTCTACGGCGACCAGTGGCGCGACACCTGGAGTGGCGGCCCTGAACTCCTGCCTCAGGCCGTGCGGCTCGACCTGGAGATTCAGGGCATGGGCCCGGTGACCCAGCTTTTCCTGACCCCGGGGAGGGGCCTCGGATGACCCGACCGATCCGCCTGATCGTCCTGCCTGCC
>DAICXL010000002.1:0-28071 GCA_027312185.1 Caulobacterales bacterium | reverse complement strand
CGGCGTCCTTCATGCTGGAGGAAGACCTCGCAGCGTCCCGCGAACGGCTGCACGTCGCCGTCGGCCCCCGTGACGCCAACGGCCTGCGACCGGTCTGCGTGGTCGATCGCGAACGAATGCGGACCTGGCTGGACGCCGCGGCCTCCCTGGGGGTGGGCGATTGCACCGTGGTCCCCGACCACCTCATGCTGCCGGAGCCGGAAGGCGAGGAGACCCTGGCGATCGTCCTCGGCTCGGTCGCCGTCGCGCGCGGGCCCGGGCTGGCCTTCACCTGCGACGCCGAGTTGTTGCCGCTGGTGATGGACCAGCGCCCCTACCGCCTGGCCGAGACGCCAGGCGAGGCTGAGCGCCTAGCCAGCGCCAAGGCCGCACATCCCCCCGTGGACTTGCTGCAAGGCGCCTTCGCCCGTGGCGGCGCCGGCGAGGCCGCGACCTGGGCCCGGCCGCTGATCCTGGCCGGGCTGGTCGCCGCCAGCCTCGTCGCCCTGCCCGTGGTGCAGACGGTCCGCTATGGCATGGCCGCCCGCTCGGCCGAGGCCCGGATCGAGGCCCTGGCCGGTCCGGCCGGGCCGGGGCTGCCGGCCGAGGCGCCCGCGCGTCTGGCCGTGCGCGCCGGCCGCCTGCGCGCGGCAGAGGCCTTTGCGCCCACCGCCGCGGCCCTGTTCGCCGCCGTCCAGGGCGTGGAGGGGATGGAGCTTCAGTCACTGCTCTACAGCGAGGACGGGACGCTCAGCGCCTCGCTCGCGCATGTGAACTATTCCGACGTCGAGGTGCTGAAGACAACGCTCGGCCGCTCCAACCTTCTCGTCGAGGAGAAGAGCGCGGCGGCCGATCAGGGCAGCGTCCGCAGCGACATCACCGTGAGGCCCCGCCCGTGAATCAGATGTTCGAGACGGCGGCCCAGTGGTGGGCCGGCCGCGAGGAGCGGGAACGGCGGCTGCTCATGGCCCTGGGCGCGCTCGTGGCCGGCCTGGTGGCCTGGTACGGCGTCTGGTCTCCGCTGCAGGCCATGGCCAAGGCGGCCGAGACCCGGCACGCCGAGGCCGCCGCCGCCCTCGTACAGGCCGAGAGCGCCGCCCGCGAGATCGCCCAGGCTCAGCGGATGCGCGGCGGTCGCGGCGCGGCCACAGTCCAGGCCCTGACCCAGAGCGCGGCCGCCGCCGGGGTGCGGCTGCTGAGGACCGAGCCTGTGGCCGGCGGCGGCCTGTCCCTGTGGACCGAGCCCGCCGAACCCAAGGCCCTGTTCGGCTGGCTGACCGGCCTGCAGCGAGAACTTGGCGCGGGCGTGCGCGTGGTCGAGGCGCAGAAGGAGGGCGACGGCGTGCAGGCCCGCATCGTCCTCGACGGAGCGGGCGCTTGATCCGGATCCTGAGCCTCGTCTTCATCGTCGTCATGGCCGTGGCGTTGATCGTCCTGACGCCCATGCGGGCCGTGGCCGGGCTGATCGGCCTCGACCGGCTCGGGCTGTCGGCGGCGGCTGTCACCGGCACGGTGTGGTCGGGCCGCCTCCAGACCGCCAGCTTCCGCGGCGTTCCGCTCGGCGACATGGAGGTGGGCGTCGAGCCCCTGGCCCTGTTCACCGGGACGACGCGGCTTCGCCTGAAAACCTCCAGCGGCCATGCCGTCCTGGTGCGTAACGGTTCGCGCGCCGGACTGGCGGGGGCCGACCTGCAAGTTCCCCTCGCCCTTTTTCCAAGCGCCGTTCCTATGCCTGGAACGCTCACCACCCAGGGCCTGACGGCCGGATTCCTTCGCGGCCGCTGCGTCCGCGGCGAAGGCAAGGTCTCCGCCGATGTGCTGCAGAGGACCAATCTGCTCGGCGAGGGCGGCTCGCTCCTCACCGGCGATGCGTCGTGCGAGGCGGGCGCTCTGGTGCTGCCTTTGCGCGGCCGCACTCAAAGCGCCAATGTAGAGATCATGCTGCGCATCGAAGGCGACGGCCGCTATCGGATGGACACCAAGGTCGGGACGGCCGACCCGCGCCTGGAGGCCACCCTCAGACTGGCGGGCTTCGTGCCGGTGACGGGCGGGCGGGCGCGCACCGACCAGGGAAGGCTGTGGCGATGAGATGGGCTCTCGGCCTAGGTCTGGCGGCCGCACTGAGCGCCGGCGCCCCCCGCGCCGCCGAGCAGGGCCTGCCGCTGCAGGAGCTGCCGACCCAGACCCTGGTGCGAGGCCAGTGCGCCCTGGTGCTGTGGACCCGGACCGCTCCGGCGCGCCGGGTGTTCATGGCCCTGAATGATCCGGCCGGCGCCCTGGTGCAGGTCGGCGGCAAGACCGTGACCCTGGCCCGCACGGCCTGGGACGGCGCGGCCGTCTTCAGCCACTACCCGCATCAAACCTTCTCCGGCGACGGCTGGACCTTGAAGATCGATGTGGAGTTCGACACCCGTAGCGGCCTCGTCGGCGGGGCGGTCGCCCCGTCCGGCTCGCTTGAGCTCAGCGACGCCAAGGGCTGGTCCACCGTTCTGCCGGTGGCCGGCATGGTGGCCTGCCAGAGCTAGCCGGAACGCCGACCCTCAGGAAGGTAGCCCCAGCGGGCCGTACAGCCAGGTCAGCCACAAACCGACGGCCAGGAACACCCCGAACGGGACCTGGTCGGTCCACTGCATCTTGCGCCCCGCCAGCTTGCCGGCGCCGACGGCCAACAGTCCCGATAGGGCGGCGATCAGCAGCACGTTGGGCAGGCCGATCCAGCCGACCCAGGCCCCCGCGGCGGCCAGGAGGCGCGCGTCGCCGCCGCCCAGGCCTTCGCGGCCCCGGGTCCGGCGGTAGGCCCAGGCGACGAGGGCCAGGACCACGAACCCCGCCGCCGCGCCGATCAGGCGGCCCGCCAACTGGTCCGGCTCCAAGGCCGCGGCCTGAACGATTCCGAGCAGGCCGAGCGGCAGGGTCAGGCGATGGGGCAGCCAGAAATGCTCGGCGTCGAGCATGGCCAGCAGCACCAGCACCCAGCCGAGCATCGCCCCGACCGCGCCCGGGGCGCCGGCCACGGCGACCGCCCAAGCGGCCGCGATGACGCAGGCGGCGATGGCGAAGGCGTAGCGGCGAGGGGAGGGGCCCCCGGCGGTTCCAGGAAGCTCGAGCGAGGCGCGGGCGACCGCCACACCGGTGGGCGCCGCGGCTGCAATTGTCGCCGCCGTCCAGGCCAGGGCTGGCTCCACCGTTCGCTCCCGCACCGCCGGCCCGCGCCGACGCTCCAGGGCTAGTGCGAAACGGGGCGGCGGGAAAGCCGGCCGGCGCGGCGGGGCGCGGGTAGCCGCCCTGTTGGGCTTCACGCTGGCGGCCAAGGCGCGTTTTCGTGACTGTTCAGTGAAGAAACGGAGACGGTTATTCCGCTGCAAACATCTCGCATATGGAAACTGTCATCTCTATATCGAGGCCGTCTGCCCTAAGTTATACTCTCTCAATACCCGCGGCTGTCACAAAAACTTCGAGTTGCCCGCCTAGGGTCCCGCGATCCGCTTTCCGCTATCTCGGGGGACTACAACGTGACGACTAAGGCCGACTTGAACGCCACCGGCTACACCGACGGGGATGTCGACACCAACCTGTCGTCCAACCCGACCTTCGAGAGCATCGTCCAGGCGCGCTATTCCCGCCGCCAGACCCTGTTCGGCGGGGCCGGCGCCACCGCCGCCGCCTTCCTCGGCGGCTCCTTGGTCGCCGCCTGCGACGACAGCGCCGTGGCGCCGACGGGCGCCCCGGGCGTTAGCGCCGGCTCCAACGCCACGACCAGTTCGGGCAAGACCGTCACCCTCACCGGGGCGGCCGCCGCCTCGTCCGGCGCGCTGAGCTCGGTGGCCTGGAGCCAGGTCTCCGGTCCGGCCGTGACGCTCTCCGACGCCAACACCAACGTGGCCCGCTTCACCGCGCCGGCCGTCGCCGCCTCGACCCCGCTGGTCTTCCGCTTCACCGCCACCGACGCCCGCGGCACTTCGACCGCCGACACCACCATCACGGTCGAGCCCGCCCGCCTCGACTTCACCGCCGTGCCGAAGAACCTGAACGACATCGTCAGTGTTCCCGCCGGCTATTCGATGCAGGTGCTCTACCGCCTGGGCGACCCGATCAACGCCGCCACCCCCGCCTACGCCAACAACGGCACGGACACCGGCTTCGCCGGCCGGGCCGGCGACCACCATGATGCGCTCTATTGGTATGGTCTGGCCGCCACCGGCGCCACGCCTGACCAGAACAGCTCGACCCGCGGCGTGCTGGTGATGAACCACGAGAACATCAGCCAACGCTACCTGCACCCCAACGGCCCCACCGGCACGGGTTCCGGCCAGAGCCGCCCCGAAGCCGAGGCGATCAAGGAGATCGAGGCCCACGGCCTCAGCCAGATTGAAGTGGTCCGCAGCTCGACCGGCTGGACCTATGTGCAGAACTCGCCGCTGAACGGCCGCATCACCCCCAACACCCCGACGGCGATCCATGGGCCGATGCGCGGCGCGGTCTCGATGCGCACCCGCTACTCGCCGACCGGCGTCGCCGGGCGTGGCACCATCAACAACTGCGCCAACGGCTACACGCCCTGGGGCTCCAACCTCACCTGCGAAGAGAACTGGTCGGGCTATTTCCGCCGCGCCGCCGGCGATAACGCCGCCCGGGGCGGCGCCACGGCCAAGGCCGTCGTTTCGCTCAGCCGCTACGGCCTCAGCGACGGGGCGAACGGCAACTACGGCTGGGCGAGCGTGGTTCCGGCCGACAGCGGCAACACCACCTTCGCCCGCTGGAACGCCAGCGCCATGGCCGGCCAGCCCGCCGACGGGACCGGCGACTTCCGTAACGAGCCGAACCAGTTCGGCTGGGTGGTCGAGACCGACCCCTACAACCCCAACGCCACGCCCCGGAAGCGCACCGCGCTTGGCCGCATGGGCCATGAGGGCTGCTGGCCCTCGAACGCCGTCGCCGGCCGGCGGCTCGCGTTCTACATGGGCGACGACGCCCGCGGCGAGTACATCTACAAGTTCGTCTCGGCGACCCCGTGGTCGGCGGCCGACGCCAATGCGGCTGACCGTCTGGCCATCGGCGACAAGTACCTCGACACCGGCACGCTCTACGTCGCCCGCTTCGACGCGAGCGGCCAGGGCCAGTGGCTTCCCCTGGTGTTCGGCCAGGGCCCGCTGACCAGCGCCAATCCGGCCTACGCCTTCGCCGACCAGGCCGACGTGACGCTCAACAGCCGCCTCGCTGCCGACGCCGTGGGCGCCACCAAGATGGACCGGCCGGAGTGGACCGGCGTCAACCCGCGCAACGGCGAGGTCTACATCACCCTGACCAACACCGCCGCGTCCTCGCGTCCGATCACCGCCACCGATGCGGCGAACCCGCGCTTCTACAACGACCCCAAGGGCCCCTCGGGTACGGCCCAGCTCGGCAACCCCAACGGCCACATCATCCGTCTGCGGGAAACGGGCGACACCTCCGAGGCCCTGACGTTCACCTGGGACATCTACGCCTTCGGCGCGGGGTCCGACCTGAACCCGACCAACATCAACATCTCGGGCCTGGACGCCAGCAACGACTTCTCCAGCCCGGACGGCCTGTGGTTCTCCCGCCCGACCAACCCGGCCGGTCAGGTCACCCCCCTGCTGTGGATCCAGACCGACGACGGCGCCTACACCGACGTCACCAACTGCATGATGCTGGCGGCGCTTCCGGGCGTGGTCGGCGACGGCGGCGCCCGGACCATCACCAACACCGGCACGGACGGCTCCACCCGCACCCAGTCGACCATCGTCGGCAAGGCGCCGGGCGCGACCCTGAAGCGGTTCCTGGTCGGTCCGAAGGAATGCGAAATCACCGGCGTCGATTCCACGCCTGACGGGCGCACCCTGTTCGTCAACATCCAGCACCCGGGGGAAGACGCAGCGGGCTTCCCGAACAGCTTCCCCTCCAACTGGCCGGCCAGCCAGACCAACGCCTCTGCGGTCTCCCGGCCGCGGTCGGCCACCATCGTCATCACCAAGGATGACGGCGGCGTCGTCGGCCTCTAGCGACACTGGACGGGGCCGGCCGCGCTGCGGCCGGCCCCGCTTCGCTGAACAGTCACGAAAACGACGCGCCCCCGAAACACCGAGGCGCCACCTACGGGAACATGTCGAGGCGTGCGTGGGGGCCTATGCGCTGGTCGGTCGTCGTTCCCGTCTTCAACGAGGCCGGCTATTTGCCGCGGACCTTGTGCGCCCTGGCCGAGCAGGACGCTCCCTTCCGTCTGATCATCGTCGACAACGGCTCGACAGACCAAGGCATAGACGCCGCGCGGGCCTTTGTTGCTGAACGAGGCCTCGATGCGGTCTTCCTCGCCGAGTCGACCCCCGGACAGGTCCACGCCCTCAAGCGCGGCCTGGCGGCGGTGGAGACCGAGTTCGTCGCGATCTGCGACGCCGATACCTGGTATCCTGCCCACTACCTTTCCACCGCCCAGGCCCTGCTGGACGAAGGCGGCGCCGCCTGCGTCGTCGCGGCCGGCTATCTGCGCGCCGACACGCACGGGCGCAGCCGCGCCGGCCTTCACCGGCTGCTCGCCGCCCGGCTGATGCCGCGGCAGAATCACACCAGCGGCGCCGCCCATTGCTTCCGCACGCAGGCTCTGAGGGCGGCTGGGGGGTATGACGCGGCCATCTGGCCCTATGTGCTGAAGGACCATGAGCTGATGCACCGGGTGCTCAAGCTGGGCTCCCAGGTCTACGATCCGCACCTGTGGTGCGTGTCCTCCGACCGGCGCGGCGACCGGCGCGCGGTGCGCTGGAGCCTGGTCGAGCGTCTTGCCTACCATCTGACGCCGTTCGACCTGAAGGACGGCTTCTTCCAGTGCCTGGCGGCCCGCTTCGAGGCCCGCGGCCAACGCGATGTGGTGCTGCGCCAGCGCGCTTGGGCCCAGTCGTGACGACCCTCGCGCCGACGCCCCTGCCGCCAATCCCCGATCTGCCGCAACTCGCTGCGCCGCGCCGGCTGTGGACCCGCTGGCTGTCGCAGGGAATATCGCTGCTGCTGCTCGTGGCGGTGCTCTACCAGTTCCGCCACACCAGCCTGGACCAGCTGCTCCAGGCCGTACCCGCCAGCCCATGGTTCGCGCCGACCCTTCTGGCGCTCTACCTCACCCTGCCGATCGCCGACTGGATCATTTTCCGGCGGCTGTGGGGCCTGCCGCTTGCCGGCTTCCCGGTCCTGGTCGGCAAGCGAATCTCCAACGAGCTCCTGCTGATGTACTCGGGCGAGCTCTATTTCTACCTCTGGGCGCGGCAGAGGACCGGGCTGGTCGCCGCCCCCTTCGGCACGATCAAGGACGTGAACATTCTGTCGGCCCTGGCCGGCAACCTCTTGACCCTGGGCATGCTGGTCTTCGCCTATCCCTTCATCTCCGAGCTGCACATGGGCCGCTACGCCGGAGCGGCGGTGGCGTCGGCGGCGGTGATGCTCACCGGCTCGATGCTGGTCCTGGCCTTCAGCCGCCGGCTGTTCACCCTGACCCGCCCCCTGCTGGTCTGGGTCTCCGGCGTGCACTTGGCGCGGCTGGTCGCCGGGGTGCTGCTGTGCGCCCTGTCCTGGCGCCTCGCCATCCCCGAGGCGCCGCTGGGCCTGTGGGTCGCGCTCGCCACCATCCGCATGCTGGTCGCCCGCCTGCCGTTGATCCCCAACAAGGAGCTGCTGTTCGCCGCCCTGGCCGTCTTCCTGGTCGGGGAGGACAAGCACCTGGCGGCGGTCGTCGCCATGACCTCGACGGCCATCCTCTTGATGCATCTGGTGTTCGGGACCCTTGTCGCCCTCTGGGCCTTCACCGGGGGCGACCGCCTGGGCCTCAAGGGCCGGCGGTGAAGATCGTCGATGTCTGCGAGTTCTATTCTCCCCAGGGGGGCGGGGTGCGCACCTATATCCACGCCAAGCTGGCGGTGGGCGCCCGGCTCGGCCACGAGGTGGTGGTCATCGCCCCCAGCGACCGCGACGAGGAGATCCGCTTCCTCGGCGGCGGGCGGCTGATCCTGGTCAAGGCGCCGCGCCTGCCGTTCGACCCGCGCTACTTCATGTTCTGGGACGCCGCCCCGGTGCATCGCCTGCTCGACGCCGAGCGGCCGGACGTGCTGGAGGCCTCCTCGCCCTGGCGCGGGGCCTGGATCGCCCGGGACTGGCGGGGAGAGGCCCTGCGCGCCCTGTTCATGCACAACGACCCCCTGTCGGTATGGGCCTACCGCTGGTTCGACCGGGTGGCCCCGCGCGAGCGGATCGACCGCCATTTCGAGTGGTTCTGGCGCTATCTGCGGCAGATGTGCGCCGGCTTCGAGCTGGTGGTCTGCGCCGCTCCCAGCCTGACCGACCGGCTGACCGCGGGCGGCGTCGCCGGCGCCCTGACCCTGCCCATGGGGGTGGACGCCGGCGTCTTCTCGCCGGCCCTGCGCGACCCCGCCCTGCGGGCCGCCCTGCTGGAGCGCTGCGCCCTGCCGCAAAGCGCGCCGCTCCTGCTGGGGATCGGCCGTCACACTCCGGAGAAGCGCTGGCCGTGCGTGATCGACGCCGTCTGTTCGGTGGCCGCCCGGCGCCCGCTGGGCCTGGTGCTGATCGGCGACGGGCACCACCAGGCCAAGGTCCTGGCCCATATCGCCGGCAACCCGCATATCCACACCCTGGAGCCGATCCGCGACCGGCCCCTGCTGGCCCGGGTGATGGCCAGCGCTGACGCCCTGATCCACGGCTCGTC
Source organism: Caulobacterales bacterium (assembly GCA_027312185.1). Taxonomy (GTDB): domain Bacteria; phylum Pseudomonadota; class Alphaproteobacteria; order Caulobacterales; family Caulobacteraceae; genus NCED01. The sequence goes on along the minus strand of DAICXL010000002.1, from coordinate 19,370 downwards.
GGCGGAGACCTTCGGCCTGGTCGCCTCGGAGGCCCTGGCCTCGGGGCTGCCGCTGATCCTGCCGGGCGCCGGGGCGGTGGCCGACATCGCCGACCCGGCCTTCGCGGAGACCTACACCCCAGGCGACCCGCGCGCGGCGGCCGCGGCCATCGAGCGGATGCTGGCCCGCGATCCTGACGCACTGAAGGCGGCGGCCGATGCGGCGGCGGCGCGCGCCCGGACCCTTGATCAGCATTTCGTCGACCTGTTCGACGCTTATGGCCGGGCCCTGGCGGGCGTCAGGCAGGCCGCCTAGCGCCGGAAGGGCCGCATGATCTGCGGGCCCACAAGGTTCAGGCCCAGGCCGCACAGCACCAGGCCGGCGGCGATCAGCTTCCAGGCGGGCAGGGCCTCTCCGAGCTGCAGAGCCGAGGTCGCCATGCCGAACACCGGGACCAGCAGGGCCATGGGTGTGATCGTCGCCGCGGGATAGCGCGTCAGCAGCCAGCCCCAGGCGGCGAAGCCGAACAGCGTGTTGCCGACCGCCTGCCACAGCACGGCCCCCCAGGTCGCCAAGCTTGCGTGCAGCAGTCCGTCGCGGATGGCGGGCCAGCCCTCCATCACCAGGGACATGACGATCAGGGGCGGAACCGAGAACAGGCTGGCCCACACCACATAGGCCAGCATGTTCGCCCCGACGCCGCGCTTGGCGATGAGGTTGGCGCCGGCCCAGCTCACCGCCGCGACGAGGGTCAGACCCACCCCCAGTGGCGTGGCGTCCCCGCCGCCGTGCCAGACGATCACGCCGATGCCCGCCGCCGCCACGACGAGCGCCAGCCATTGCAGGCCGGAAGGGCGCTCGCGGTTGATCAGGATCGAAACGCCTATCGTGAAGAATACCTGGGTCTGGATGACCAGGGAGGCCAGGCCCGGCGAGATGTGGCCGTTCATGGCGACATAGAGGATGCCGAACTGTCCGGCCCCGATCAGGACGCCGTAGGCCGCCAACTCGCGCCACGGCACGGCCGGCCGCTTCAGGAAAAAGATGGCCGGCAGCAGCGAAAAGGCAAACCGCAGGGTCGCGAACAGCAGCGGCGGCATCTCGTCCAGCGCCACGCGGATGATGGTGAAGTTGGTCCCCCAGACGAAGACCACGGCGAGGGCCAGCAGCGCGTGGGGAACCGAAAGCGAGCGTCCGGGCATGGACGAGCCTTTATGCCCGAAGCTCAGCCGTGGACAGGGCGTTTCTCCCCGGTACGGCGGCCGGGACGGCGACGCGCAATCGCAAAATGGGGGGGCCTCGACCGAGTGTGATGCTTTTTGCTCTGCGCCGTCCGCTAGGGGATTTGGTGCGCGGTGGCGCAATGGCGCGAGTTGGTCGTGTTAATATTCCCATTATATGCGAATCTAGTTATCCAAATCCGTTTGAAATACCGTTGAAAATGACAACGATCCGGGTGTTGGGGCCAGGAATCGCGGCCCACGCCCCTCTTTCGATTAGACACCCTCATTCGAATGTGGCCTTATCGTTAGGTGTGCTCGCTAAAGGGCGCCTGGCGCATCAAGCAGCCTCTCCGCGAGGAGCAAGGGAACGGAAACGAACGGCATTCCACATCGACGGACTTGGCTGTCTGGCGCCATGGGCGCGGACCGATTGTGGCCTTATCATTAGGTGTGCTAGCTATAACTGTGCAGCGCGGTAGACGCTGGGAAACAGCCTCAGCCGAGGCAATGGGGACGGAGACATCATGCAGGCTTCCAGGAAAATTCGTGCGCTGCTGATCACCAGCGCGCTCAGCACCGCCTTCTTGGCCTCGTCGGCTTTCGCCCAGGCGGATCAGGTCACCGCTCAATCCCCTGGCGCCGGCGATAGCCTGCTGTCGGAGGTCGTGATCACCGCCACCCGTCAAGTGGACACCGTGTCGAGGGTGCCCCTCGCGGTGACCGCTGTGACCCAGCGCGCCCTCGACCAGCAAGGCGTGACCCAGCTCACCGACTTGAGCCGCGTGGTTCCCTCGCTGCAGATCACCAACACCGGCGCGGGCGGTTCGGTCGGCCAGTTCGCCATTCGCGGCGTGTCATCGACCGCCGGCGCCGCCGTCACGGGCGTCTATCTGGACGACGTGTCCCTGACCAAGCGCAACCAGAACAACATCGCGGGCCTTAACGGCTCGCCCGCCCCGCCGCTTTTCGATCTGGAGCGCGTTGAAGTTCTGCGTGGTCCTCAAGGCACCCTGTTCGGTGGTTCGTCCATGGGCGGCACCGTCCGCTTCATCACCCCGGCGCCCAGCCTGACGCGGACCTCCGGCTACGTTCGGGCCCAGACCTCACAGATCAAAGGCGGCAACCTCGGCTATGAAGGCGGCATCGCCGTCGGCGGTCCGATCGTGGAAGACAAGCTCGGCTTCCGGGTCAGCGCCTTCCACAGGAAACAGGCCGGCTGGGTGGACGCGGTCGATCCGCACACCCGCACCGTCTTCGCCAAGAACAACAACTGGCTGAGGCAGGACGTCTTCCGCGGCCAGTTGCTGTGGCGCCCGACCGAGAAGCTGTCGATCCTGGGCTCGGTTTACGCCGCCCAGGAAAAGCAAAACGACTCCGCCGCGGTGAGCCAGTCGATCAAGGCGGCGGCCGACTATCTGAACGACCCGACGCTCGGTCCGCAGCTGGGCAGGCTAGCGGCCCTTGGCTGGGGCGGCCTATCCGATCGTTGCAACGCTGCGCCGGCCTCGCCCACGGCCCGGACGCCGATCACCAACATCTCCTGCGCCACGCCCGGCGCCTTCCGCTATCCCGCCCGTCCCGCCCAGGCCTACAACCTCGGGGACGACGACAGCCTGCGCCCCGGCCGCGGCGCCACGACGCCCTTCACCAACGATCAGAAGATCTACTCGATCACGGCCGACTATGACCTCGGCTTCGCCAACCTGCGCGTGATCGGCGCCCACATCCAGGATCACCAGGTCGATCACCTTTGACACCTCGGTGGTGGCGCCGCTGTTCCTCGGCTACCCCTTCACCTTCTCGGAACTGCCGACCTGGAACACCGCCAACGGCGGCAATTTCCGCCCGAACAACAAGCGCTGGGGCAACACCCAAGAGGTGCGCCTGTCCTCGAACCCGGGCCAGGAGATTAATATCGCCGGCGGTAAGCTGGCCTATGTTCTGGGCTACTTCCGCCAGAACACACGGGCCAGCGGCCACTACAACAACATCGAAGACGTCGAAAGCCCCACCCGCATCATCACGGGCCTGACGTCCCGGCAGCGCTACGGCGTCACCCTGCGCGACGGCGAGTACGCCACCCGCTACCAGAACCTGAAAGACAAGGAAGACGCGTTCTTCGGTGAGCTGAACTACACCCTGTGGGATCAGCTGAAGTTCATCGCCGGCGGCCGCTACGCCAACACCCGCTTCACCTATCGGCAGATTTTCTCCGGCGCGATCAACGGCAACTACGATCCGCTGGCCGTGCCGGGCGGCGTGACCAACGGCACCGTCAACGAAAAGCCGATTTCGCCGCGCTTCAGCGTCCAGTGGCAGTTCACCCCGGACGACCAGGTCTATGTGACCGCGGCCAAGGGTTACCGCTCCGGCGGCGTCAATTCTCCCCTCTCGGAAGGGCAGTGCGGTCCGGCTTTGCGTGAGCTGAACCTGACCGTCGCCGACATCCCGAATACCTACGGCAGCGACACCATCTGGAGCTACGAGGCCGGAACCAAGCTGCGGATGCTGAACAACCGCCTCGCGTTCAACGCGGCCGTCTATCAGCTCGACTGGACCGGACTGCAGATCTCGGTCGGCCCGAACCGGCTCGGCTGCGGTCAGCAGTGGGTGCAGAACCTCGGCGCCGCCCGCTCGCGCGGCATCGAGATCGAGTCCCAGTTCCGCGTGTTCCAGGGCTTCACAGTCAGCGTGAACGCCTCCTACACCAGCGCCAAGTACACCGAGAGCGCTCTGGGCCCCGTTCCGGCGACCCCGGGCGTGAACCGGATCACCTTCGCCTCGGCAGGCCAGACCCTCGGCCAGCAGCCCTACCGCATCAACCTGCAGGGCCAATACAACTGGCGCCTGATGGACAAGTTCGACGCCTACGTCCGCGCCGACTATACCTATACTCCGCAGTTCGCCTTCCAGCAGGTCGGCCAATCCGGTTACTCGCCGGACTCCGCTTACCGCTCGAAGACGGAGATTGCGAACATCCGTGCCGGCGTGACGGTCGACCAGGTCAACGTCGACCTGTTCGTCAACAACCTGTTCAATTCGCAGGATCCGCTCGGCCAGGTCTCGGGCGGCCGCACCGGCTGCTCCGCCGCCACCGGCGACGCCTGCACCGTCTTCACCAACTACACGCCGGATCGTTCGTTCACGTCGTTCCGCCCGCGGGAGATCGGCGTGCAGGCGACCTACCGGTTCTAACCCTCGCTCCCCCGCACGGGGGAGCATCTCCCAGCCCACTTCGGGCGGCTGGTCATCTTCGACCCCTCCACGGTCTCCGTGGAGGGGTTTTCTTTTGGGGCGGGGGCTTTCCGCCCAGTGATGGGAGGGCGGCTCGCGGTCGTCCTGAGCTGGTCGAAGGGACCCGTGAGCGGGGGTGGGGCGGAAACGCCGCGCCTGCTGATCACTTCCTCATTCGGCGCCTTCGGAAACCCTCCCGACAGGCGGGAGGGATAAGACAGGCGGCGCTTCTCCACGCAAAGAAAAGCCCCCGAGGCGGGCCCCGGGGGCTTTGACGCTTGGACGGTCAGCAGCCCCCTAGTGGGCCAGGACGGCGGCCTCCTGGGCCGTGAGCCGGTGCGTGCGGCCAAGGCCCAGCACCGCCAGGGCCGCGATCACCGCCGGGATGGCGCTGAGATAGAAGATGTCGCGCGGGGTGACCTGCAGCACCAGCAGGTACGAGGCGACCAGCGGGCCGACGATCGAGCCGATGCGGCCGATCCCCAGGGCCCAGCCGACGCCGGTCGAGCGGATCTCGGTTGGGTAGGACTCGGCCGCCACCGCATTGGCCGCCGTCTGGCCGCCGATCACGCCGAAGCCGGCCAGGAACACCACCAGCATGGTGAGTTGGATGCTCTCGGTGGCGAAGAAGCCGATGCCGGCGATGGCCGCGGCCCCGAGCAGATAGGCCGGCAGCATTACGTAACGCGCCCCGAACCGGTCGAGCAGATAGCCGAGCGGGAAGGCGCCGACGAAGCCGCCGAGCTGCAGGATCACGCCCATGTAGATGGCGGTGCGGGCCGGCGCCCCCACGGCGTCCATCAGGGTCGGCAGCCAGCTGACCAGCATGTAGACATCGAGCAGGCTCATGAAGAAGATGACCCATAGGAACAGGGTCCGCCGGGCCCGGCCGTCGGTCATCAGCTCCTTCACCGACATCTTCTTGGCCTGCTCCTCGGCGATCAGGAACTTGGTGTCGGGGCCGGCGTCTACGGTCTTGTCCAGGCGCTGGACGACCCGGGCGATCTTGGCGCCGGAGGCGTTGTTCTTGACCAGGAAGCGCAGGGATTCCGGAGCCAGGAACCAGAACAGCGGGGCGAGGACCAGGGGCAGGACGCCGCCCACGATGAACACCGAGCGCCAGCCGAACTCCGGCACCATCTGGGCCGAGATCAGACCTCCCGACAGGGAGCCCAGGGTGAAGCCGTTGAACATCACCATGACCAGCAGCGCCCGCTGACGGTTGGGAGCGTACTCCGAGGTCAGGGCGATGGCGTTGGGCATGCAGCCGCCAAGGCCGAGGCCGGTCAGGAAGCGCAGGATCAGCAGCTGGTTGAGGTCCTGGGCGAAGGCGGTGGCCAAAGTGAACAGGCCGAAGACCACGGTCGATGCGATGATCAGCGGTCGGCGCCCGATGCGGTCGGCCAGGGGGGCCAGAAAGAGGGCGCCGAGCATCAGGCCGAACAGGCCCATCGAGACGACGGGGCCCAGCTGCGGGCGCGACAGGCCCCAGTCCCTGATCAGGGCCGGGCCGACATAGCCGATGGCCTGGGCGTCGAAGCCGTCCAGGAAGACGATCGCCGCGCACATGGCGATGATGAACCACTGATAGCCGCTGACTTTGCGGCCGTCGATTACGCTGGATATCTCGATCGATTGAGCCGCCATGGGCCTGTCTTCCCTATTCTCGGGCGGGGCCGAGGCGGCCCGCCTGCGTCGTCCTTGGTTCGCCGGCCCGGGTCGAGCCGGGCCGGCGCTGCGGTCGCCTGTCAGGCGGCGACCACGGGAATGCTCATCGACCCGATCCGGTCGATACTGGCGTTGATCACGTCGCCGGGCCGGATCGGCCCCACGCCGTCGGGCGTCCCGGTCAGGATCACGTCGCCGGGATTCAGGGTGTAGAAGCTCGAGGCGAAGGCGATCAGCCTGGCCACGGACAGGATCAGGTCGCGGGTGTTGGCGTCCTGGCGGGGCTCGCCGCTGACGTCGAGCCTCAGCCCCACGTCGGTGGGCGCGCCGAAGGCGTCGGCGGTGACCAGCCACGGGCCGAGCACGGTGTAGGTGTCGATCGACTTGCGAAAGGACCGCTCCTCCGGGCCGCGCAGGGTGATGTCGAGGCCGATGCAGTAGCCGGCGACGTGATCCAGGGCGCCGCTTTCCGCCACCCGGTCGGCGGTCTTGCCGATCACTACGGCCAACTCGACCTCGTGGTCGGTGCGGCGGTCGAGGAAGCGCTGCCGCACGCTGTCCGAGGGGCCGATCAGCGAACTTGGGGCCTTCAGGAACAGCCCGGCCTTGTGGATCTCGTTGATCAGCTGGCCGTGGTGCAGCTCGGGGTCGTCGTGCACCTCGTTGAGGTGGCTGATGTAGTTGACCGGGGCGGCGACGATCTTGCCGGGCCGCACCGGCGGCTGGAGACGCACGCCGGCCAGGGGGCGGGGCTCCGCGCCCCGGCCGGCGGCCTCGATGCGAGGGCGCAGGGAATCCAGGGCCCCGAAGAGGGCGCCGTCGTCATGGGCGGGCAGGCCGTCCAGCGCAGCCGTCACGTCGCGAACCGTCTCCCCGTCGACCAAGCCCAGCCGGTCATCGTCGAAACGGCACAGCCTCATCGGCTGTCGGGCGCCCGCTTGGCGGCCCTCTGCCGTGCGCCGGGCTCGCCCGCGGGCTCCGCCGGCTCGGCCTGCAGTTCGCGCAGGCGCTGATGCCCACGCTCGACGATACGGGTGAGCAGGCTGGTCAGCACCTTGACCTCCTCCGGCGTCAGGTCGGCCAGCATGTCTTCGTCGCGGACGGGCAGGAAGGCGTCTATGGCGGCCAGCACCTCGTCGCCCAGCGCCGTCAGTTGCAGCGAATAGCTGCGCCGGTCGCCGGGTCGGCGGACCCGCAGCAGGTACCCCTGCTGCTCCAGCCGGTCGATCGACTGCATGAGGGTCGGCCCCTCGACATTCATCATCCGCGCCAGCTCGGTCTGGGTCAGGCCGGGGTTGGCGGCGATCACCACCAGCATGCCGCCCTGAACGGGGGTGATGGGGGTCTCGGAATGGCGGAAGCGGATGGTCCAGTAGGTCAGGAAGGCGTTGTGGGCCCGCCGCAGCAGGTATCCGACCACCTGGGAAAGGGCGGGAGCCAGGACAATGTTGTCCTCGACCACCTTGAGGTTGGGCTTGGCCCGGGCGGCCTTGGCGGGGGAGGCGTCGCTCCCCGGAACGTTGTCCGTGGCGGCGTTGTTGCCACCGGTGCCGCGCCGCTTCATATTGTCCGCCAGCCTGTTCTTTCGTCGTCGAAACAACGTCGAGCCATTGTCTAGGCAAACTAATTATCAGGCGCCATTTCTAAATCAACCCGCGGGCCTTTCCCTCAGGCGCCGCGCATTTGTTCGGCAAGTCGCACCGAGTTGGCGACGGCGCCGAAGGTGAAGAAGTGCACGCCCTCGATTCCAAGCGAGGGATCGGCGGCCTGGGCCGCGGCCACGTCGCGCAACAGTCCCTCGGGAGTCTCGCCGGCAAGCAGGTCCTTCATCGCCTCGTGCCGCTCGCGCAGGGCGCGCAGCGAGGCGCCGACCCCGCACATCAGGGCGTATTTGATCAGGGTGGTCTGCTTGGCCGGGCCGGCGACGCCGACCCGGAACGGCCGGTCTATGCCCGCGGCCCGCAGGCGCTTGGCGAAGGCGACCATCGGGCCGGAATCGAAGGCGAACTGGCTGACCAGGATGGTTTCCAGGCCGCGCGCCTTGGCCGCCTCGACTTTCACCCCCAGGGCCGGCCAGATCACCGTGTCCGGCACCCGCGGGTGCCCCTCCGGGTGGCAGCCGATGAACAGGCGCTTGACCCCGTACTTCTCGAAAACCCCGGTCTCGATCAGCTGGATCGAGGCGTCGTAGGGGCCGACCGGATCGTCGCGGTCGCCGCCCAGCACCAGGCAGGTGTGGACGCCCGCTTCTCCGGCCAGGCGGGCCATGGTGTCGTCAAGCTCGGCCGCGCTCAGGGTGTTGCGCGCCACCATGTGCGGAACCGGCGACACGCCCGACTTGGAAAGCGCGGTGCAGGCGGCGACGAGGCGGTCGGCGCTCTCGCCCGGGAGGTTGGCGACGAACACCTCGGCGCCCGGCTTCAGCAGTTCGCCGGCCGCGGCGATGCCCTTCTGGTCCTTGGTGGTCAGTTCGACGGAGTAGCTCTGAAGCAGGGCGCGGACGTTCGCGTCGCCTTGGGGTTCGGCCATGTCCATCTCTCGGGGCTGTCCGGTCCGCGGCGTGTGCGGACACGAAGGAGGGGGCTTCAGCGGTCGCGGACGATATGCCGGTCCGCCCGGTTCGATGTCAACTAGCCTCATTGTTAGGCTGTCTTGGAATATTCGATGGACTCGCCCGTCCCGGCTGTGCGAATTTCCCGGTCGCAAAGGCGCGGTCCGTGCCTCCGGTCGTGTTTCGGCGCCCGCCGAGGCGGCGGCGTGGATCAACGCATATAGGGATAAAGGGAGCCTCGGATGGCTTATATCTTTAACGAAAAGGAACTGCCGCGGCTGATCGGCCAGAGCGGCGGTCGCGAGCGAATCTTCTTCGTCAACAAGGAGTTGACGAACACGGACCACCTGCTCGCCGGGGTGATGCACTATGAAGAGGGGGCCAAGTCGCCCTATCACTTCCACGAGAACTGCGAGCACTTCTATTTCATCATGGAAGGCTCCGGGACCGTGGAGACCGAGGAAGGCGTGACCGACGTCGAGCCCGGCTCCATGGTGTTCATTCCCGCCGAGGAGCGTCACCGCCTGCGCGCCTCCAAGGGCACGCCCCTGTTCTACTTCGAGTTCCAGTCGCCCAACCAGTTCGTGACCACGATCCTCGACGGCACGCCGGAGGATCTGAAGTGGAACCGCGTCGACGGCCGGATCTGGGTCCAGACCTGATCCACGGCTCAGCCCCCCAGATCGCGAACTAGAGAGCAAAAAATGTCCCTGACCTTTATCGACACCAACGCCCTGCCGCGCGTCTCGACGCCGCAAGGCGACATGAAAGCGGTCCTCAACGAGGACCTGGCCGGCGCCAAGAACGTCAACGGCTTCCTGCGCTGGCTGAAGGACGGCGAGACCTACGACGCCGTCGCCGACGACAAGCACCAGCTGGTCTACCTGATGGAGGGCCAGGCCAGCGTGAAGCTCGACGGCAAGGACTATGAGATCGCCAAGGGCAGCGGCGTCTATCTCGGCCCGTCCGAGACCGCCTCGATCAGGGCGCTCCCCGGCAAGGACGTGAAGCTGTTCCAGCTCGTCGTTCCCAAGCCGTCCAACTAGGCCCGCAAGACACCAGCGCGGCCGCCGCGCGCCCTGACCGGCTCCTTTGCGAGCCTCATGCAACATACGAAGAAGGCTGTTCCCTTATGGGTCCCAAGAACCTGGAAGAAATGCTCAAGGCCGCGGGCAATACCGTCCAGATGCTGCGCAATTCGCAGATCGGCGCCTACACCTATCCGGTGGTCCCGCCCGAATACACCAACTGGCGCGACGAGCAGCGCGCCTGGCGGGAGTCGGTCGTGCTGTGCGACCAGTCGCACCACATGGCCGAGATGCGCGTCGAGGGCCCTGACGCCTTCAAGCTGCTGGAGAAGCTGTCGGTGAACAGCTTCGCGGGCTTCACGCCCAACAAGGCCAAGCAGATGGTCGCGGTCAGCCCCGACGGCTACGTCATCGGCGACGGCATCCTGTTCTACCTCGAAGACGAGAAGTTCGAATTCGTCGGTCGCGAGCCGATCGTGAACTGGATCCAGTTCAACGCCGAGACCGGCGGCTACAACGTCACCGTCGCCCGCGACGACCGTTCGCCTCCGCATCCCAACGGCCGCGCCGTCAACCGCCGCAACTACCGCTTCCAGCTGCAGGGGCCGAAGGCCTGGGCGCTGCTGGAGAAGCTGAACGGCGGGCCGATCCCGGCGATCAAGTTCTTCAACATGGACACGATCACCATCGCCGGCCGCAAGGTCCGCGGGCTGCGCCACGGCATGGCCGGTGCGCCGGGCCTGGAGTTCTGGGGCCCCTACGCCGAGCGTGAAGAGATCCGCGCCGCCATCGTCGAGGCCGGCAAGGAATTCGGCCTCGCCCAGCTGGGCTCGCGCTCCTATTCCTCGATCACCCTGGAGTCGGGCTGGATCCCGTCGCCCATGCCCGCCGTCTACACCGGCGAGGCCCTGAAGGCCTACCGCGAGTGGCTGGCCCCGACCCGCTATGAGGCAGCCGGCTCGCTGGGCGGCAGCTTCGTCTCCGACAGGATCGAGGATTACTATGTCCTGCCCGAAGAGATCGGCTACGGCCACTTCGTGAAGTTCGACCACGACTTCATCGGCCGCCAGGCCCTGGAGAAGCTGCAAGGCACGGGTCAGCGCAAGAAGGTGACTTTCGAGTTCAACTCCGAAGACGTCGCCAAGGTGCTGGCTTCGGTGGTCATGCCCAAGGGCGAAAACTACAAGTATCTCGAGCTGCCGCTGCTCAACTACGCCTCGTCGATGTACGATCGGGTGGAGATGGACGGCAAGGTTGTCGGTCTGTCGATGTTCGGCGGCTGCACCTTCAACGAGCGCAAGGTGATCTCGCTCGGCATCGTCGACGCCAACATCAATGTCGGCGACGTGCTGACCCTAGTGTGGGGCGAAGAGAACGGCGGCACCAAGAAGACCACCGTCGAGCCGCACAAGCAGACCACCATCCGCGTCCGCGTCGCCCCCGTGCCCTACGCCCGGGAAGCCCGCGAAGAGTACGAAGGCAGCTGGCGCGTCCGCCAGGCCTAAAGCCCTTGCCTCGGGGGGGGGGCGGCGGAGCAGCGCTCTGTCCGCCTCCCGTCCGTCGCGCTCCACGGGAGGCCGCCCGCGTGTCGCAACACACCGCGCCCTGCGCAGCGGGCGGCCGGGACTGATCCTGTGAACATCACCTATTCGCTGCATTTGCTCCGGGGGCCCGAGGCCCAGGGGACGGGCGCGGCCCCCATGAGTTTTTCGTCCAAGACACAGGCCGCCGCCCTCATGCAGGCGCGCCGGCTGTGGGAGACGCGCGCGCCGGGCGCCGAAGCGAACGGCTATCGTCTCGTCCAGGACGACAACGGCGCCGTCGTCTATGAGTACCGTCGTCCAGGCTGAGGCGTGACGGCGCGGTTCGCGGCGTCTAATCATCGGATTTTCGCGCACCGCTGGCCGAGGCTCGCCTGACACCTCTGATCCCCCTTTATCTGGAAAAGCGCGAAGCGCTGGTGCGGTTCTTCACCGTCCGCCTGGGCTCCGCGGCGGCGGCCGAGGATCTGGTCCAGGACATCTATCTGAAGCTCCAGTCCCTCGATCCGGCCACGCAGGTGCAGAACGAGGCGGCCTTCCTCTATCGGCTGGGCACCAACCTGATGCTGGATCGCCTGCGCCAGCAGCGCCGGGCCACTACCCGCGACGGCGACTGGCGCGCAGCCCAGATCAGCCTGGTGCAGGGCCAGGAGATCGCGGACGAGCCCGCCGCCGACGATGTCGTCGCCAGTCGGCAGCGGCTGGCTATCGTTCTCGCCTTCCTGGACACCCTGCCTCCGGCCCAGCGCAGGGCCTTTCGCATGTACAAGCTGGAAGGCTCCAGCCAGGCCGAGGTCGCCGCCGCCCTCGGATGCTCGGTCAGTTCGGTCGAGAAATACGTCCGCGCCGCCATGAAACAGCTGGTGGAGAAGCTCGCGTGATCATCGCCGGGGGCGGAATTTCACGAATTCTTCATGCGGGTGGCGGGTCGGACCGTTCGGCGGCGTCATTGTATACGGGCCGCTCAGCGCGGCCGTGGGACGTGGCGTCATGAGCCAGCGGCGAGACCAGCAGGACGGTAGCGTGGAAAGCGAGGCGGTCGCCTGGCTGCTGCGCGTCGACGCGCCTGATGCGGTCGAGGCCGACTGGCTGGCCCTGGAGGCCTGGCTCGCCGCCGCCCCCCGGCATCGCGCTGCTTTCGACCGGGCCGAGCGGGTCGCGGCCGAACTGAGCCTGGCCGCCGGCGACCTGTTGCTCGCCCTCGACGCCCGCCCCGTAGCCCCGGCCGCCCGCCGGATAAAGCAGCGCCACGCACCGGCCATGCGGCGCTTCTGGCGCCCCGTCGCGGGCCTTGCCGCCGCCGCGGCCGCCGCGGTCCTGTTCATCGCTATCCGCCCGCCGGCGCCGGTCCCCGCCGAGGTCTACCAGACCGTCAAGGGCCAGAGCCGACTGCTCAACCTAGCCGACGGCAGCCGCATCCACCTCAACAGCGGCTCGCGCATGATGGTGCGGCTGGAGAAGGGCGTGCGCCATGTCGAACTGGCCGAGGGCGAGGCGGCGTTCGACGTCGCCCATGACCCCGACCGACCGTTCCTGATCGCGGCAGGTGAGCGAACGATCCGCGTGGTCGGTACTGAATTCGACGTGCTGCGGCACGAAGGGCATCTGAGGGTGACCGTCCGCCGCGGCGTGGTCTCCGTGCAGTCCCCCGACGGCGCGCCTCAGGTGGAGCCCATCCTGCTGCGGGCCGGCGACCAACTCGACCACCGGGCGGGCGAGCGGGCCTGGGTGTTGCAGAAGGTCGATCCAGAGGTCGCTTTCGCTTGGCGCCGCGGTGACCTGGTCTATCGCGACCAGCCGCTGGGCGAGGTCGTGAGCGACCTGAACCGCTACTTCACGACCCCTGTGGCGGTGACTGCCGCCGCCGCCGATCTGCGCTTCTCGGGCGTGCTCAAGATCGACACCGAGGAGGCGGTGGTGCGCCGCCTGCAGGCCTTCCTGCCGATCGCGGCCGATCGTACGGGCGAAGGCGTGACCCTTCGCATGCGCAAGGCCGGCTCCTAGTCCCAGGACCTTGTCCGGCCCCGTACCTGCGGCGTGCCGCCGCATGGGCCCGCCGCAGGCTTACCGATCCGTTCACTGCTATTTCGCCGCGCGGGCGCCGGTGCTAGGCCTGCCGCGACGGGTTGTCCGACGCCGGAGCCCGCACAAGGCCATGGGGGGAGCACGGTTGCCGGGCTGCGCGCGTTCTTGCCGATCGCGGTCGCCTGCCTGCCTGCCGCGGCCCTCCCGCCGAGGCCTCGCCCTGGCCGCCGCCCTCCTGTTGGCGCCAGCCGCGGCGCGGGCGGCGGAGGCGCCTGTGGCTTTCGACATCCCCGCCCAGCCGCTGGGCGACGCCTTGGTCCGCTTTGGTCTCCAGGCCGGGGTTTCGGTCGGGGCCGGCGATCTCAGCCGTTGCGGCCCGACCTCCCGCGCCGTGGCCGGTCGCTATCGCCGCGCCCAGGCCCTGGGCCGGCTGCTCGCCGGTTCTCGCTGCGAGGCCAGGCGCGTGGACGCCCGCGCCTTCACTGTCGTCCCCCGCCCCCGTACAACGGCCTCCGCGACCGCTCCCGGGGCCGGGGCGCCCGTCCCGACGGATGTCGTGCTCGACCTGACCGTTACTGCAACCCGCAGGCCGTCGCTGCTGAGCCGTACTCCGGCCTCGCTCAGCGTGGTGTCAGGGCAGTCCCTCATCGGCAGCCGCATAGACAGCCTGCAGGATCTCGCCCCCGAGTTCGCTGGCGTCACCGTCACCAACCTGGGACCCGGCCGCAACAAGGTGTTCGTGCGCGGCCTGTCCGACGGCGCCTTCACCGGGCGCACCCAGTCCACCGTCGGCCTTTACCTCGACGAGCTTCCCATCACCTACAACACCCCCGACCCGGACCTGCGGCTGGTCGACATCGAGCGCGTCGAGGTGCTGCGCGGACCGCAGGGACCCCTTTACGGGGTGGGCTCGATGGGCGGCATCGTGCGGGTCGTCACCCGCAAGCCCGACCTGTCCCGGTTCGAAGGGCGCGCCGCCATTGGGGGCGCCTTGACCCAGTCCGGCGCCCCCAGCTCTTCCCTGGACCTGATGCTCAATGCTCCGATGATCTCCGGGCGGCTGGCGATACGCGGCGTGGCCTACAACGAGATCGTCGGCGGCTATGTCGAGGACGTGGTCCTGGGGGTGAAGGACGCCAATCGCACCCGCCGCACGGGCGGGCGCCTGGCCGCGTCCGGCGTACTCGCCCCCCGTTGGGAGGCGACCCTCGGCGTCGTCAGGCAGACCCTGCGATCGGACGATTCCCAGTACGCCCAGGGAGGCGGCGGTCCGCTGCAGCGGAACACCAGGGTGCGTGAGCCCCATGAGAACGATTTCACTCAGGCCTATGCGTCCGTCGACGGCGAAACGGGTATCGGCCGGCTCAGGGTTTCGGCCGCCTATCTGCGGCATGCTTTCGACGCGCGCTACGACGCGTCGGGCGGCCTGTTCACCTTCGGCTCGCTGGCCCGAACGGGCGTTTTCGACCAGGCCAACCTGGTGCGCCAGACCGTGGTCGAGGCGGTGCTTACCTCACCGAGCGGGCCGCGCCTGCAATGGCTGGCCGGGGCTTTCGTCTCCCGAACCACCGAGTACCTGCACCTCGACATCAGCGCCACCGACGGTTCGCCCGATGTCGGCCTTTATCGCGAGGATCGCGACGACCGCCGGGGCGAGGTGGCGATCTATGGCGAGGTCTCCTACGCCCTGACTCCCCGGCTCAACCTGATGGTGGGCGCCCGGGCTTTCAACGCGTCGCTGAGCACCGACTCGCTGCGGGCCCAGCAGGCCATCACCCGCACCTTCGCCGGGACGCTCGAAACCCAGGACATCTCGCCCAAGGTGGTGATGAGCTGGCAGGCGACGCCCACCAAGCTGTTCTACCTCCAGGCGGCCCAGGGCTACCGGGGGGCGGGGTTCAACACCACCGGCCGGGTGAACCAGCAGTTCAGCGCCGAGAAGACCGGCAACCAGCCCAACCGCCGCTATCGGCCCGATACCCTGTGGAGCTACGAGGCGGGGGCCAAGGCCTCGTTCGCGGACCGCCGGCTGGAGCTGCGGGCGGCCGCCTTCTACACCGATTGGCGCGACGTCCAGTCGGACCAGTTCCTGCCCTCTGGCCTGCCCTATACGGCCAACGTCGGCCGCGCCGCCAACATTGGTCTGGAGGGCGAGGCGGCGGTGCGGGTCGACGACGCCCTGAACCTGCGCTTCAGCTTCCTGGTCAACGGGCCCCAGTTGAAACAGCGCGACCCGACCTATCCGGCCCGGCCCAACGCCAGCCTTCCGGCGGTGCCGCGCTATTCCGCCTCCCTCGTGGCCGACTGGACGCGCGAAGTGACGCCAGGCTTGAGGGCGGTGCTCTACGGGCGTGTGGCCTACGTCGGCGACTCGATCCTGACCTTCCAGGAGCAGGCGGCGTCCCAGATGGGCGACTACGTCACCGCCCGCCTGGCGGCGGGACTGGAGACACCCCGTTGGCGCCTGACGGCCTATGTCGAGAACCCCGCCAATGCGCTCGGCGACACCTTCGCTTTCGGCGATCCGTTCACCCAGGGGCGGGTGCGGCAGTCCACGCCGCTCCGTCCACGGACGGCCGGCCTGACCATCGCCGTGGCCTTCTAGGGCCCTGCCGAAAAAATGTGCGCGGATTGGGCCGCGGGCTTGCGGCTCGGTGCGGGTGGCGGCGTCGTTAGTTTGACGGCGACCCCTCCTACAGCCGATCAGCCCCCGGCCGGGGATTTGCACCATCTTCGGTCGGGGGATCTGCCCTCCCCAAAATTCATCCCATCCTGCCGGCGCCGCTTCGCGTCGTGTAAGACGTCGCCTTGCATGTCGCGGAGGATCTTGTGAACGCGCTGGGCCCCACCCTCTACGACCGGCTGGGCGGAGAGGCCGGCTTGGCCGACCTGGTCCGGGCCTTTTACGACGCGATCGAGCACGATCCCCGATTCGACGCCCTGCACCGGCTGCATCTGCGCGGCCATGGCGTCGCCCACTCGCGCCAGGAACAGTTCGATTTCCTGTCCGGGTTCCTCGGGGGGCCGCGGCTCTATGTGGATCGGCACGGCCATTCGCGCCTCGGCGAGATCCACGCCCATGTCCATGTCGATACGGCCCTGCGCGACCTGTGGCTGGAGGGGATGCGCCATGCGGTGACGGCCGCCGGCTTCGGCCCGCCCGTGGCCGAGGCCCTGATGCACCGTCTGACCCTGGCCGCCGAGACGGTCAGGAACCAGCCCTAGTATACGTCGCGCCGGTAGCGGCCCGCAGCGGCCAGGGCCTGCATCCGCTCCGCGCCCAGGGCCCGTTGCAGGGCGGCGTCGACACCGGGGGCCATGCGCTCGCGATCGCCGCAGACGAAGATCGCAGCGCCTGCCTCCACCCAGGCCCGCAACTCCTCAGCGGCGGCGTCGATGCGGTCCTGGACATAGACCTTGTCGGCCTGGTCGCGGGAGAAGGCGAGGTCCGACCGCTCCAGCCGCCCGCTCGCCTGCCAGTCCTCGATCTCCTCTCCGAGCAGGAAGTCGCGAGACCGGGTCCGCTCGCCGAAGATCAACCACAACCGCTGTCCGGGCGCGGCGCCCCGGACGTGCGCGCGCAGGCCGGCGATCCCCGTGCCCGCGCCGACCAGGATCATCGGGGCGGCATGGTCCACGGCGTGGAAGCTGCGGTTGGCCCGCACCCTCAGGCGGATCGGCGCATAGAGCGGCGCAGTGTCGGTCAAGAGCCCCGACATCAGCCCAACCGAGCCGTCGGGGCGGATGTGCCGCCGCACCACCAGTTCGATGGCGCCGTCTGCCGGGAGCGAGGCGATGGAGTACTCGCGTCGCACCACCCCCTCGGTCGGATGGTCGTCCTGGATCTCGGCCAGGTCGCCAGCCCCCCAGTCCGGCGTCTCGCCTTCCGGCTCCAACCTCAGGCGGAAGGCCGGATCGCCCTCGCCGTCCGGGTTGAGGGCGACGCGCTCGGTCAGCATCCACCAGTCGTACTGGGGCGTGGTCCAGGCGGCGAGGTCGGCGGCGCCGGCGAGGTCGGCGAGACGGCGGCGCCATTCGGCGATGGCGGCCGGGTCGCCGGCGTCGACCTCGATGGTGGGGAACAGCCGCCGCCCCCCGCCCTGCGACAGCCAGTCGTCGAGCCGGTGGCCGAAGGCGCAGAAGTCGGCATAGTGCCGGTCGCCGAGGGCCAGGACCGCATAGCCGGTGTTGCTTAGGTCGACGGTCTTGGCCATCGCCGTGCGCACGAAGCGGGCGGCGGCGTCGGGCGGGTCCCCGTCCCCCGTCGTGGAGGCCACGAACAGCACCCGCGCCGCCTGGCTCAGCATGTCGCGGGTGACGACCGACAGCTCAACCGCGACCGCGGGCGCCCCGGCGCCGGACAAGGCCTCGGCGCTGGCGTGGGCCAGCTCCTCGGCCGTCCCGGTCTGGCTGGCGTAGACGACCAGGATCGAGGCGGCGCTCGCCCTCCGCCCCCGCCGCAGCCAGGCGATCAGGCCGCAGAAGGCCAGGTAGAGCAGAACGACCACGGCGGCGGCGATCAGGCGCGTCGGATCCTGAGTCACTCGACTTCCAGTCCAGTCCAGGCCGCCGAGGCTAGCAGCGTGAGCCCGTCCGTTCCCTCGACGACGAGGAGGGCGGGAATTTCCCTGCTGTTGGCGAAAGCCAGGCCGGCGTCCGCGCCCATCACCGTCAGCGCGGTGGCCAGGGCGTCGGCGCGCATGCATGACGGGTCGAGCACCGTGGCCGAGATCACGCCGCCCTCGACCGGCGCCGCGCTGGCGGGGTCGAAGGTGTGGCCATAGCGGCGGCCGCCGGCCACGAATCCGCGGCGGTAGTCGCCCGAGGTCGCCACCGACCAGCCGGGCAGGGCGATGCGGATATCGGGCCGGAATTGCGGTCGCGGAGGCTCCAGCCTCGCCCACCACGGCTGGCCGTCGGGGCGCAGCCCCTGGCCGCGCAACTCGCCGCCCGCTTCGATCAGGAACGACTCCACTCCCAGGGCCCCGAGCGCCTCGGCCGCCTTGTCGACGCCATAGCCCTTGGCGATGCCCGAAAGGTCCAGGCGCAGGCCGCCGGGCTGCACCCAGAGGCCGTCATGCTGGACGAGCCGGCGGTAGCCGCCGGCCGCGCCCGCTGCAGAGGCCTTGGGCGGCTCGGGGACGGCGCCGCTCCAGGCCTGGGCCCCGAAACCCCACAGCTCCGTCATCGCGCCGAGCGTCGGGTCGAAGGCGCCGCCGGTCTCTTCGGCGATCTCCAGGGCGCAGGCCAGCACCCGCGCGAAGTCCGCCGGCAGCCGGTGGCGCGAGCCGGCCGGAGCGGTGTTGAAGCGCGTGATGTCGGAAGCGATCTCCCACTGGCTCATCTGGGCCACGACCGCGTCCAGGGCGTCCTGGACGGTGACGCGCAGGCGCTCGGGCGACGCGGCGCCGCCCGAGGCCTTGAGAGACCAGCTCACGCCCATGGTCGGCCCGCTCAGCTCGGCCAGGGGCTGCGCCGCGCGGACCAGGGGCCCGCGCGGCGCGGGGATCACCGCCCGTGGGAAGACGGGCTGCGGGATCAGGGCTTCTGGACCTCCAGGGTCGCGGTGTAGCTGCCGCGGCGGGTGGAGTTGGGAGTCTTGCCGGGGCCGCCGATGGCCGTGGCGGTCAGCCAGTAGAAGCCGGCGCGGGGCCACTCGACCGTGAAGGCGCCTGAGGCGTCGGTCTTGATCTTCCGCTCGGCGACGGCTTCCTCGAACTTCTGGTTGGCGGCGGCCACGGTCACCTCGACATCCGAGGCGGGCTTGCCGTCCATCAGCAGCTTGAAGGTGGCCGGCTCGCCGGCGACCAGGTCGTTCGGGTGGGTGACCGGCGACAGCTCCAGGCCCTCGCCCGTGGGCTTGAACACCTCGGTCGTCGGCGCGCCGGCGGTGACATAGGTCTCGTTGCGGCTGGAAAACTCGACCAGCTTGATCTCGGTGGCCCCGGCCGGGATGTCGGCGGCGGTGGCCGGCGCCCGGGGGGCGGGGGGTGGGCCGGCGCCCGGGCCGGCGACGGCGGCCGTCGGAGGTCCGCGACGGCCGCCGAGGCGCTTGGTCTCGCCGTTGAGCACATAGGTGCCCTGCAGGCCCGAGTTGAAGATCGTCAGCTTGGAGGTGCC
>DAICXL010000029.1:0-23697 GCA_027312185.1 Caulobacterales bacterium | reverse complement strand
AGGGCCCGGTCGGTCTTCGATGCGCCGACGATCTGGCGCGCGCCGATCTCCTTCATCAGCTCCCCCGCCAGCTTGGCGGACCCAGCGTTGAAGTCGATCACCAGCACCCGCTGCATATTGGCGGCGAGGCGTTGCATGATCTTGGGGTCGGCGTTGAACACGGGCCGTCTCGACGTCGGGGGTGAACTGCCCCGGACAGTAGGGCCACGGCGTAAAGATCGTCTTGACGATGAGCGGCGTCTAGCCCGGCGGCGAGGTGAAGCCGCCGAGGTTCTCCTCGATGGCCTGGGCCACGGCCAGGGTCTTGGAGTCGGCCCCGCGCGGGCCGATGATCTGCACCCCCACGGGCAGGCCGCCGGCGCTGAGCCCGGCCGGGACCACCGTCGCCGGCAGGCCGCAGGCCGAGGCCAGGGCCGACCAGTCCATCAACGCCCCATAGGGAAAGCTGCGGCCGTCGGCCCGGCGGACCTTGCGCCGCCTGCGGCTCTTCGGGTCATGGGGAAAGGCCGTGCAGGGGGCGGCCGGGGCGACGATCACGTCGTAGCGCGAGAAGGCGGCGGCCATGGCCAGACCCATCCGCGCCCGCGCCTCGTTCGATCGCATCCACTCCCGGTGGCGGACGGTGCGGGCCAGCAGGGTTCCGGCCCAGGAGGTCCGCGTCGCGCCCAAACCCCGCGCCAGCTTGGCGGCGGGGCGCAGCCACAGGGCCTCGCGGCCCTCGTCGCTGGCGGCGTACATCAGGACCGCGAAGGTATCGAGCAGGCGCTCGGGGTCCACGGGGCTCTCGATCCGCAGGACCGAGGTCCCGGCGGCGCCCAGGGCGCCGGCGAAGGCCTCGACGACCGCCCCCACCTCGGCGTCGAGGGCGAAGGCCGGCTCCTCCAGCCACAGGCCGACCTTCAGGTCCGGCAGGGCCACGGGTGCGGCCTTCGCCGGCATGGGCGCCTGGGCCATGATCGACAGCAACAGGCGCAGGTCCCGCGCCGAGCGGGCCATGGGCCCGATGACGTTCAGGTCCGGCTCGGCGGCCGTGCCGGGCGCCGGCGGCGTATGGCCGCGCTGGGAAACGAGGCCATAGGTCGGCTTGTGGGCGAAGACCCCGCAGAAGCTGGCCGGAATCCGCAACGACCCGGCCAGGTCCGAGCCGATCTCCAGCGGCGTGACGCCCGCCGCCAGGGCCGCCGCCGCGCCGCCGGACGACCCGCCGGGGGTAAGGGCCTCGTCCCACGGGTTGCGGGTGGTCCCGTAAAGGGCGTTCGAGGTCTGGAAATCGTCAGCCAGGGCCGGGGTGTTGGTCTTGCCCCAGATCACCGCGCCCTCGGTGCGCACCCGGCCCACCGCCGCCGCGTCGCCGGCGGCCCGGCCCTGCAGAGCCTTGGTCCCGGCGGTGGCGGCCATGCCGTCCACGTCCAGGGTGTCCTTCACCGTCATCGGCAGGCCGGCCAGCAGGCCCAGGGCCTCGGCGGTCTCGCCCGCGTGGCGGCGCTCGTCGATGCTCCGGGCCTTCTGCCGGGCCCGATCGAGGTCGCGCCGCACCACCGCGTTGAGGGACTTGGCGGCGTCGGCGGTGGCCACGCTGGCCTCCAGCAGTTCGGCGGCCGACAGCCGGCGCGTCTCCAGCGCCTTCAGCTGGGCGGTGGCGTCCAGACGTGCGAGGCCGCCTGACCTGTTCATGGCAATGGGCGGTTCATCTGAAGCCGAGCACGTCCCGCATGTCGTAGAGGCCGGGCGGCCTGCCACGGACCCAAAGGGCCGCCTCCACCGCGCCGCGGGCGAACAGGGAGCGGTCGCGGGCCGAGTGCGACAGGGTGAGGATCTCATCCTCGGCGCAGAACATCACGCTGTGCTCCCCCACGATCCCGCCGCCGCGGATCACCGAAAAGCCGATGGCGCCGTCGGGGCGAGGCCCGGTCACCCCGTCCCGGGTGCGCACCGCCGAATCCTCCAGCGCCACCCCCCGGCCCTGGGCCGCCGCCTCGCCCAACATCAGCGCCGTGCCCGACGGGGCATCGACCTTGCGGCGATGATGCGCCTCGGTCACCTCGATGTCATAGGCCGCCGGCCCCAGGGCCCTGGCCGCCTGAGCCACCAGCCCCAGCAGGACGTTGACGCCGAGGGAGAAGTTGCCCGAGCGGACGATGGCCACGCGCCGGGCCGCCTCGATGATCGCCGCGTCGTCGTCGGCGGTGAAGCCGGTGGAGCCGATGACCAGGGCCGGTCCGCCCCGCGCCGCCGCCAGCCCCGCCAGTTCGGCCGAGGCCGCGCCGCTGGTGAAGTCGACGACCACCTCGGCGAGGGACAGGGCCCGAGCCCGATCGACGAGGCCAGGCTCGCCGGACAGGGCCAGGTCGCGGTCGAAGCGGGCGACGACCTCGATCTGTGGGCGGTCATGGGCGGCCTTGACCACCGCATGGCCCATGCGGCCGAGCGCTCCGGCGACGGCGAGCTTGACGGGTTCGGTCATGGGGCGGCTCCGGCGAAGGTCGCGCCCAGATATGCCGCCTCGGGAGGGGTATGGCTACCACTGTCCCCGTCCCGCCCGATCGGGCGGGCCTTGGCGCCTAGGCCTCTTCCCGCTCGCCGGTCAGCCCGTCCCAGAAGCGGCGAGCCTTGTTGAAGAAGCCGGCGTGGCGGGGATGGTGATCCTCGCCGCAGCTTTCCTGCAGCTCGCGCATCAGCTCTTTCTGACGGGCCGACAGGTTGGTGGGGGTCTCGACATAGAGCTCGACCACTAGGTCGCCCTTGTCGCGGCCGCGCAGGGCCGGCATGCCGCGCCCCTTGATGCGCACGGTGCGGCCGGTCTGGGAGCCTTCCGGGATCTTGACCTTGATCCGGCAGTCGCCGTCGCCGGCAAGACCCGCCAGGCACGGGGCCTCGATCTCACCGCCGAGCGCGGCTTCGCACATCTTGACCGGCACGGTGCAGAGCAGATCCAGGCCGTCGCGGTCGAACAGCTCGTGCGGCGAGACCGACAGGAAGATGTAGAGGTCGCCGCGGGGGCCGCCGCGGGCGCCCGCGTCGCCCTCCCCCGCCAGGCGGATGCGGGCGCCGTCGTCGACGCCAGCGGGGATGCGGACCTGCAGCTTGCGCTCGCGCCGTACCTGGCCGGCGCCATGGCAGGCGCGGCAGGGGTCGGAGACGACCCGGCCGGCGCCAGAACAGCGAGGGCAGGTGCGTTCGACGGCGAAGAAGCCCTGGGCGGTGCGGATGCGGCCGGCGCCGCCGCAGGCGCCGCAGGCGGTGGGCGAGGTGCCGGGCTTGGCGCCCGAGCCGTCGCAGGTCTCGCAGGACACCGTCGAGGGCACCACGATCTCGACCTCGGCGCCGGCGTAGGCCTGCTCCAGGCTGATCTCCAGGTCGTAGCGCAGGTCCTGGCCGCGGGCCGGGCCGGTGTTGCGCCGGCCGCCGCCGAACATCTCGCCGAACACCTCGGCGAAGATGTCTCCCGCGTCGCCGTGGAAGCCGCCGCCGCGGCCGTTCATGCCGTTGACGCCGGCCTCGCCGAAGCGGTCGTAGGCCGCACGCTTCTGGGCGTCGGAGAGGATCGAATAGGCCTCGTTGATTTCCTTGAAGCGGATCTCGGCCGCAGCATCGCCCGGATTCCGGTCGGGATGGGTCTCCATCGCCAGCTTGCGGAAGGCCGTCTTCATCTCGGTCTCGGTGCAGGTCCGAGAGACTCCGAGCAGTTCATAATAGTCGCGCGCCATCGAAGCGTGGACCTCAAATTGCGCCCATCCCGGGCCCGCCCCCATCCCGCGGCAAGCGCGGGAAGCGGCTACGCATAACAGAGACTAGCGGGGTCCCACGCGGCGCGGTTCGCCGCATGAGACCCCCTGGCGATTACGCCGACTTCTTGTCGTCGGACACTTCCTCGAACTCCGCGTCGACCACGCCCTCCTGGGCGTCGTCGGCCGCTTCGCCCGGGGCGGCCCCTTGCTGGGCCTGGTACATGGCCTCGCCGAGCTTCATCGACGCCTGGATCAGCGCCTGGGTCTTGGCCTGGATGGCCTCGACGTCCTCGCCGTCCTTGACCGACTTCAGGTCGGCCACCGCGGTCTCGATCGCGCCCTTTTCGGCCTCGCCCACCTTGTCGCCGAAGTCGGCCAGCGACTTCTCGGTCTGGTGCAGCAGGGCGTCGGCCTGGTTACGGGCCTCGACGAGGGATTTGCGCTTCTTGTCCTCGTCCGCATTGGCCTCGGCCTCGTGGACCATCTTCTGGATGTCCTCGTCCGACAGGCCGCCGTTGGCCTGGATGCGGATCGACTGCTCCTTGGAGGTCGCCTTGTCCTTGGCGGTCACGTGGACGATGCCGTTGGCGTCGATGTCGAAGGTCACCTCGACCTGCGGCACGCCGCGCGGCGCCGGGGGCAGGCCGACGAGGTCGAACTGGCCCAGCATCTTGTTGTCGTGCGCC
Source organism: Caulobacterales bacterium (assembly GCA_027312185.1). Taxonomy (GTDB): domain Bacteria; phylum Pseudomonadota; class Alphaproteobacteria; order Caulobacterales; family Caulobacteraceae; genus NCED01. The sequence continues at coordinate 19,283 of DAICXL010000029.1, read as the reverse complement.
ATCGGCCGTTCGCCCTGGAACACCCGGATGGTCACCGCCGACTGGTTGTCGTCGGCCGTGGAGAAGGTCTGGCTGCGCTTGGTCGGGATGGTGGTGTTGCGCTCGATCAGCGGGGTGAACACGCCGCCCAGGGTCTCGATGCCCAGGGTCAGGGGGGTCACGTCGAGCAGCAGCACGTCCTTGACGTCGCCTTGCAGCACCCCGGCCTGGACCGCGGCGCCCAGGGCCACGACCTCGTCGGGATTCACGCCCTTGTGCGGCTCGCGGCCGAAGAAGGCCTTCACGGCCTCCTGGACCTTGGGCATGCGGGTCATGCCGCCGACCAGGACCACCTCGTCGATCTCGGACAGCTTGTAGCCGCTATCCTTCAGCGCCCGCTCGCAGGGGCCGATGGTCTTGGCCACCAGATCCTCGACCAGCGACTCGAGCTTGGCCCGGGTCATCTTGAGGGTCAGGTGGAGCGGCCCGTTGGCGTTCATCGAGATGAAGGGCAGGTTCACCTCGTACTGCGCCGTGGAGGACAGCTCCTTCTTGGCGTTCTCGGCGGCTTCCTTCAGCCGCTGCAGCGCCAGCTTGTCCTTGCGCAGGTCGACGCCGTTTTCCTTTTTGAACTCGTCGGCCAGGTAGTCGACGATCCGCAGGTCGAAGTCCTCGCCGCCGAGGAAGGTGTCCCCGTTGGTGGCCTTCACCTCGAACACGCCGTCGCCGATCTCGAGGATCGAGATGTCGAAGGTGCCGCCGCCGAGGTCGTAGACGGCGATCTTCTTGCCGTCGCTCTTCTCGAGCCCGTAGGCCAGGGCCGCCGCGGTCGGCTCGTTGATGATGCGCAGCACTTCCAGGCCGGCGATGCGGCCGGCGTCCTTGGTGGCCTGACGCTGGGCGTCGTTGAAGTAGGCCGGAACGGTGATGACCGCCTTCTCGACCTTCTCGCCGAGGAAGGCCTCGGCGGACTCCTTCATCTTGCCGAGGATGAAGGCCGAGATTTGCTGCGGGCTGTAGTCCTTGCCGTGGCTGCGCACCCAGGCGTCGCCGTTGGGGCCCTTGACGATCTCGTAGGGCACCATGTCCTTGTCCTTGGCCACCACCGGATCGTCGTACTGGCGGCCGATCAGGCGCTTGATGGCGAAGAAGGTGTTGGCGGGGTTGGTCACCGCCTGGCGCTTGGCCGGCTGGCCGACGACCCGTTCGCCGTCTTCCATGATTCCGACCACCGAGGGGGTGGTGCGCGCGCCCTCGGCGTTCTCGATCACCTTCGGCGTCTTGCCGTCCATGATGGCGACGCAGCTATTGGTGGTGCCGAGGTCGATACCGATGATTTTCGACATGGTGCGGTCAAACTCCTTCATGGCGGACGAACGCATCGGCCTTCTTCGAAGCGCCGCGCCGGGTCCGTCCCCAACCTTGGTCCAAAACTAAAAGCCGGCCGCCGAGACGGCCTAACGAACACTCGCCGGCCCGCATCGAAGTGCGCGAACCATGCTTTTGGCGCATATGGTGACCACGCGCCGCCCCGCAAGGGCATTGACCCGGCGCAAGGCGGGCGCGCTGCCGCGCTTTTTCTTATGGAAGTCCACGGCCGCGCGCCAGAGCGACGCGGCCGGGCCAGGACGGTTTCTCGCACCCGCCCGGCTACGGCCTTTCGCTTCCCGCGCCGACGCCCCAGATGGGTCGCATGGCCTTCCACCCGCCCGCAGGCTTTGCGCTCTATCCCGAGGCCCTCGCCCGGGACGACCAGGCCGCCCTGGTCGCCGAGGTCATGGCCCTGCTCGAGGACGCGCCGCTCTATCGGCACGCCCTGGCGGGGGGCAAGACCATGTCCGTGCTCAATTCCAACCTCGGGGACCTGGGCTGGTTCGCCGACGCCCGCGGCTATCGCTACCAGGCCGCCCACCCCGACACCGGCAGGCCATGGCCGGCCATGCCGCAGAGCCTGCTGGCGCTGTGGCGCGCCTATTCCGGCGCGGATGTCGCGCCCGACGCGTGCTTGATCAACCTGTATCGCGACGGCGCGCGCATGGGCCTGCACAGGGACATGGACGAAGCCGAGCGGAGCGCCCCCGTCGTCTCGATCTCGCTCGGCGACACCGCCCTGTTTCGCCTGGGCGGGACGAAGCGGACCGACCCCACCGGCTCCTTCCGCCTGTCGTCAGGCGACGTCTGCGTCCTGGGCGGAGAGGCGCGCATGGCCTTCCACGGGGTCGACCGGGTCATCGCCGGCTCGTCGACGCTGATCCCCGGCGGCGGACGCTTGAACCTGACCCTGCGGCGGGCCGCCAAAGCTTGACGTCCGGAACGTAAGCGGAACAATGGCGGCGATGTCCGACGCCGTCTTCTCCCGCCCCCAGACCACCCTCGCCGTCACCCGCGGCGCGGCGCGGCTGGTGGCGGCGCTGGGCTGGGCGCCGGTGTTCGAGGTCCCCCTGCCCAACGGCCGCCGCGCCGACATCATGGCCGTATCGCCCAAGGGGGAGTTCGCCATCGTCGAGGTGAAATCCAGCGTCCCGGACTATCTGTGCGACCACAAGTGGGCCGAATACGCCCCCTACTGCGACCGGTTCTATTTCGCCGTCGCCCCGGAATTCCCCCGCGAGATCCTGGCGCAGGGTCCCGGCCTTATCGTCGCCGACGGCTTCGGCGGCGCGGTCCTGACCGAAAGCCCTATCACCCCGCTGGCGCCGGCGCGGCGAAGGGCGCTGATCCTGGGCTTCGCAAGGCTCGCCGCCATGCGAGCGGCAGGACTGCCCGAACCGGCGGTGGTGGGATGAATGACCTTCTCCCCTCGGGGGAGAAGGTGGCTGCGCAGCAGCCGGATGAGGGGCCGCGCCGCCGCCTGAGACGGCCAGAGCATCGCCCCGCCCGATTAGCGCGGTGCGCGCTTGGCCAGGATCCGCTGGAGGGTGCGGCGGTGCATGTTCAGGCGCCGCGCGGTCTCGGAGATGTTGTGGTTGCACAGTTCGTAGATGCGCTGGATGTGCTCCCAGCGCACTCGGTCGGCCGACATCGGGTTTTCGGGCGGGGCCGGGGCCGAGCCGTCGCGGGCGGCCAGGAGGGCGCGGGCCACGTCGTCGGCATCGGCCGGCTTGGGCAGGTAGTCGACCGCCCCGGCCTTCACCGCCGCCACGGCGGTGGCGATATTGCCGTAGCCGGTCAGCATGATCACCCGCGCATCAGGGCGCTCGGCGTGGATCGCTTCGACCACTTGCAGGCCGTTGCCGTCCTCCAGCCGCATGTCGAGCACCGCGAAGGCCGGGGGGTGGGCCTTCACCGCCTGTACCGCCTCCTCGACCGATCCGACCAGGGTGGTCTCGAATCCGCGCGATTCCAGCGCCCGGCCGAGCCGGGTGCGCAGAGGCGCGTCGTCGTCGAGCACGAGGAGGGTGCGGTCCGGCAGGGCGGCGATGGCGGCTGAGAAATCTGTCATCGGTGGTCCTCGCTCGGATTCACGCTTGTGAGGCAAGATGTCGCAGGAGTGGGGCGGCGCATCAAGGCCCGTCTGGCCCGGCGCTCGTCGCCTCGATCCGCTCGCGTCGCCAGCGGGCCGCCACCACGGCCCCTCCGCTCTTGGCGTTTCGGAACTCGACCTGGGCGCCGGTCCGCTCCAACAGGGTCTTGGCGATGAAGAAGCCCAGGCCCATGCCGTGGTGGTGCGAGCGCGAGCCCTCGCCCTGGCTGCGGGTGGTGACATAGGGTTCGCCCAGTTTGGCGATCACATCGGCGGAGAAGCCCGGCCCGTCGTCGCGCACCTCGATCTCCAGCCGGTCGGCGTCGTAGTAGGCGGTCAGCTCGACCGCCGATTCGGCGAAGTCGACGGCGTTCTCCACGAAGGCCGTGAGGGCGTGCATCACCTCGGGCAGGCGCCTCACCTCCAGGATCGGGGCGCCGGGCGCGCAGGTCACCTCGGCGTTGACCAGGATCTCGCCCCGGTGCGGCTCGGACACCTCGTCGAGCAGCTGCGACAGGCTCATCCGCGAGTGATGCTCATCGCCGGTCTCGGGCGCGCGGGATAGCTTCCTGAGGATTTCGCGGCAGCGCTCGGCCTGGGAGACCAGGAGCTGCACGTCCTCGTGGAACGGCGTGCCGGGGGGCAGGCCGCGGCCCATCTCCTTGGCCACCACCTGGATCGTGGCCAGCGGCGTGCCGAGCTCGTGCGCCGCCGCCGCGGCCAGGCCCCCAAGCGCCGACAGCCGTTGCTCGCGGGCCAGAACGGCCTGGGTGGCGGCCAGCGCCAGCTCCATGCGGGCGGCCTCCGCCGAGGCCTGCCAGGCGTAGGCGGCGGTGAAGACGATGCCTACCACCACGGAGGCCAGCAGGCCCGCGCCATAGAGGGGCGGCAGGACCAGGGGCGCCCCCGCCGTCCACGGCAGGGGCAGGGACCACAGGGACAGGACCACCGCCGCGCCGATGGCCATCAGGCACAGGGCCGCCGCGTCGCGGGCGCCCAGGGTCGCCGCGGCCACGGTCACCGGGGCGATCAGCAGTAGGGAGAAGGGATTCTGCAGGCCGCCGGTCAGGGCCAGCAGCACCGACAGCTGGATCAGGTCGAAGCCCAGCTGCACGACAGCCTCGCGCCGGCCGGCCAGGCGCGAGCCGGGCCAGGCCAGGGTGACCGAGAGGTTGGCCCAGGCGCTGACCAGGATCACCGCCAGGCACCACACCAGCGGCAGGTCGAAGCCCAGCACGAACTGAACCCAGAGCACTGCCGCGGTCTGGCCGGCCAGGGCGGCCCAGCGCAGCATGAACAGGGTGCGCAGGCGCAGGCCTCGCCGGGCCTGGGCCCATTCCCACAGCCGGCCCTGCACATTGCCGTCGCCGTCGCCGTCGCCGCCTTGCCACGCGCTGGCCTGAGGCCTATCCGAACTTCGAGGGGCGGGGGGCGCCAGGGTCATGGGATCATTCGATGGGCCAAGATGACCGTAACGCGGGAAAGACGCCCCGCGCTCCTAAGCATGGACGAGGGGCGCGCCGAACGGAAGCAAAGCCGGGCGCCGGACCGGCCTGGCCCCTGCCGCGCATCGTGCTGTTGGTCGGGGCGATCGTCCTGGCGATCGGCCTGTCGGTCGGCCTCTACCGCGACATGACCAGGCCGCGCTCGCCGCAGTCGGCCGCCGGCGCCGCGGCGGTCGGCGGGCCGTTCCGCCTGGTCGACCAGAACGCCCGGGCGGTGAACGAGGGCGTGCTGGCGGGCAAGTGGAGCGCGGTCTTCTTCGGCTACACCTATTGTCCCGACGTCTGCCCGGCGACCCTGACCGCCCTGAAGGTCGCCAAGGACCGGCTGGGCCCCAAAGCCCAGGACCTGCAGGTGGTGCTGATCACCATCGACCCCGAACGCGACACCCCCGCCCAGCTGCGCAGCTACCTGTCCAGCGAAGCCTTCCCCAGGCCCATCGTCGGCCTGACCGGGACGCCCGAGCAGATCGCCGCCGTCGCGAAGGCCTATAAGGTCTATTACAAGAAGAACGGGACGGGCCCCGACTACCTGATGGACCACGCCTCGGCGGTCTATCTGATGGACCCCAAGGGCCAGTTCCACAGCCTGGTCTCGGACGCCCAGGGCGTCGACAGCATGGCGCTGGAAATCGGCTCGGCCATGGGAATCGGTTGACGAGGTTTTAACGCCCCTTTCGCAACCGCAGCAAAGTCGCGACATTGTTAAGGGCTAGGCGCTAAGATGCGCCTGCTTTCGGCAGGAGTTCGACCGCTATGCTCTATGCGCTCCAGGAGTACGGTTACTACGCGGCCACCCCCATGCGGCTAGCCGCCCGGATGACCCGCGACATGTGGAGCTCGCCGCTCAATCCGGCGGCGAACAGCACGCTCGGCCGCCGCATCTACGCCGGCGCCGACCTGTTCTCCAACATGACCCGCCGCTACGGCAAACCCCGCTGGACCATCAGCGAGACCACCATCAACGGCGCCCAGGTCAGGGTGCGGCCGGTGGTCGAGTGGTCCTCGCCCTGGTGCCGCCTGATCCATTTCGCCCGCGACCGCTCCGATCTGCGCCGCGCCGGCAAGACCAAGTTCGACCCTACCGTCCTGATCGTGGCGCCTCTGTCGGGCCACTACGCCACCCTGCTGCAGGGCACGGTCGAGGCCTTCCTGCCCGACCACGAGGTCTACATCACCGACTGGGTCAACGCCCGGGAGGTGCCGGTCCTAGATGGTCGGTTCGACTTCCATGACTACATCGACCACGTCCGCACCATGCTGACCCAGGTCGGGCCGCGCGCCCACGTGGTGGCGGTATGCCAGCCGGGCCCGCCGGTGCTGGCCGCCTCGGCCCTGATGGCCGAGGACGGCGACGAGGCCCGCCCGGCCTCGATGACCTTCATGGGCTCGCCGATCGACGCGCGCCTATCGCCCACCGCCACCAACAACCTGGCGGAGGAGCGGCCGTTCACCTGGTTCCAGTCGCATATGATCGACACGGTGCCCGCCCCGCACCCGGGAATGGGCCGGCGGGTCTATCCCGGCTTCGTCCAGCTCTACAGCTTCATGAGCCAGAACGCCGAAAAGCATCAGCAGGCCCACCTGAACTACTTCCAGGACCTGGTGAAGGGCGACGGCGACGCGGCTGAGAAGCACCTCGACTTCTACAATGAGTACCTGTCGGTCCTCGACCTGACCGAGGAGTTCTATCTCCAGACCATCGACATCGTGTTCCAGCAGCACCTGCTGCCCAAGGGCCTGCTCGAGCACCGCGGCCGCAAGGTGCGCCCCGAGGTGATCACCGACATCGCCCTTCTGACCATCGAGGGCGAGAACGACGATATCTCGGGAATCGGCCAGACCCAGGCCGCCCACGCGGTCTGTTCGGGCCTGCCGGAGTCCCTGCGCCAGGACTATGTCCAGCCGGACGTCGGCCACTACGGCGTGTTCAACGGCCGGCGTTTCCGCGAGGGCATCTATCCGCGGATCCGCGACTTCATCGCCGAGCACGACCCGGTGGGCGCCGGCGCCGCGGCGCCCAAGGCCCTGAAGGCCGCCAACGCCGCTTAGGCCGGACCTCCCGCCGGGTTAGGGTGGCGGGATGTTCGATTCCCTCAAGCGTAAGCCGAAGCTGGCGGCGGGCGACCTGATCGAGGTGGCCGGCCGCCCGGTCCGCCTGGCGGTCCACGCCCGCGCCCGCCGCGTCTCCCTGCGCCTCGACACGGCTAGGCGCGAGGTGGTCGCCACCGCGCCGTCGGCCCGGCGCCTCGCCGAGGCCGCCGCCTTCGCCCAATCCCGTCGCGAGTGGATCGCCGCCCGCCTGGACGGCCTGCCCCAGCCCCTCGGCTTCGCCCCCGGCGCCATGGTTCCCCTGCTGGGCGCCCATTGCCGGCTGGAGCGGGCGGCCATGCGCATCAAGCCGCGGCTGATCCCGGCGACGGACGAAGAGCCGGCGCGCCTGCTGGCCTATGGCCAGGACGAGGCCTACGCCCGGGCCGTAGAGCGGGCCCTGCGCGCGCAGGCCCTGTCCCATCTCACCGAACGCACCGCCGTCCATGCCGCGGCCCTGGCCCAGCCGCTGCCGACCATCGCCATCATGGACGCGCGGGCCCGTTGGGGATCATGCCGGCCGGGCCTGAAGGGGGCGCCGGGCCAGATCCGCTACGCCTGGCGCCTGATCCTGACCCCGCCGGACGTGGCCGACTATGTCGCCGCCCACGAATGCGCCCACCTGCTGGAGCCCAACCACGGCCCAAGGTTCTGGGCCCTGGTCCGAGAGCTCTACGGCGAGCACGCGGAGGCGCAGGGTTGGCTGAAAGCCCATGGGGCGAGGCTGCACGCGGTCGGGCGCTAGCCAGGCTCGTCTAAAACAGCGGGAACTCCGCCGGCGGGCCCGCCGGCTGCGGCGGAGGCTGGGCGGGCTGCTGCTGCACGAGGGGCGGCTGAGCGACCGGCTCCTCCGCCGCGGCCGGCTCGCCGGTGATCGCATCGCCCGCCCGGGTCAAAAGGTCGCCGATCGGGTCGCTGAACGCCCCCGGAGCCGCGGCGGGGCCATTCGGGATGGCGCGAACCTGCAGCCTGGGCAGGGCCTGGACCATGAAGGCGCGCCAGACCTCGGCGGGCACCGTGCCGCCGGTGACCCGGCGCATGGGGCTGTTGTCGTCCTTGCCCACCCAGACGGCGGTGACGAAGCCGCCGGTGTAGCCGACGAACCAAGCGTCCCGGTAGTCGCTGGTGGTGCCGCTCTTGCCAGCCAGGTCATAGCCGGGGATGCGGGCCCGCGTCCCGGTGCCGGACGTCACCACCTGGCGCAGCATCTGGTTCATATAGGTCAGGGGCGGATTGCCGATCACCGCCGTGCGCTGGTCGGCGTGATGCTCGTACAGCACCCGGCCGTCGGGGGTGCGTATCCGCTCGATGCCATAGGCGGTGGCCAGCTGGCCGCCGTTGGAGAAGGGCGCATAGGCCTGGGCCAACTCCAGCGGGCTGACCTCGACCGCGCCGAGCGCCATCGACGGGTCCAGGCCGATCCGCGACTGGATGCCCAGCCGGTGGGCGGTGCGGGCGACATTGTCGCGCCCGACCTCGTCGGCCACCCGGGCGGCGACGGTGTTGATCGATTCCTCGACCGCCTTCTGCATGCTGATCGGGCCCAGGTACTTCTGGGTGTAGTTCTGCGGCGTCCACGTGCCGATGGTGAAGGGCTCGTCGACGACGGGGGTGTCGGGCGTGCGGCCGGCCTCCATGGCGGTCAGGTAGACGAAGGGCTTGAACGCCGACCCCGCCTGCCGCTTGGCGTCGACGGCCCGGTTGAACTGGCTCTCTCCATAGTCCAGTCCGCCGACCAGGGCGCGAATCCGGCCTGCGCCGTCGAGGGCGACCACCGCGGCCTGCCGCGCGCCGGTCTTGTCATTGCGGGCCAGCACCGACTTGGCTGCGTTCTGGGCGTTGGCGTTCATCTGCAGGTCGAGGGTGGTTTCGACGATCAGGTCCTGGGTCTGGGCGGAGTCGCCGACCAGCAGCCGGGTCTGGGCGTCGACCCAGTCGATGAAATAGAGCGCGTGCTGGCTGGACAGGGTGCGGCTGACCCGCACCGGATGGGCGAAGGCCTCGTCCCGCTGGGCCGGAGTGATGGCGTGGGTCTGGACCATGGTGTCGAGCACGATGGTGGCGCGCCGCCCCGCCCGCTCGGTGTCCGACACCGGGCTGTAGCGCGAGGGCGCCTTGAGCAGGCCCGCCAGCATGGCCGCCTCGCCGACCGAGAGCTGGGCGGCCGGCTTGTTGAAGTAGCGCTGGGAGGCGGCCTCGATGCCATAGGCGCCGGCCCCGAAGTTCACCCGGTTCAGATACAGCGCGAGGATCTGCTTCTTGGAGAATTTCCATTCCAGCCACACCGCCAGCATCAGCTCCTGCACCTTGCGGCGCAGGGTCTGGGCGGGGCTGAGGAACAGGTTGCGGGCCAGCTGCTGGGTGATGGTCGAGCCGCCCTGGGCGTAGCGGCCCTCGCGGATGTTCACCACCACCATGCGGACCATGCCGACGGGGTCGAAGCCGAAGTGGGAATAGAAGCGCCGATCTTCGATGGAGACGAAGGCGGCGGGCACATAGGCCGGCAGCTTGTCGAGGTCGGCCGGCGGCGCCTGCTGGCTGCCGCGCATGGCGATCAGCGCCCCGTTGCGGTCGAGGTAGGAGATCGAGGGCTGCCGCTGGATTTCGTACAGCCGAGAGGTGTCGGGCAGCCCCCGCGCGAACACCGCCAGGAAGGCCACCAGGAAGATGACGCCCCAGACGCCGACCACCGCGCTCCAGTAGAACACGGCGTTCCAGCCACGGCGCTTGGCTCCGCCGCCGGCAGGGCGCGCTCCGCCGCCGGGAGGGCCGCCGCCCCCGCCGCCTTGAGGGCCGCCAGGCCTTGGTCCGCCGCCGGGACGTTCGGCGTTCGACATCTTCAACGACTCCAGAGCGCCAAGCCGCCAGAATCCGGCCGCCGCTACTTAATGCCCCCCGCACCCTCGCTCCAGAGGGTTGACGAGGTCTGAACGCACCGCCCAGCTGTTCATCTTTCAGTCACCACCGCGGCGGCAATGCGACGCTTCCCGCGACGAGGTGTCGCGGCTTGCCTAGTTGGTAAGCGCTTTTTCACCTGTTGGGTGAATGATTGAATGGCGTCTCCCGAAACGGGGTGGGGAACTCTGCATGCTTAAGCGACTGACGGTCGCCGTTTTCGCGGCCGCCCTCGCCATGACGAGCGCCACCGGCACGGCTCACGCCGAGTCTTGGCAGTGCGCGCCGTTCGCCCGCTTCTTCTCCGGCGTGAAGATCTTCGGCGACGCCTGGACCTGGTGGGAACAGGCCAGCGGAAAATACACCAAGGGCTTCACCCCAAACTCCGGCGCGGTCCTGGTGTTCAAGCCCTACGGCGCCATGAGGCGCGGCCACGTCGCCGTGGTCACCCAGGTGCTCACCGACCGCATCGTCCAGGTCACCCACGCCAACTGGTCCCCTCTGGCCGGCAAGCGCGGCCAGGTCGAACAGGACGTCACCGTCGTCGACGTCTCGGCCAATGGCGACTGGAGCCAGGTCAAGGTCTGGTACGACCCCTCGGGCGACCTCGGCCGCACCGTCTATCCGACCTACGGCTTCATCTACGGCGCCGCCGACGCGGCCCAGGACATGGCGCGCAGCGCGGTCCAGTCCGCGGCCAACGCCTTCGCGGGCGCCAGCGCCGCGGTGAGCGAGGCCGTCAGCGCCCGTTAAGCAGGGTCCGTGCGGGCTTCGCCTGACGCGACAGCGCACTCCCCACCCCAGTCATCCTGAGAAGCCGGATATAATCCGGCGTCTCGAAGGACGCGGGTCCGCGCCTGCCCGAATCGCTAAAGCCCCCGGCCAAATCGTTTCGGATCGAGCAGGGCCGCCAGCGCGCGCGGCAGGGGCGGGGGCGCGCCGAGCGCCACGGCCGCCACCTGCTCTGCCAGAAGCGGCGCCGTCGTGAAGCCTCGCCCGCCCAGGCCGGTCAGGACGTGCAGGTCCTCGCCCAGCGCCCCGGCCAGGGGCAGATGGTCCGGCGTCGCGGCGCGGACCCCGGCGCGGCCGTGCAGGACGGCGCCCTCCAGGGCCCGGGCTAGGTCGGGCCGGCCCCTGGCCAGGATTTCCAGGTTGCGGACATGGTCCTCGGGCCGCGTCTCGGTGGCGAGGTCGCCGCGGTCGTGGGTCGCGCCAAACAGCATCCCGTTGCGGGTGGGGATGGCGTAGCCGCCCCAGGCGGACGGCCGGCCGCTGAAGGTCAGGTCCGCCCACGAGGCCTGGCCGCGCACGGGTCGCAGCCCCAGGTCGGCGAGGCCGGCGGTCAGGTGGCCGGCGGCGAGACACACCACCTCGGCTTCTCCCAGCGCCCCCCCATCCCCGTCCAGGAGCCGCCAGACCCCCTCGTCCCGCTTCAAGGCGGCCACGCGCCCCGGAACGACCCGAGCCCCCCTCAGCCACGTCTCCAGGACCGACGCCGGCTCGACCACCAGGCCATCGCGGAATTCCAGGCCCTCGGGTCCGGCGACCAGGGCGCCCGGGTCGAACCCATCCCAGGCCGCCAGCCGCGCGAAGCGGTCCGCGTCGCGCGGCTCCCGAGCCAATTGCATCACGCCCCGGGCGATCACCACCTCCGGTCCATAGAGGCGGACGGCGCGGCCGAAGGTCTGGGCGGCGATCTGCGCCCACAGCCCCAGGCCTGCGTCCAGGCGGGGCGTGACCAGGGCGGCCGGGTTGCCGGACGCCCCCGATCCAGGGGCGTCGGCCTCGTAGACGACGGGCTCGACGCCCAGGGCGCGGAAGGCCCTGACCAGGGCGGCGCCGGCGATGCCGGCCCCGACCACCGCCACCCGCGGCGGCGGCTCCTGCGGGTCGCAAGCGCCAGGCCGCACCGCCTCCAGCCGCTCGCGCTTGCGCCCGAAGCCGGGGCGCTTGCTCACCGAAAAGCCGGCGGCCTCCAGGCCCCTGCGGACCGCGCCGGCGACGGTGAAGGTCGCCGCGCGGGCGCCGGGCGCCGAGCGCCGGCCGACCAGGCTCAGGATATCCGCGCTCCACATCTGCGGATTGCGGGCCGGCGCGAAGCCGTCGAGGAACCAGGCGTCCGCCCGTCCGCCCCAGGCCTCCAGGGCCGGCTGGACTTCGCCTATGGCCAGATCCAGGGTGGCGCCCTGGCCCGGGAAGTCGATGCGGTGAAAGCCGCGCCGCTGCGGCCACTGGCGCAGCAGAACCTCGGCGAGGCCGGCCAGCTCTGGCCATGCCGCCAGGGCCCGCGCCGCATCGTCGCGCCCCATCGGATAGCCTTCGACGGAGAACATGTGCAGGCGGCCCTCGGGCGGCCGCGTGCCGGCCCATAGGTCGACCAGGGCGAGGATGTTCAGGCCGGTGCCGAAGCCCAGCTCACCCACGGTGAAGGCGCGCCGTCCTTTCCAGGCGGCCGGCAGGTCCGCGCCCTCCAGGAACACCGCTCGGCTCTCGGCCAGGCCGTTCGTGGCGGAGAAGTAGATGTCGTCGAAGCGGCGCGACCGCGGCGCGCCCTCGGACCAGTCCAGGGGCTCGTCGGCCATGGCTGCTCCCGATCGGCCGTCAGGCCGTAAAAAGCAAAAAGGGCCGCCCGTGAGGGCGGCCCTTAAAGCTCGTAAGCGCGAAGGCTTACTGGACGTTCGTGGTGGTGTTTTCCACGGTGGTCGTGGTGTTTTCCACGGCGACGGCGTTGGCGTCGACGGCCATGTTGGCGTCAGCGGCCGGAGCCACTTCGGTCGTGGTGGTGTTTTCGACGGTGGTGGTGGTGTTCTCGGCCGGCTTGTTGCAGGCCGCGACGCTCAGAGCCGCGACGGCGGCGCCGGCGACGAGGAGCTTACGCAGAGTTTCGGAGGTCATGTCCCTGGTCCCCTTAAGAGGTTAGAGCGCATTGAAAACGAAAACTCGCGCCCCAGGGGCCGATTAGCGTGGTTCGCCACCGGCCGGCAAGAGCGAAAGCTTCCAGCGCTGCTGGCAATATGCAGCGCTCTCCTCAACAAGCAAGTCGTTTTGGGTGCGGCGCCCACAGACCAGAATGCGGGCGCAACCCAACCGGAGCCGCGATCTGAAGTCTTAACAGATGGTTGAGGACTCAGGCCGCCTCGGCCGGAATGTTCGCCAGCGCCTCTTCCAGCTTCGCGAAGCTGGGCTGGGCCGAACTGGGCACCGAGCCGCGGCCGATCTCCACCGAGATCTGGGCGGCGTTGCCATGGAGGTGGGCGACGAGCACCGAGCGGATGATGGCGTAGAGCGCGCCGTCCGCCTCGACCACTTCCTTCAGCCGGGTGGCGAAGGGACCGACCAGGCCATAGGCCAGGAACACGCCGAGGAAGGTGCCGACGAGGGCCGAGCCGATCATCTCGCCCAGCACTTCCGGGGGCTCGGTGATGGAGCCCATCGTCTTGATGATGCCGAGCACGGCGGCCACGATCCCGAGGGCCGGCAGGGCGTCGGCCAGGTTCTGCAGGGCGCTGGCTGGCGCCAGGGCCTCATGGTGGTGCTTGTCGAGCTGCTTTTCCATCGCGTCCTCGACCTGGTGGGGATCCTCCAGGTTCATGGTCATCATCCGCAGGGTGTCGCAGATGAAGTCGATGGCGAAATGGTCCTTACCCAGGCGCGGGTAGCGGGCGAAGATCGTGCTGTCGTGCGGGTTCTCGATGTGGCTTTCCAGGGCGATGACGCCCTTGGACTTCATCGTCTTGGTCAGCAGGAACAGCAGGGACAGCAGGTCGGTATAGTCCTGCGCCTTCCACTTGGGGCCGGCGAACACCTTGCCCATGCCGCCCGCGGTGGCCTTGATCGTCGTCATGCTGTTGGAGATCATGAACGCGGCGACGCCGGCGCCCAGGATGGCCATCAGTTCGTGCGGCGCGGCGTGGAGGATCACCCCCATGCTGCCGCCCGACATCAGGAAGCTGCCGAACACCAGTCCGAACAGCAGGACAATGCCGATGATCTGAAACATGAGGAGAAGACCCGCCCACCCGCTTTTTGCGTCGGCGTGAGCATGGCGATTAATGCTTAACTTGCGGTGTGCGGCCGCTAAGCTTCGTACCTCAGCCCCACGCCCAGGCTCTCCAGCGCCCTCCAATAGTCCGGATAGGTCTTGGCCGTCGTCCCCGGGTCCAGGATGGTCACGCCGGGGATGCGCAGGCCGGCCAGGGCGAAGCTCATGGCGATGCGGTGGTCGTCGTAGGTCTCGATCCGCACCGGGGCCTTGAGCGACAGGGCCGGGTCGGACGCCACCACCAGGTCGTCCCCGTCCTCCACCCCCAGGCCCGGCCGCATCCGCGACAGCTCGGTGGCGAGCGCCGCCACCCGGTCGCACTCCTTGACCCTCAGGTTGGCGATGCCGGTGAAGCGCACCGGGGTCTCGTTGAACGCGGCCAGCACCGCCAGGGTCGGGACCGCGTCCTGGCACTGCGAGCCCTCGATCACCGAGGGCAGGCGGGGGAACATGCGGATCAGGTCGTAGGCGCGGGCGTCGGGCTGGGTGAAGCCGATGGGGGCCACGCCAAGGTCGATCCGGCCGCCGGTCAGGGCCGAGGCCGCCCAGAAGTAGGTCGCCGCCGAGGCGTCCGGCTCGATGGCGAAATCACCGGCCGTATAGCCGCCGGGCGCGATGCGCCAGGCGTTCTCGCCCTCCAGCACCTCCACCTGCGCCCCGAAGCGCCGCATGGCGGCCAGGGTCAGGCCGACGTAGCCCCGGGCGCCGATATCCTTGCCCTTCAGCGCCACCTCGACGGGCGCCCGGGCGCAGCCGGCGGCGATCAGCAGCGCCGAGACGTACTGGCTGGACAGGGACGCGTCGACCTCGACCCGGCCGCCGTCGAACCCGCCGCGGCCGTTCACCGTCACGGGGGGGCAGCCGCTCGGGGCCTGCGCCTCAACATCGAGCGCGCGCAGGGCGTCGATCAGCGGCGCGATCGGCCGCTTCCTCATGTGGGCGTCGCCGTCCAGCGTCACCGGCCCGTCCACCAGGGCGGCGGCGGCGGTCAGGAAGCGCATGGCCGTGCCGGCGTTGCCGAGAAAGAGCGGCTCGGCGGGGGGCTTCAGCGTCCCGGTCCCGGTCACCACGAAGGTCGTCTCGTCCGGCTCCTCGACGCCGACGCCCATCTGGCGCAGGGCCTGGGCCATCCAGCGGGTGTCGTCGCTCTTCAGGGCGCCGGTCAGGCGGCTGGTCCCCTTGGCCAGGCCCGCCAGCAGCAGGGCCCGATTGGTGATCGACTTTGAGCCCGGCGGCGCCACGGCGCCGATCAGGGGCCGGCCCGGAGGGGTGATCTCGACGGCGGAGAACCTCATGCCAGGCCCGCCTGTTGGAGCGCCACGGCCTGGCGTTCGGCGAGGCCGGCTTCGGTGAAGCCTTCCAGCGAGGCCTCGAACAGGGCGCGCCAGTTCAGCTCCGCCCCCAGGTGCAGGAAGGCCGCGCCCAGCCCGATGGCGGCGCGGTCCATGAACACGAACTCCCGGGGAATGGTCACCGGCCCCTTCTCCTTCAACGCCTGGCGCACCCGGAACGCCTCGCGACGGCCGTACTGGCCGGGCGCCACCCCGTCGGCCACGGTGCGCACCCGGTCGTCCAGCAGGGGACCATAGATGAACCGGGCCCAGACGTTCAGCACTTCGACGAGGTCGTCGCTCAGATTGGCGAAGCCCCAGGTGCGGTAGGCTTCCATCTGCTGCTCCCGGTCGTCGTTCAGCAGCGCCCGATACAGCCGCACCACCCCGCCGACGAACTTGGGCGGGAAGATGCGCACGCAGCCGAAGTCGAGCAGGTTGAGCCGGCCGCCGGCGTCCGCGAAGGTGTAGTTGCCCAGGTGCGGGTCGCCGTGGATGACGCCGATGTGGGTCATCGGCCCCCACCAGGCCTCGAACAGCAGCCGGGCGACGCCATTGCGCACCTCGAGCGGCGTGTCGATGAAGTTCAGCAGCCCCCGCCCCTCCAGCCAGCCCATGGCCAGGAGGCGCCGGGTCGACAGCTCCGGGTGCGGCTGCGGCACGGCGATATCGTCACGGCCTTCGAAATAGCGCTGATACAGGGCCATGTGCTTGGCCTCGCGGACATAGTCGAGCTCCTCGCGCAGGCGCGCGGCGATCTCCTCTATGGCCTCGCTCGGGTCGATGGCCCGTTCGGCCCGCTTGAACAGGGCGAGCAGGGTCTTGAGCTGGCCGACGTCGCTTTCGACCGCGCTCTGCATCTCGGGGTACTGCAGCTTCACCGCCAGGGGCTCGCCCGCGTGGCTGACCGCCTTGTGCACCTGGCCCAGGGACGCGGCGGCCACGGCGTCGAGCTCGAAGCTGGCGAACCGCCCGGCCCAGTCGGGGCCCAGCTCGGCGGCCATCCGCCGTCGCACGAAGCCCCGGCCCATCGAGGGGGCGTTGGTCTGCAGTTCGGAAAGCTCGGCGGCGAACTCGGGCGGCAGCAGGTCCGGCACGGTGGCGAACATCTGAGCCGCCTTCATCAGCGGCCCCTTCAGCCCGCCCAGCGCCGCCTTCAGGGCCTTGGCGTTGCGGGCGTCGGCCTGGTCGCCGGAGAACAGGCGGTTGGCGCCATAGGCCGCCCCGGCGCCGGCGAGGCCCGCGCCCACTTGGGCGAAGCGCGCCACCCGCCCGGAGAGGCGGTCGCGTTCGGGGTCGGGGGGATCGTCGGGGGCCATCAGTTCAACCTGTCATCCCGGCTCTGCCTAATCGGCCGTCCGGGATGACATATAGGGGGTATTCACCCCAGCGCCTCGAACTCGTCGACCAGCCGCTCCAGCCGGGCGCAGCCCTGGGCCCAGAAGCTCTGTTGGCGCGGGTCGAGGCCAAAGGGGCTGAGCGCCTCGGTGTAGGTCTTCGACCCGCCGGCGGCGAGCAGGGCCTCATAGAGCGGGGCGAAGGCGACAGGATCCTCGCGCCGCTTTTCCATCAGGGCCGACACGAGCAGATCGCCGAAGGCGTAGGCGTAGACATAGAAAGGCGCATGCACGAAGTGGCTGACATAGGCCCAGTAGTGCTCATAGCCGCCGTTCAGCTTCACCGCCGGCCCCAGGCTCTCGCCCTGAACCTCCAGCCATAGGCCGCCGATCTGCTCGGCCGACAGCTCGCCGTGGACGCGGGCGGCGTGGAAGCGGGTCTCGAAACGGTGGAAGGCGATCTGGCGGACCACCGTATTGAGCCCGTCCTCGATCTTGCCGGCCAGCAGCGCCCGGCGCTCCACCGGGCCCGCCTCGGCCAGCAGCCGCTCGAACACCAGGCCTTCGCCGAAGATCGAGGCGGTCTCGGCCAGGGTCAGGGGCGTGTCGGCCAGCAGAGTCCCCAGCGGGGCGGCCAGGGTCTGGTGCACCGCGTGGCCCAGCTCATGGGCCAGGGTCAGGACATCGCGTCGCTCGCCCATGAAGTTGAGGAAGACATAGGGGTGGCGATCGGCGGTCAGTGGATGCGAATAGGCCCCCGACGACTTGCCGGGGCGGGGCCGGGCGTCGATCCACGGCTTGTCGAAGAAGCGGCGGGCCCGGTCCGAGAAGGCCGGGGCCAGCTGGGTGAAGGACTCCAGCACCAGTTCCTTGGCCTGGGCCCAGTCGTAGCGGCGCGGCGCGGCCTGATCGAGGGGGGCGTTGCGGTCCCAGTAGTCGAGGGTCGTCTTGCCGAGCGCCTTGGCTTTCAAGGCGTAATAGCGGTGCGACAGGCGCGGATAGGCCTCCACCACCGCCGCCTCGAGGGCGTCCACCGCCTCGGCGTCGACCTCGTTGAGCAGGTGGCGGCGGGACGCGGGGCTGGGGTAGCGCCGCCAACGGTCCTCGACCTGCTTTTCGAAGGCCAGGGTGTTCAGGCACAGGCCCAGGATCGGGGTCTCGGCCTCCAGGGTTCGGGCCAGGCCGTGGGCCGCGGCCTCGCGGCGGGCCGGATCGGAGTCCGACAGCCGGTTCAGCGCCTCGGCCAGGGTCAGGGCTTCGCCCGCCTCCGCCTCGATGCGCATCCGCGACAGGGTCTCGTCGTAGAGCCGGCTCCAGTTCTGCACCGCCGGCTCGCGGTCCATCAGCAGGCGCTCGAGGTCGGGGCTGAGCTCATGTTCGCGCATCAGCCGCACGCGCCGGATCCACGGCCGCCAGCGGGCGGCGTCGGCGCTCGACTTGAAGGCGCCCTCGACCTCCCATTCCTCGATCTGGTTCAGCTCTAGGGTGAGGAACAGGGTCTCGGCCCAGATCGCCGCCAGCCGGGCGCGCAGATCGGCCTCGAACTTGGCCCAGGCCGGGTCGTCCCGCGCCGTGGACGCCGCCAGGGCGGCGTAGCCGGCGACCGAATAGTTCAGGTTGGTCATGCGCTCGTACAGGGCCAGCCCCTGGCCGAGCAGCAGGCCTAGCCGATCCGGCTGAGCGCGGGCCGCCACGAACTGTCCCTTCAGCCGGGCCAGTTCAGCGGCCGCCAGGGTGGCCAGCTCCAGATCCTCTTCGAGGCGCGGATCGCGGCGGCCGGCGTAGAGATCGTCCAGCCGCCACTCGGGAAGATCGTCGGCGGCAGGGGCGGGCGGAGGGGCGTGCACGGTCATCGCCGGTGGATATGGCCCGCAAGGCGCCTGGGGGCAACGATCAAAAAAACCCGCCGCGGCTTAAACCGAACCTTCACGCGCCTTGGGTCATAACCGTCCGGAAACTAGAGCCCGAGAAGCCGGGCGATGATGTGGGTAGCCTGATGGCCAAGACCGTCCTGATCGTCGACGACGACCCGACCCAACGGCGCCTGATCCAGGCGGTGCTGGAGCGCGAAGGGTTCGCGGTCGCCCAGGCCGACGGGGGGGACGCCGCCCTGGACCGCCTGACCAGCGGCCTTGTCCCCGACGTGATGATCCTCGACTTGGTCATGCCCGGCATGGGCGGGCTGGAGCTCTTGAAGGAGGCCCGCGCCCGCGGCGTCACCGCCCCGGTGGTGGTCCTGACCGCTTCGGGGGGCGTCGACACCGTGGTCAAGGCCATGCAGGCCGGGGCCACCGACTTCTTCGTCAAGCCGGCGAGCCCGGAACGGATCATCGTCTCGGTGAGGAACGCCCTGCAGATGGGCGCCCTGACCACCGAGGTCGACCGCCTCAAGAAGCACAAGACCGGGACCACGACCTTCGCCGACCTCGTCGGCGCGTCCGAGCCGATGCGCCTGGTCAAAGCGTTCGGCGAGCGCGCGGCCAAGACCAGCATCCCGGTGCTGATCCTGGGCGAGAGCGGGGTCGGCAAGGAGCTGATCGCGCGCGCCGTCCATGGCGGCTCCGAGCGCGCCGGCAAGCCCTTCGTGGCCGTCAACTGCGGCGCCCTGCCCGAAAACCTGGTCGAGAGCATCCTGTTCGGCCA
>DAICXL010000028.1:0-24037 GCA_027312185.1 Caulobacterales bacterium | reverse complement strand
AGTTCGCCGCTCCGGGCTACTGCGCCGCCGGCGCCCTGACCCGCACCTTCGCCTCGGCCCCTCGCCCCTGGGCGTCGACCACTGTCAAGCGGTAGAAACCCGCCGCCTCCGGTCGCCACACCACGCGGCCGGTCCCGGGCTCGGGGGGCAGCGGCCGCCCGTCGGCGTACCAGCGCAGGCCCTCTCCCCGGGCGGCCAGGGCCAGGCCCCGCGACGACGGCCCCACGGCCTCGACCTGGATCTGCGCCCCGTCCGGCGGAAAGATCAGCCGGGGTCCCTCCGAGGCCTGCTCCAGGTCGGTCAGGCCCCGCGGCGCCTGCCGCGGCGCCAGAGGCCGGGCGGCCGAGCCTTCGGCCCGGACCGCGTCGAAGACGTCGAACAGCAGGGGCAGGGCCGCCTCGCGCCCGGTGAGGTTCCCGCCCCGGGCCCCGCCGTCGGGCCGGCCGGTCCACACGATGACGACGTAGCCGCCGCCCGCGCCGGCCGCCACCGCGTCGCGGAAGCCGTAGGAGGTGCCGGTCTTGAAGGCGAGCTTGGCGCCGCCGGTGATCAGGGCGGTGGGCGTGCGCCCCTGCGGCGGGGGGCTCTCGCGCAGGATGTCCAGCACCTGTTCGGCCGCATCCGCCGTGGTCAGGCGCGCGCCCGCCTGCTTCGGCCGGCGGTCGGCCTCGGCCTGGGTCCAGGCCAGGGGCTTGGCCACGCCCCCGTCGGCCAGGGCCGCGTAGAGGACGGCGAGGTCGCGCATCGATATGCCGGCGCCGCCCAGCGCCAAGGCGAGGCCCGGATCGACCGCCCCGGACCGGGGCCGCACCAGGGTGACGTCGGCCGCCTGCAGCCGCGCCTCGAACACCGCCGGCCCCACCCGCTCCAGGGTCGCCACCGCTGGCACATTGAGCGAGAAGGCCAGGGCCTCGCGGGCGGTGACCACGTCGTGGAACGTGCGGTCGAAGTTCTCGGGCTGGTAGCCGGCGAAGCGGATCGGCGCGTCCCGCATGCGGGTGTCTGGCGCCGCGACTCCCGCCTCGAAGGCGAAGGCGTAGATGAAGGGCTTCAGCGCCGAGCCGGGCGAGCGCAGGGCGCGGGTCATGTCCAGCCAGCCGCCCGGCCGGTCGCGCCCGGCCGACGCCACCGCCGCTCGCACCGCCCGGGTCTCGGTCTCCACCACCAGCACCGCCGCGGAGGTTCCCGGTCCTTGCCCGTCCGCGACTGCGGCGGCCAGGGCCTCCAGCCGGGTTTGCAGGGCCGCGTCGAGGGGGGTGGCGACCGAGGCCTCCCGCGTCGGCGCCAGGCGGGCGAGCTGGCCCGCCACCTGCCAGGCCACGGCGGGGAACGGCTGGCGGGTCTGGGGGATCGGTTCGGCCCGGGCCTCCTCGGCCTGGGCGGCGCTGACCAGGCCGCGGCGCTCCAGTCGGGCCAGGACGTCGTCCCGGGCCGCCCGGGCGTTGGCGGGGCGCCGGTCGGGACGCCGGGCCTCCGGGGACTGGGGCAGGGCGATCAGCAGGGCCTGTTCGCCCAGGGTTAGGCTCGACGGTTCATGGCCGAACCAGGCCAGGGACGCGGCCCGCACCCCCTCCAGGTTGCCGCCGTAGGGGGCCAGGGTCAGGTAGAGGGCCAGGACCTCGCGCTTGCTCAGCCGCAGCTCGAGCTGCAGCGCCCGCGCCGCGTCGGCCAGCTTGGCGCCCATGGTGCGGGCACGGGGCTCCAGGCGCCGCGCCGCCTGCATCGACAGGGTCGATCCGCCCGAGACGATCCGCCCGGCCGACAGGTCGCTCAGCCCCGCCCGCACGATGGCGATCGGATCGACCCCGGGGTGCAGCCAGAACCGCTCGTCCTCCAGCGCGATCAGGCGCCGGACGAACTCAGGGTCGGTCCGTTCCAGGTCCGCCCGCACCCGCCACCGCCCGTTCTCCACCGGCAGGGCCCTCAGCCACGCCCCGTTCCGGTCCAGCGCCACCGGCGACGACAGGGCCGCGCGGGCCATGTCGGGGGGAAAGACGGCGTCGAGGGCGAAGGCGACGACTTCCACGGCGAGGAGGGCGAGGAGGATGAGCGTCAAACGCCGTGCAGTTTGGCCTTGGCCTTCGACAAGCTGAGGATGAGACCAAGAACTCAGGCTTCGTGAAAGTCGCCTCATCCTGAGCCTGTCGAAGGCCAAGGCGTGGCGCCGCCCTTGGAAAGGGCAGGCAGGCTTTCAAAATCCCCACGGATCAGGGCTTCCTTCTTCGCGCGGCTCCAGCCTTTTAGCTGCCGCTCGAACGCAACGGCTTGCAGGGCGAGCGGATACTCCTCGCACCACACCAGTTCGACAGGCCGGCGGCGGTGGGTGAAGGCCGCTCGGTGTTTGCCGGACTGATGCTCGCTCACCCGGTTCGCGATGTCCTCGCCACGATGCGAGCCGACGTAATACAAGCCGTCCGCGCACCTCAACATGTAGACCCAGAACCTCATCGTCGTGCGGCTGCCTCGTCCTTCGACAAGCTCAGGATGAGGCAGACTTTATCACGACCCCGCCGCGATCTTCGTCCTCCCGGGGGCCGAGCGGGCGTTGACGGCGGGGCGGTACATGTCGCGGACCTCGGCGCCGGGGAAGAAGAACTCGCCGGGCGTCACGGCGCGGGCGACATAGGCCACGGCGTAGCCCTTGCGGCCCTCGACGGTCAGGGCCGCCACGTAGCGGTCGTCGCGGGCCTCCTGGACCTGGGTGGCCGACAGCTGGCCGAGGAACCGGAACGGGCCCTTCTGGGCGTCCTCCGGCCCCAGCACCGTCTCGACCTCGAAGCCGGCGGGCAGGGCGTCGTCGATCACCGTCATCATCGACCGCCCCTGACTCGACGTTCCCGACAGGCGGATCACGACCCGGGCGCCCTGGGTCAGGGCGCCCGGGTCGACCGCCCCACCGGAGAGGGTGAAGAGGCGTTTATCAACGTTGATTCCGTTGGCCGCCGCCCCCGGCGCGCTTTGCGAAACGCCGCGCACGGTCACCGTCCGCCACAGGCCGCCGGTTCCGCCGTTGACGAAGCGGGCCGAAGCCAGCTGGCCCACCGCCCAGCGGGTCCCGCTGAGGGGCCGCGCGCCCGTAGCCTGGATGCGCATGGCCCCGGCCGCCTTCAGCATGGCGTCGGCGGCCGCCAGCAGGCGCGCCTGCTCCTGGGTGTTGAGGCTGTCGACATCGCGGACCGATCCTTCCAGCCGCCCCTGCAGCTCGCGGGCGACGCCCAGCTCGCCGGCCTCGTAAGCCAGGGCGATGACCCCGGCCAGGTCGCGCAGCGGGCTCTGGTACCAATCCTGCTCGTCCTTGAAGCCGAGCGCGCGACTGGCCTGAACGAAGCTGTCGTGGGCCCGGGCCCGGTCGCCCATCAGGGCCAACCCGGCGCCGACATGGGCCCTGGCGAGCGGCGAGGGCTCGTCCTTCATCTGTACGTCGTGGAACCAGCGCAGCCGGGCAAGATCGCCCTGCTTGGCCTTGGCCAACACATAGAGGGCGTAGGCCGAGGCGCGGCTGCGCATGCGGGCGGTGGCCGCCGCCGAGGCCTGGGGCGTCGCCGCCCAGGTCTGCGGATACTCCAGCCGATAGTTGACCGAGGCGAAGCCCGAGGGCCGCGAGATCATCCGCATGGCGGCGATGGCCCGGGTCATGGCGTCGGCCGGCACCGCCGCGCCGCGGGCCCTGGCCTCGACCAGGAAGTCGGTGGTGTAGGCGCCCATCCAGGCGTCGGCCTCGGCGTCGCCCGGCCGCCACAGGCCGAACGCCCCGTCCACCCCTTGCCGGTCGAGCAGTCTGGACACCGTCCCATTGAGGGCGGTGGGGATCACCCGCAGCTTGGGATCGGCGCTCAGGGCCTGGGCGTACAGCAGGGGATAGGCGCCTGAGACCAGCTGCTCGGTGCAGCCGTAGGGGTAGCGGGACAGGCTCTCGGCGATGGGGCCGGGGTCGAAGCCGCGGAAGGGCGAGTAGGACACGGTCATGTTGACCGTTCCCGCCGCCAGGCCCGACAGCAGCGCCGGCGCTGGGGTGAAGCTCTGCCCCGGACCCTGCAGGGTGGTGGTGGTGCGGATCAGCGGCCCCCAGCCCAGGCGGGTCTGGAGGGGATAGTTCGATGTGGCGTTGAAGCCCGGCCCGGAAACCTTGAGGTCCACCCGGCCGATCCCGGCCGAGGCGGGGGCGTTGAGCGGCGTGCGCTCGACGACGCGCTGGCCGACCATGAGCTGGTAGAGCTTGCGGAAGGGCGCGGCGATGCCGCCGGAGCCGAAGATCTCGGCCACATAGGCGCCGGCGCGGCCTTCGAGGTTGTGCAGCTCCAGGGTCGCGAAGGCCCTGTCGCCCGGCGACAGGAAGCGCGGGGTGGCCAGCTCGGCCACCACCGGCAGGCGTACGGTCATGCTGGCCTGGCCGGCGCCCACCGCCTCGTCGGTCCAGGCCACCGCCATCAGGCGCAGCTCGCCGTTGAAGTCGGCGGCGGGCAGCCGCACCTCGGCCTTGCCGCCGGCCCCGGTCTGGACCACCCCCGACCACAGGGCCACGGTCTTGAACGGGGTGACGGTCAGGCCCTCGCCGCCGATCTCGTCGCCGCCGAAGGCGACCTTGCTTGCCGCGCCGAGGTTCGGATCGAGCAGGCGGCCGTAGTCGTCGCGGTAATCGAGGCTGAGGGCCCGCTTGCCGAAATACCACTTGGCCGGATCGGGGCTCTCCTGGCGGGTCAGGCGCAGGATGCCCTCGTCCACCGCCGCGACGGTGACATAGGCCTTGCCGCCGAGGCCGAGGCCCTGGACGGTCACCGGCACGACGATGGGCGCCTTGGAGTTGAGCTTGGCCGGGGTCCCCAGGGTCACGGTCAGCTTGCGCGACTTCGGATCGAGCGGAACGTAGACGAGGCCCAGGGCCCGGCGGGGCTTGGGCGTCGCGGCCGGGTCGCGGGGCTGGATCACCGACACCAGCACATAGGCCCCGCCGCCCCAGGCGGCCGAGGTCTTCAGCTTCACCGTCGTGCAGCCCTTGGGGACGGAGACGGTGCGGAAATCGATCAGCCGGTCGGTGGCGACCGCGACCTGCGCCTCGCCCGCGTAGGGCGCCTGGATGGTCACCTCGACCGTGTCGCCCTGGGCGTAGGCCTTGGTCCCGGCGCTGACCCGGGCGCTGTCCGGCGGCTCGGCCCCGGCGGCGGGCTCGCCCCAGCCGGAGGCGAGGCGGATCACGGTGCGCGCGCCGGTGGTCGGCTCCTCCAGCACCAGGCGGTAGTCGCCCCAGGGCAGGCGGCGGCTGAGGCGGGCCGGAGCCGCCGTCCCGACATTCACCGTCCCGCGCATGATCACCGCGTCGCGGCTGGTGCGGCGCCATTCCCAGCGGCCGTCCTTCTGGAACCAGTCGTAGTCCCAGTTCTCCGAGATCAGCGAATAGGCGACCTTCGAGGCCGCGATCCGCTGGCCGGCGGCGCTCACCGCCACGATGTCGAAGGTGGTGGTGGGCGCGTCGCCCGAGCCCGTGCTGGCGGTCTTGACGCCGAGGTAGAGCGGCTTGGTGCGCAGCTTGAGGGTCAGGCCCTCGCGCACGGGACGGCCGCCCGGCTCGAACACCGAGGCGGTGACGGCGGCGGCGAGGGGCGCGGCGGTGTCGCCGGCCTGGCTGGAATCGAAGGCCTGCACGGCCCGGCCCGAGCCGTCGGTGACGGTCTGGGCGAGTTCGACGAACTTCTCCTGGTAGAGGTTCTGCTCGTCGCCCCAGCGATAGCCGGCCAGCGCCGGGAACGGGTTGGGATCGGGGCGGATACGGGCCTCGCCCTGCACGTCGAGCCCGGCGCCGTCGGCGCCGTAGAGGAAGCGGGCCAGGATATCGACATTGCGCACCTCGCCGGGCCCGAGCGCGCGGCTGGCGTCGCCGACAGCGGTCACCGCCAGGCGCTGGGGCACGAAGTCCTCGACCCCGAACGACAGTTCGCCCACGGGCTCCTCGACGCCTTCGATCTCGATGGCCGCCCGCCAGCGGCCCCGCGGGGCGCCGGCCGGAATGGCCACGTCGCGGGCCACCGCGCCGTTGGCGGCCTTGTCGAAGGCGATGCGCTGGTACTCGACGCCGGAGGGCCGGCGGACCACCAGGGCGCCTTTCCTGTCCTTGACGGCCTTGGTCTCGTTGTCGCGGATCAGGCCGACGAGGTGGACCGTCTCGCCCGGGCGATAGACGCCCCGGTCGGCGTAGAGATAGGCGTCGATCCCGGCCTCGGCGGTGACGCTGCGCCCCCCCACCCCCTGGTTCGACAGGTCGACCGGCGAGCGGTCGAGGTCGAGGGCCGCGAAGTCGGCGTTCGGCCCATAGGCCATCAGCATGCGCGGCTTGGAGCCGTCTTCGCCCTTGAGCAGGGCCTTGGCGAAGCGCACCCGGCCAGAGCCGTCGGTGGTCGCCGACGCGAGGTCCTCGCCGTCCTTGGCCACCAGCGAGACCTTCACCCCGGAAAGGGTCTTGGCGGATTTGAGCGAGCGGACCACCACGTCGAGGCTGTCCGAGCCCGAATAGGCCATCAGCGCCATATCGGTGAACAGGATCCAGCGCCGGGCCTGGGCCGGATTGCCGTCGTCGGACTGGCCCTTGGCCTTCACGGCCCGGGCGCCCGAGGCGTCCTTGGCCCTCACCACATAGGCTCCGGCCCGCATCTCCTTCAGCACCGCGCCGAGGGGGAAGACGGTGACCATGCGGCGGGCGCCCTGTTGCGGCGCCACGGCCACCTCGCCCTTCCACACCACCCGGCCGTCCTCGCCCGCGGCGTCTTCGCCGTACTCGTAGTTGTAGTCGCCCTCCGGCGTGGGGTCGGGGGCCGCGATCTGCTTGCGCACGAGGTTGCGGTCCGGCACGCGGACGACCTCGATGGCCAGGCGCTGGACGTTGACCGTCTCGATGCCCAGGCCGTCAGCCTCTTCGCGCGGCAGGATCACCCCCTGGCCGGAGAAGCCGACGTAAGGGGGCTGTTCGCCGAAGGTGAAGTCGACGTCGGCGTTGGCGGCCAGGGTCTCGCCGGTGCGGGCCTTCAGCCCCTTCAGCAGGGTGACCCGGTGGCCGTAGAAGCCGCCGCCGCCGACGCACAGCTCGTCGCCGCGGGCGTTGACCGCTGGCGGCCGGTCGAGCTCCGGGGTGATCTGGACGAAGTCGCTGTAGGAAATCGAGCCGTCCAGCGGCCGGGTCATGCGCACGCAGGCCAGGGGCTCGGGACCGGTGGTGTCGACCCGGGTGGTCCATACCGCAAAGCCCGCCGGCTTGGCCGGGGTGGCGCGGGGGGCGTTCGCGTCACGGATCTTGCCGAAGAAGGGCCAGGCGAAGCCGGTCTGGGCTGGCTTGCCGCCCGCCGCCGGAGTGGGGGCCGGGGCCTTGGCCACCAGCCAGCCGCCCCCGAAGCCGACCAGCAGGGCGGCGGCCGCCGCGACTGCCGATGCGCGATTGAACGGCCCCATGCTTCGATCCCCACCCGTGCTCGGCGGTGATGTGGCCTGAGCCGCGGGGGCGGGTCAAATGGCGCCTATGTGAGGGCCCTTCCGCGCGTCGCCGTTTACTTCCCCATGTGCGCCACGAGCGCCCCGAGGATGTTGGTGTAGTCGTCGCTCCACGGCCGTGAGCCGCCGGGATCGGTCGCCGTCCAGCGCGGGTCGGCCTTGAAGCGGGCGAGGTCGGCTTCGGTGCGGGCCAGCATCATCACCCCGGACGGGGTCACCTCGGGCGAGGGGCCCATCTGGCGGGTCGGGGTGAACAGCTGCTGCAGGCTGGCGGCGCCGATCTCCCGGGCCACGGCGGCGGCGGGGCCGGTCAGCTCCAGGTTCCGGTTGGTGAGGTGGAGCAGCAGCACGCCGCCGGGGGCCAGCTTGTCGAGATAGCTGCGCATGGCTTCGACCGTCAGCAGGTGGGTAGGCACGGCGTCGGAGGAGAAGGCGTCGATCAGCAGCAGGTCGAAGGCGCCGGCCGGCTCCCGAGCCAGGGTCAGCCGGGCGTCGCCCAGGCGATAGTCGACGGCGCCGCGGGCGCAGGTGGTGAGATAGCTGAACGACCCTGAATCGCGCGCCACGGCCAGCACCGCCGGGTCGATCTCGAAGAACCGCAGGGAGTCGCCGGGCCGGGTGAAGGCGGCGACCGCGCCGGCGCCGAGGCCCACCGTCCCGATGCGCAGGGGCGGGGCGCCCGGCGCGGTCAGGGCCGTGAACACCTGGCCTATGGGGGTATGGGGTGAATAGTAGCTCATCGGCTGGCACACGTTGGCGGGGGGCCGCATCTGGGCCCCGTGCACCGTGGTGCCGTTGAACAGCAGGCGCACCGGCCGCATGGCTGGGTCGACCATGTCGGTCACCTTGTGGACGCCGAAGAAGCTGCGGCGCAGGTCCACCACATTGAGGAAATCCGCGCCGAGTTCGCCGGCAAGCAGGGCGGCGGCCAGCAATCCGGCGAACATCGGGCCACGGTCGCGCAGCAGGAAGGCCGCCGACAGGGCGACGGCCAGGGCGGCGAAGGCGAAGGCCGACCCCGGCTCCGGCAGGTTGCCCAAGGCCAGGGCCACGGCCGCGGCGGCGAGGCCGCCGGCGAGGGCGGCGATTTCCCAGCGGCGCGGCCGCCCCGTCCCCCACGGCCGGGCCAGGCCGGCCAGGGCCAGGGCGATCGGATATTCCCACACGTAGTTGAAGAGCATGGGGGCGAGGAAGGCGTTGAAGCCGCCGCCGATCACCCCGCCCACCGACATCAGGAGATAGAATTCGGTGAGCTTCTCGGGGGCGGGCCGCCGCGCCGCCAGGGCTTGGTGGCAGACCAGGGCGGTCAGAAAGAAGGCCA
Organism: Caulobacterales bacterium; assembly: GCA_027312185.1. Lineage (GTDB taxonomy): Bacteria > Pseudomonadota > Alphaproteobacteria > Caulobacterales > Caulobacteraceae > NCED01. The sequence goes on along the minus strand of DAICXL010000028.1, from coordinate 15,243 downwards.
CGAGATGGACCGACAGCTGCAGCGGCCAGCTGCCCCCCGGGAACGGCAGCAGCACGACGCAGGCGCAGGCCGCCGGGGCCTGCCACAGGAGGGCCCGCTCGCGGTTGATCAGGGGCCGGGCCTGGAAGGCGATGACGAAGGTCAGCAGGTAGAGGCCGAGCGGCGCCACCCACAGGAAGGGCGCCGAGGCGACGTCGGTAGTGATGTGGCTGGTGGTCCCCAGCATCAGGCTGGACGGTACGGCGGCCAGGGCGACCCAGACCAGCCGGTCGCCCCAGGGGGTAGGGGCGGTCCTCACGACGGCCTTGACGGGCGCGTCGCCCCCCGTCCGGGCCACGAACAGGGCGAGGCCCCCGGCCAGAAGGACGAAGAGGCCGTACCCGCCGCTCCACAGGCCGCGCTGGGCCGAGAGGGTGAGCAGGGGCTCGACGATGGCGGGATAGGCCAGCAGGGCCAGCAGGCTGCCGAGGTTGGAGGCGGCGTAGAGGACATAGGGGTTCTGCTCGCCGCCGCGGGTGCGGGCGTACCAGGCCTGCAGCAGCGGGGCGGTGGCCGAAAGGGCCGCGAAGGGCGCGCCGATGGACAGGGTCAGCATGCCCATCAGCCACAGGGCGGGCATCCCCGCCGCCGGGGGCTCGCCCATGACGGCCGAAAGCCTGAGCGGCAGGGTCAGGGCGGCGGCGAGCAGCACCGCCACATGGATCACCGCCTGGGCCCGCACCGAGCGGATCCACCGCTGCAGGCCGTGGGCGTAGGCGTAGCCGACGAGAAGCGCGATCTGGAAGAAGGCCAAGCTGGTGTTCCACACCGCCGGGCTGCCGCCCAAAAGCGGCAGGATCAGCTTGCCCATCATGGGCTCGACCAGGAAGACCAGGGCCGCGCTCATGAACACGGCGCCGGCGAACAGGCCCGGCAGGGCGGCGGCGCGGGGCGCTGGGATGGCCATATCGGTCATGGGGGCTCGCGGCGACGCGGGTTCAGGCCGCCACCATCGCGGCCCCGCCTTGAGGTTTGGCTAACGGGGGCCCTCTACTGGCGAGTCTGGTCCGCCGTCATGAGCGCCGTCACGGCGGCGACCGCCGCGAGGGCGGCCTCCTTGACCTGCGCAGGCGTGAAGCCCGGCTTGTAGAGCGAACCGCCAAGGCCGAATCCGCGGGCGCCGGCGGCCCACCAGGCCGGCATCTCGTCCAGCCTGACTCCGCCGACCGGCTGGACCACCGCTTCGGCCGGCAATACCGCCTTGAGCGCCTTCAGATGGCGGGGGCCATAGGTCGACGCCGGGAACAGCTTCAGATAGCGCGCGCCCGCCGCCAGGGCGCAGAAGGCCTCGGTGGCGCTGGCGAAGCCCGGCATGGGGACCATGCCGCATTCAACGGCATGGCGGATCACCGCCGGGTCCGTGTTCGGCGAGACGATGAGCTTGCCGCCGGCCTGGGCCACGGCGTCCACGGCCCCGGGCCCCAGGACCGTGCCCGCGCCATAGACCACCCGCCCCGTCATCGCCTTGAGCCGCGCTATGCTGTCCAAGGGTTCGGGGGAATTGAGCGGCACTTCCAGCACGCGCACCCCGGCCGAATACAGGGCCTCGGCCACGGCCAGGATCTCGTCCGGTTTCACGCCGCGCAGGATGGCGATGATCGGCATCTGCGCCAGGGCTTCGTCCAGGGTCAACGTACCGACTCCATCTCGAACAGGGCGCCAAGCCCGGCCAGCACGGCGGCGTCGCCGTCATGGATTGAAACCGTCGCCCAGGCCGTTTCAAGCGCGCGCTGGTAGCGGCGGCAAAGATCGAGGTCGCCGAGCAGGACCACCGGCGTGCCGACGCCGGCTCCGAGCAGGGCGGGGGTGCCCGCCACATCGGCGCCGATCAGCAGGCCGGAGAGGTAGGACTTCACCTGCTCGGGCTTCATGGTCCCCCCAGCGACGCGGGCCCTGGCCGTGAACAGCCGCGAGGCCAGAGCCGTGCCGTCCCCGGCAGCCTTCTGTCCCTCGTCGAAGGCGGATTCGTCCTCGGGGGCGTCGTCATAGCCGGGCGGCGCGCGCAGGACGCTGTACTTGCGCAGCACGTCGAACAGCTCGCCGGTCATGGCGGTGACGAAACGCTCGATCCGGCCATCGACCAGCAGGACCCATTTGGTGTGGGTGCCGGGGTGGCAGACCAGGCGCTTGCCCCGCGATCGCTCGGGCGAGCCGGCGATCCATCCCAGGATCTGGACCTCTTCGCCGCGCATCACATCCAGGCCGCCGTCCGACCTCAGGCAGCACAGGCCGGGCACGATGAACACCGGCGGCCCCGAGGTGGAGATTCGTTTCAGCCCGCCGGCCAGCGTCTTCAGATCGGCGGGGCAAGGAAAGTAGTCCACTTGCCGCCAGCCCAGATTGGACCCGACCATCCCGCACAGGATGGCCGGCAGCCCCTCGGCGCCCAGCGCGGGCCGCACCGTGTCCTCGAACCGCTCCGCCGCCTCGCCGGGGGCCAGGCGGGAAACGCCGAGCGGGAACTCGCGATGAGCCTCGACCTGCCCGCCTGCCCCGACGACCCAGGCGCGAAGGTTGGTCGTGCCCCAGTCGACGGCGAGGAAACGGTTGGGCATGACGGGTTCCAGACGAGCGTAGGATGTATAACGCCGTGGCCTCCCTGCGGGATGCAGCCTGTCCGCTATCTTGCGGGTGGGGCGTGGGCGAGGCGCAGGAGGTTGGCCGAGCCGGGGGCGCCGAAGGGCGTGCCGGCCACGATCAGGATACGCTCGCCGGGCCGGGCGAGGCCCAGCTCCACGGCCAGGTGGACCGCCTCGGCGGTCATGTCCTCGAGGTTGTCGGGGTCGACGCCGATGCGGGGTTCGAGCCCCCACACCAGGGACAGCCGGCGCGCCACCCTCGGGTCGGGCGTCAGGGTGAGCACCGGCTGCAGCGGCCGCTCCCGGGCGAGGAGGCGGGCGGTCCAGCCGGTGGAGGTGAAGGAGACCAGGCAGGCGGTGGTGCCGGCCTCGGCCGCGCGCCGGGCGGCGGCCACCAGGATGTCGGCGTCCTGGTCGTCGGTGGGCTGCTGAGCGGCCATCAGGCCGGGCCAGTGCGGGTCGCGCTCCACCCGCTCGATGATGCGGTTCATCATCGTGACGGATTCGACGGGGAACAGGCCCGAGGCGCTCTCCCCCGACAGCATCAGGGCGTCGGCGCCCTCGTAGACCGCATTGGCCACGTCCGACGCCTCGGCGCGGGTGGGCGTGGCGTTGACCGTCATGGAATCGAGCATCTGGGTGGCGATGATCGCCGGCACCCCGCGCACCCGGGCGGCGCGCAAGATGGCCTTCTGGGCCACCGGCACCTCCTCAGGCTCCAGCTCGACGCCGAGGTCGCCGCGGGCCACCATCACCCCGTCGCAGAGGTCCAGGATGGCCTCGAGGTCCTCCAGCGCCTTGGGCTTCTCGATCTTGGCGAGGCAAGCGGCCCGGCCCTGCACGATCTTGCGCAGTTCGGCCATGTCGGCGGCCGACTGCACGAAGGACAGGGCGATCCAGTCGACGCCGATCCTCAGCGCGAAGGCCAGGTCCTCGTGGTCCTTGGGGGTCAGGGCCGGCATGGGGATCACCGCCCCCGGGAGGGCCAGGCCCTTGCGGTCGGACAGGCGCTCGCCCTGCACCACCTCGACCTCGGCCCAATCCTTGCCGCACTCGACCACCCGCAGCCGCACCTTGCCGTCGTCGACCAGCAACAGCACGCCGGGGCGCATGGCCGCGAACAGCTCCGGATGGGGCAGGTTGACCCGCGTCTCGTCGCCGGGGGCCTTGTCGAGGTCGAGGCGCAGGCGGTAGCCGGGCTGGACGGCGATCGCCCCGTCCTTGAACTTGCCCAGCCGCAGCTTGGGGCCCTGCAGGTCGGCCAGCACGCCGAGCGGCCGGCCGCACGCGACCTCGGCCTGGCGCACGGCGGCGCAGTTGGCGGCGTGGTCCTCGTGGCTGCCGTGGCTGAAGTTGAGCCGGAACACGTCGGCGCCGGCGACGGCCAGGGCCAGCACCATCTCGGGGGTGCGGCTGGCGGGGCCGAGCGTGGCCACGATGCGGGCGCGGCGTGAGCGGATCATCAGGCGTTTCCTACCTACTGCATTGGGCGAGGTTTAGACCGAATCGGTTCGGCGGGACCATGGCTTGGCGCCGTGGCCGCGCGCATGTAGCTCGGCGCCATGACAACCGCTCCAGCGACCCGAGACGCGCTGTTCGCCTTCCTGGGCGCTCATGGGATCGCCCACATGACCTTTGAGCACCCGCCGGTGTTCCGGGTCGAGGAGGGGGCGCAGATCAAGGCGGCCATGCCGGGCGGCCATACCAAGAACCTGTTCCTGAAGGACGCCAAGGGCCAGCTTTGGCTGGTCAGCGCCCTGGGCGAGACGGCCATCGACCTCAAGGCCCTGCCGGCGGCCATCGGCTCGGCGCGCCTGTCCTTCGGCTCGGCCGAGCGGCTCTACGACGCGCTTGGGGTGACGCCCGGGTCGGTGACCGCCTTCGCCCTGATCAACGACCCGGATCACCGGGTCCGCTTCATGGTCGACGCGGCGCTGCTGGCCCATGAGACGGTCAATTTCCACCCGCTGTCCAACGACGCCACCACCGCTGTCAGCCGCGAGGGCTTCCTGTCCTTCCTAGCGGCCCTGGGGCGCGAGCCCCTCGTGGTCGATTTCGCCGGATTGTCACGCCGATGAGCCCGCCCCCGGATTGCGGGGGCGGCGCGCGGGGACCATGTTACGGACCTCAGGAACATCGAGGGACGGATCGGAATGCTGGGTAGCGCGGGCGCCGTGGATGCGGACGATCTGGTCAAGGAAGGCTCCGACGCGGGCTTCATGGCCGATGTGGTGGAAGAATCCCGCCGCAGGCCGGTGATCGTCGACTTCTGGGCCCCCTGGTGCGGCCCGTGCCGCCAGCTCACCCCGGTGATCGAAAAAGCGGTCCGCGCCGCCGGCGGCGCGGTCAAGCTGGTCAAGATCAACATTGACGAGAACCCCGGCGTCGCCGGGCAGCTGCGCGTGCAGTCGATCCCTGCGGTCTACGCCTTCTCGAACGGCCAGCCGGTGGACGGCTTCCTGGGCGCCCTGCCCGAGAGCGAGGTCAAGGCCTTCATCGGTCGCCTGACCGGCCCCGGCGACGAGGACGACGGCGAGGCCGACATGGAAGCCCTGCTGGCCGAGGGCGCCGCGGCCCTGGCCGAAGGCGACCTGGGCGGCGCCGGCCAGGCCTACGCCCAGGCCCTGACCCTCGACCCCAAGAACCTGAAGGCCATCGCGGGCCTGGCCCGCTGCTACCTGACCGGCGGCGACGCCGAGCGGGCCGGGGAAGTGGCCGCCATGGCGCCGGACGACGCCAAGGATCCGGACCTGGCCGCCGTGCGCGCCGCCCTGGCCCTGGCCGAACAGGCCGACGGCGAGACCGCGCCGTTCGAGCAGCGTCTGGCCGCCGACCCCGCCGACCATGAGGCGCGGCTGGAGCTGGCCAAGATCCTCGCCGGGCGCGGCGAGCTGCAGGCGGCCATGGACCACCTCCTGATCATCATCGAGAAGGACCGGGCCTGGAACGACGACGCGGCCCGCAAGCAACTCCTCACCGTGTTCGAAGCCGCCGGGCCTGCGTCCGAGATCGCCAAGAGCGGGCGGCGGCGGCTATCTTCGATCCTGTTCTCCTGAGCGCATTGGAGGGACCGATGGCTGCCTACCTCAAGGCGGCGGACCTGCCGCAGGTGATCCCGGTCTTCCCCCTCGACGGGGCGCTGCTGCTGCCGCACGGCATGCTGCCGCTGAACATCTTCGAGCCGCGCTACCTCAACATGATCGACGACGTGATGGCCGGCGACCGCATCATCGGCATGATCCAGACGCAAGGGGGCGCCCCCACCTTCGGCAATGACGGGGAGCCGGCAGCCCCGAGCCTGGCTCAGATCGGCTGCGCTGGCCGCATCACCAGCTACGCCGAGACCTCGGACGGCCGCTACCTGATCACCCTGACCGGGGTGTGCCGCTTCCGCCTGGGGGCGGAGCTGCCCGTGCGGGGGCCCTACCGCCAGGTTCGGGCCGACTTCGCGCCCTTCGAGGCGGACCTGCATCCCCTGGACGAGGAGGGCGACGTCGGCCGCGAGGAGGTGCTGGCCGCCCTGAAGGCCTATCTGGAGCGGCGCGGCCTGGATGTGGACTGGCGCATGGCCAAGGAGGCCCCGCTGGAGGCCCTGGTCAACAGCCTGGCCATGGCCCTGCCCTTCGACCAGGGCGAGAAGCAGGCCCTGCTGGAGGCCCGCGACCATCGCGGCGCGGCGGGCGGCCCTGACCGCGCTCCTGCGCATCGATGCGGCCGCCGACGACGACAATCCATCCCAGCTGCAGTAAGGCTCCCGCCATGGCCGATTCCACGCAACTGCCCCGGACGGGAGACATCGATCCCCGCCTGCTCGAGGTCCTGGTCTGTCCGGTGACTCACGGTCCGCTCGAGTACGACCGCGACAAGAACGAGCTGGTGAGCCGCGGCGCGAACCTCGCCTATCCGATCCGCGACGGCGCCCCGATCATGCTGCCCGAGGAAGCGCGCCGCCTGGACGAGGCGCAATGAGCGCGCCGTGGCCGACCGAGCTGAAGGTCCGCCAGGGGGGGCGCAGGCTCGACGTGACCTTCGACACGGGTGAACGGTTCGAAATCCCCGCCGCCCTGCTGCGGGTGATGACCCCCGCCGCCGACGCGCGCGGGCACGGCGGCTTTGGCCTCAGCCCCCTGCCGATCGACGCGACCGGGGTCGCCATCAAGGCGCTGACTCCCATCGGCCGCTACGCCATGCGCATCGGCTTCGACGACGGCCACGACACCGGCCTGTTCACCTGGGAGATCCTGCACAGCATCGGCGCCGAACAGGCCCGCTTCGAAGCCGAGCACAGGGCGCTGATGGGCTGATCGGGATCGCCGGGGCCTGATCCTGAAAAACCTTCGCTTGGTATCGCGAAATCCACTATATCCGTCAGCAACACCGCCCGGCCGAAAGGCCGGGCGGAGCCGTTTCAGGGACGCGCCAGCCAAGCTGCTGAGGCGCGCCAATAGAGAAGGGGCCCGACGCCCATGAGCGACGTTCTGATGCCGAAGGCCACCGCCGTCTGGCTGGTGGACAACACGTCCCTGACCTTTGAGCAAATCGCCGACTTCGCCGGTCTGCACCCGCTGGAAGTCAATGGCATCGCCGACGGCGAGGTCGCCCGCGACATCCGCGGCGCCGATCCGATCGCTAACGGTCAGCTGTCCCGCGAAGAGCTCGACAAGGCCCAGGCCGATCCGAACTACCGCATGAAGGCCCTGGTCAGCCGCCATGCCGAACTGTTGAAGCCGAACAAGAAGGCGCCGCGTTATACCCCCGTGTCGCGCCGCCAGGACCGGCCGGACGCCATCGCCTGGTTCATCCGCAACCATCCGGAGATCGCCGACAGCCAGATCTCCAAGCTGCTCGGCACCACCAAGGCCACCATTGACCAGGTGCGCAACCGTCAGCACTGGAACGCGGCCAACATCAAGCCGGTCGATCCCGTGACCCTGGGCCTCGTCGGCCAGCTCGAACTCGACGAGGTCGTCCGCAAGGCGGCCGACAAGAAGAACAAGGACGACGCCAAGAAGGGTCTCGGCGAGGGCGCGACTCTGCTGCCCGCCAGCCAGACCGGCGTGGCCGAACAGTCCGACGACGACAACGACTAACGACGATAAAGGCCAGCCGCCGTCATCCTCCGGTCACGCGAAAGCGCGATCCGGGGATGACGGGCTATAATGGGGAAGGCTAGTGGGCCCGGGCGCCGCGGAGGACTTCGATCTCCTCCTTCAGGCGCAGTTTCTGGGTCTTGAGTTCTCGGACGCGGAGCGAGTCCGCGCTGGGGCGGCGGGCTTCTTCTTCTATGACCTTCTCGAGGTGTTGATGACGGGAGCCGAGTTCGCGGATACGTCCGTCGATCGCCATGGGTCGCGCCTCCTAGCTATAGGGACGAACCAGTAGAGCACCGGGTACGGATCGAGTCCCTTCACGGGCGCGTGAGGTTTGCGGCTCAGCTCGCATTCGCTTTACCCCAGGGCGCCGTTTGCTATTTTTCGCGGCGGCCCGGCCAGCGATGGAAATGCGGGCTTCTCCGGACAGGAACGGCATGAACGACGACGACCCCGGCGGCGACGCGGAAGAGAACGGCCTGCGGTCGCGGCTGGCCGCGCTCAAGGTGGAGCACCAGGACCTCGACGCGGCGGTGGAGGCCCTGGAGGCGCGCCCGCTGCCGGATATGATCCGCATCGCGCGGCTCAAGAAAAAGAAGCTTTCCCTCCGTGACGAGATCGTCCGGCTGGAGGACCAGCTGACCCCCGACATCATCGCCTGACCCGAGGGCCGATAGAGGCCTTCACCACGGCCTGTTTTCGGATACTCTCGGCGGCCCTCGGCTTGCCCAGGCGTGCGATCGGTCGATTCGCACGGGACCTCATCCGGACGACGATATGAAGCTCAGTATCGAGCGAGCGGCGCTCATGAAGGCTCTCGGCCACGTGCAGAGCGTGGTCGAGCGGCGCAACACCATTCCGATCCTGTCCAACGTGCTGCTGTCGGCGGACAACAACGGCCTGTCCCTGTCGGCCACCGACCTGGACATGGAGGTGGTGGATCACGCCGACGCCAACGTCAGCGTCCATGGTCAGATCACCGCCCCGGCTCAGACCCTGTACGAGATCGTCCGCAAGCTGCCCGACGGGGCCGAGGTGGAGCTGAAGTTCGCCGGCGAGGATCCGCGCCTGTCGGTGGCCGCCGGCCGCTCGCGCTTCAACCTGCCGGTGCTGCCGGCGGGTGACTTCCCGGTGATGTCGTCCGACGGCCTGGGCGGGCGCATCGTCCTCGACGCCGCCGCCCTGGCCCGGCTGATCGACAAGACCCGCTTCGCCATCTCCACCGAGGAGACCCGCTACTACCTCAACGGCCTCTACCTGCACACGGTGATGGAGGGAGGCGAGGCCCGCCTGCGCGCCGTGGCGACCGACGGCCACCGCCTGGCCCTGGCCGAGATGGCGGCCCCTGAAGGCGCGGTCGGCCTGCCGGGCGTGATCGTGCCCCGCAAGACCATCCAGGAGGCCCGCCGCCTGCTCGAAGACGCCACCGGCCCGGTGGAGCTGCAAGTCTCGGCCGCCAAGGTGCGGTTCGCCTTCGGCCAGGCCTCCCTGACCTCCAAGGTCATCGACGGCTCGTTCCCCGACTATGTCCGCGTCATCCCCAAGGACAACCAGAAGGTGGTGATGATCGACAACGCCCTGTTCGCCCAGGCCGTGGACCGGGTCGCCACCATCTCGGCCGAGAAGTCGCGATCGGTGAAGCTGGCGCTGGAGCCCGGCAAGCTCGTTCTGACCGTGCGCAACATGGAGGCCGGCCAGGCGGTCGAGGAGCTCGAGGTCGATTACGACGGCGACAGCTTCGAGATCGGCTTCAACGCCCGCTACCTGCTCGACGTCGCCGGCCAGATCCAGGGCGAGATGGCCGAGTTCCGCTTCGCCGACCCCGCCTCCCCGACCCTGGTGCTCGATCCCGTGGACCGCGGCGTGCAGTACGTGCTGATGCCGCTGAGGGTGTGATTGGACGCGCTGCGCTATGAACCGTTCATCCCGGCGAAAGCCGGGACCCAGGTTTTTTAGCGATGTTCTACACCTACATCCTGGCCAGCCATCGGAATGGGACCCTCTACACCGGGTCCACCGATGACTTGGCAAAACGGATGTGGGAGCACAGGGAGAACGGCGGCTCCGGATTCACGCGCAAGCACGGCGTCCACATGCTTGTCTGGTATGAGGCGCATGACACGCGCGAAGCCGCGTTTCGCCGCGAACGGCGCATCAAGGAATGGAAGCGCGCGTGGAAGATCGAGATGATCGAGCGCTTCAACCCAGGTTGGCGGGACATGTCCGAAGGGCAGTGGCTCGGCTAAAACCTGGGTCCCGGCGTCCGCCGGGATGATCGGGTTTACTTGTGCTTAGTCGCCTCACCCACCTCACCCTCACCGACTTCCGCTCCTACGAACGCGCCGAGCTGTCCCTCGACGGGCGACCCGTCTTCCTGTTCGGGGCCAATGGGGCGGGCAAGACCAACCTGCTTGAAGCGGTGTCCTTCTTCGCGCCCGGCCGGGGCCTGCGCGGGGCCGGGGCGGCCGAGGTTGGTCGGCGGCTGCCGGGCGAGGCCCGGGGGCGGGCGTGGAGCGTGGCCGCGCGGGTCGAAACGGCCGACGGCGAGGTCCGGGTCGGCACGGGGGTGGAGCCCGAGGCGGTGCGCCGCACCGTGCGCATCGAGGGCGAGACCGTTCCGCCGGGGCGCCTGGGCGAGGTGATGCGCCTGGTCTGGCTGACCCCCCAGCAGGACCGGCTGTTCCTGGAGGGCGGCACGGCCCGGCGCCAGTTCCTCGACCGCCTGACCTTCGCCGCCGAGCCCGGCCATGCGGGGGTCGCCGCGGCCTACGAGAAGGCGATCCGCGAGCGTGGGCGGCTGCTCTCGGACGAGACCCCCGACCCGACCTGGCTCGACGCCCTGGAGGCGCAGGCCGCCAAGTCCGGCGCCGCCCTGGCGGCGGGGCGGGCCCGGACGCTGGCGGCCCTCCAGGCTGAAATCGACGGCCGCGCAACGCGTCCCTTCCCGCAGGCGCGGCTCAGCCTCACCGGCGACTGGGCGGATTCCGATGCGGAGACGGAGGCGAAACTGAGGGTCGCCCTGGCCCGGGCGCGACCCCGCGACGCCGCCGCCGGGCGGGCCCTGACCGGGCCCCATCGCACCGATCTGTCGGTGATCCACGCCGAAAAGGACCGCCCGGCCGGGGAATGCTCCACCGGAGAGCAGAAAGCGCTGATTTTGAACCTGGTTTTGGCTCAAGCAGCGCGACTTTCGCGTGCGAAATCCGATCCGAATCCTATATTGTTGCTGGACGAAGTCGCCGCGCATCTGGACGCCCACCGGCGAGCCGCGCTGTTCGACGAAATCACGGCGCTCGGGCTCCAGGCTTTCCTCACCGGAACCGACCGCGCGCTGTTCGAAGACCTGCAGGGACGGGCCCAAGGGGTGCGTGTCGACGCCTCCGCCCTCGCTCCCATCACGGACTGACTGGATGACTGACGAGACGCCGCACAACACTGGAGCCGAAGACTACGGCGCCAGCTCGATCAAGGTGCTCAAGGGGCTGGACGCGGTGCGCAAGCGCCCCGGCATGTACATCGGCGACACCGACGACGGCTCGGGCCTGCACCACATGGTCTATGAGGTGGTCGACAACGCCATCGACGAGGCCCTGGCCGGCTGGGCGACGCGGGTCGAGGTGATCCTCAACGCCGACGGCTCGGCCACGGTCACCGACGACGGGCGCGGCATCCCCACCGCCATCCACCCGGAAGAGGGCGTCTCGGCGGCCGAGGTCATCATGACCCAGCTGCACGCCGGCGGTAAGTTCGCCAACGACGAGGGCGGCTCGTACAAGGTCTCCGGCGGCCTGCACGGGGTGGGCGTCAGCGTCGTCAACGCCCTGTCCGACTTCCTCGACCTGAAGATCTGGCGCGAGGGCAAGGTCCACGAGATGCGCTTCCAGCGCGGCGACGCGGTGACCTCGCTGAAGGAGACCGGCGACGCGCCCCTGCGCGAGAACGGCCATCCGCTCACCGGCACCAGCGTTACTTTCTTCCCGTCGAAGGAGACCTTCTCGGCGATCGAGTTCGACCGCAAGACCCTCGAGCACCGGCTGCGCGAGCTGGCCTTCCTCAACTCGGGCGTGACGATCCGCTTCCGCGACCTGCGCGAGGCCGAGCCGTTCGAGGAGATCATGCATTACGACGGGGGCGTCGAGGCCTTCGTGCGCCACATCGACAAGTCGAAGACCCCGATCCTGAAGAGCCCGATCGTGGTCCGCGGCAAGCGCGAACAGGTCGAGATCGACCTCGCCCTGTGGTGGAACGACAGCTACCACGAGACCATGCTGTGCTTCACTAACAACATCCCCCAGCGGGATGGGGGCACGCACCTGGCCGCCTTCCGCGGGGCGCTGACCCGGGTGATCGGCGGGTATGTCGAGACCTCCGGCGCGGCCAAGCGCGAGAAGGTCGGCGTCTCCGGCGAGGACGCCCGCGAGGGCCTGACCTGCGTGTTGTCGGTCAAGCTGCCCGACCCCAAGTTCTCGTCCCAGACCAAGGACAAGCTGGTGTCGTCGGAAGTGCGCCCGGCCGTCGAAGGCCTGGTCGGCGAGATGCTGTCGCAATGGTTCGAGGAGCATCCGGCCGAAGCCCGCCAGATCGTCTCCAAGATCGTCGAGGCCGCCGCCGCGCGCGAGGCCGCCCGCAAGGCCCGCGAGCTGACCCGCCGCAAGTCGGCGCTCGATATCACCTCCCTGCCCGGCAAGCTGGCCGACTGCCAGGAACGCGACCCGGCCAAGTCCGAGCTGTTCATCGTCGAGGGCGATTCCGCCGGCGGCTCGGCCAAGCAGGGCCGCAACCGCGAGAACCAGGCGGTGCTGCCGCTCAGGGGCAAGGTGCTCAACGTCGAGCGCGCCCGCTTCGACAAGATGCTGGGCTCCGAGCAGATCGGCACCCTGATCATGGCGCTCGGGGCCGGGATCGGGCGCGACGAGTTCGACGCCAACAAGATCCGCTACCACAAGATCATCATCATGACGGACGCCGACGTCGACGGCGCCCACATCCGCACCCTGCTGTTGACCTTCTTCTACCGGCAGATGCCGGAGCTGATCGAGCGCGGCTACCTCTACATCGCCCAGCCGCCGCTCTACAAAGCGAGCAAGGGCAAGGCGTCGCGCTACCTCAAGGACGACGCCGAGTACGAATCCTACCTGTTCGACGAAGGCGTCGAGGGGGCCGAGCTCGACCTGCCGAACGGCGAGCGGCTGATGGGCGCGGATCTGCGCCGGCTGGTGGTCGAGAGCCGCCAGGCCAAGGCCTCGGTCGACCGCCTGGCCTCGCGCGCCCCGACCTTCGCCATCGAACAGGCCGCCCTGGCAGGGCTCCTGGGCGACAATCCCGATCCGGCCGCGGCGGCCCGGCGGCTCGACCTCTATGCCGAGGAAGGCGACGGGGACTGGAGCGGCGAGGCGGCGGCGGTCGGCGGCGGCTTCGTGTTCAGCCGCATCCGCCGCGGGGTCAACGAGCGCATCGTCCTCGACGACCTTCTGATCCACGCCGCCGACGGCCGGCGCCTGGCCGAGCGGGCCGCGGCCCTGGCCGACACCTTCGCCAGTCCCGCCACCTTCCGCCGCAAGGACAAGACGGCGACCGTGCGCGGGCCGATGGACCTGGTGGCCGCGATCATGGACGCGGGGCGCAAGGGCCTGTCGATCCAGCGCTACAAAGGCCTGGGCGAGATGAACGCCGAGCAGCTGTGGGAGACCACCCTCGACTACAACGCCCGCACCCTGCTGCAGGTGAAGGTCGCCCACGCCGACGACGCCGACGACATGTTCTCCCGCCTGATGGGCGACCTGGTCGAGCCCCGCCGCGAGTTCATCCAGGAAAACGCCCTGGACGCCGAGGTGGACGTCTAAAGTTTTTTCCCGATCACCCCGGCGAAAGCCGGGGCCCAGGCTTTTTCCTGACCCGTGTGCGACCGCTAAAACCTGGGTCCCGGCTTCCGCCGGGATGATCGGATAGACGCATGGCCCAGTTCGACGTGGTGGTGGTCGGCGCGGGCGCGGCGGGCATGATGTGCGCCATCGAGGCCGCCAAGCGCGGGCGCAGGGTGCTGGTGCTCGACCACGCCAAGGCGCCGGGGGAGAAGATCCGCATCTCCGGCGGCGGGCGCTGCAACTTCACCAACACCCGCACCACGGCGCAGAACTTCCTCTCCGCCAATCCGCGCTTCTGCATCTCGGCTTTGAGCCGCTACCGGCCCGCCGACTTCATCGCCCTGGTCGATGCGCACAAGATCGCCTGGCACGAGAAGACCCTCGGCCAGCTGTTCTGCGACGGCCCGGCCACCCAGATCGTCGACATGCTGACGGGCCTGATGAAACGGCACGGGGCGACCCTGCGGCTGGCGACGGCCGTGGATCGGGTGGAGAAGACGGAGGCTGGCTTCAGCCTCTCGGTCGGCGGCCAGGCCATCACCTGCGAGGCACTGGTGGTCGCCACCGGCGGCAAGTCGATCCCCAAGATGGGGGCGACCGGCTGGGGCTATGACGTGGCGCGCCAGTTCGGACTGGCGGTGACCGACACGCGGCCGGCGCTCGTGCCCCTGACCTTCGAGGTCGGGCTGCTGGAGCGACTGAAACCCCTGGCCGGGGTGGCCGTGGACGCCCGGGTGGCCAGCGGCAAGACCCGCTTCGACGAGGCCATGCTGTTCACCCACCGGGGGATCAGCGGCCCGGCCATCCTGCAGATCTCGTCCTATTGGCGCGAGGGCGGCGAGATCGTGGTCGACATGGCCCCGGGGACCGACGTCTACGACGCCCTGAAGGCGGCCAAGGGCGCGAACGGGCGCCAGGCGGTCCATACCGCCCTCAGCCTGCACGTGCCGCGCCGTCTGGCCGAACTGGTCGCGGCGGCCGAGGGCGTAAGAGGCAACCTCGCCGACACCCCGGACAAGGTGCTGCGGGCGGTGGCGACGGCGGTCAATGGCTGGCGGGTCAAGCCGGTGGGTTCCGAAGGCTATCGCACCGCCGAGGTGACCCTGGGCGGGGTCGACACCGCCCACCTCGACTCCCACACTCTGGCGGCCAAGGCCATTCCGGGCCTGTATTTCGTCGGCGAGGTGGTGGACGTGACAGGCTGGCTCGGCGGCTACAATTTCCAGTGGGCCTGGGCGAGCGGGTGGTGCGCGGGGCAGGTGGTCTAGACGAAGACCGGCTACATCGACTCCGCGATCAGCGCCGTGCGTTCGTCCGCGGTCAGCACGCGCCAGCGGTTCTCGGGCATGTCGCCCAGGGTCAGGGGGCCGATGCGGACGCGGAACAGGTCGACGACCTTCAGCTCGACCAGTTCGCACATGCGGCGGATCTGGCGGTTGCGGCCCTCGGTGAGGACGATCTTCAGCCGCTGGTCGCTGATCAGCTCGACTTCGGCCCGGCGCAGCTTGCGTCCGTCCAACTCCAGGCCGTGGCGCAGCAGGTCCATCTTCGCTTCCGTCAGCTCGCCCATCACCGCGACCCGGTACTCCTTGTCGAGCTTGGACTCCGGCCCGATCAGCGCCTTGGCCAGGACCCCGTCCTCCGACAGGATCAGCAGGCCTCGCGAATCCA
>DAICXL010000027.1:23726-24087 GCA_027312185.1 Caulobacterales bacterium | reverse complement strand
AAAGTCAGCGAAGCCATGACCGCCCAGGTCGTGACCGCCAACCCCGGCGACAGCATCCAGTCGGTGGCCAAGATCATGGCCGAGGTCGATACCGGCGCCGTGCCGGTGTTCGAAGGCGGCAAGGTGGTCGGCCTCGTCACCGACCGCGACATCGTGCTGCGAGTCGTGGCCGAGGGCGGCGACATCAAGGGCCCTGTTTCGGCGGTGATGAGCGACCATGTCCTCGGCTGCCACCCGGACGACAGTGTCGCCGACGCCGCCGGCAAGATGGCCAGCCACCAGCTGCGCCGTCTCATCGTCACCGACGAGAAGGGCGCCCTCGTCGGCATCCTGTCCCTCGGCGACATCGCCACCGACTTCG
>DAICXL010000027.1:10425-23716 GCA_027312185.1 Caulobacterales bacterium | reverse complement strand
CACTAGCGTCAGCGCTCCTTCTCCCGTCGGGAGGAGGGGCCGCTACTCCCGCTTTAGCTCCACTCGCACCGGATAGTGGTCGGAGGCGGCGCGGGGCAGGCGTTTGACCTCGACCGTCTTCCACACCGGTGCGGCGTAGACCTGGTCCAGGGCGAGGAAGGGGAACGGCCAGCTGGCGGGGAAGGTGAGCAGGCCGTGGGTGCGGCGCGTCAGCGGCTTTAGCGTGGGGTCCATCTTCCGCATGGCCCATGACCACGGCGTCAGGTTGAAGTCGCCGACCAGGATCAGTTCCTCGGGGTTGGCGGTCGCGATCATCGTGGGCAGGTGCCCGCGCTGCATCCGTTGGATCCACGGCGGAATCGGCCAGTAGGGGTGGGTGGTGGCCAGGGTGACCGGCTTGCCGTCCGGCGCGGTGGTGCGCCCCCACAGAAAGCCGGTGCCGCCCGGCACGCGGAAGTGGGGGTCCTGTCCGCTGGCCAGGAACGGCCGCTTGGACAGGATCGCCGTGTCGCAGTCGGGATGGCAGTAGATCTGATGCGGATAGAGGTCGCGCAGATCGCGGCTCAAGGCCGGCTCCAGCCCGTCCACCTCCTGCAGGGCCACGAGGTCGGCGCCCGAATTGCGGATCACGGCGATCTGGCCGGGCCGGTCGGGGCTATCCCACCAGCGATTGAAGGTCAGGATGGTCAGGTTCCCCGGCGGCGGCGCCTCGCGGCCGGTCCGCACCATCTCGGCGATTAGAGGGACGCCGTTGAGCAGCACAGCCACGGCGGCGCTGATCAGGGCGGCCGTGCGGATGCGTCCTCGCGGCAGAGCCAGGACCACGACGCCGGCGCCGACCCATCCGGCGACCAGCCACACCGGGGCGAAGCTGTTGAAGGCGTCGGCCCAGCCCCACACCGCGCCGATCAGGCCGGCGGCGGACATCAGCCCCGCCCCCGCCGCGAGGGCGGCGCCCAGCCAGCCTATAATCCGGCGGGGCCAGCTCACGCGGTGGCCGCGTAGATCATCACGCCGGTGGCCACCGACAGATTGAGGCTGTCGGCCCGGCCGCGCATGGGGATCTTGACGTTGACGTCGCAGGCCGCCGCCAGTTCGGGCGGCAGGCCCTGCTGCTCGTTGCCCATCAGGATCATCGTCGGGCGGCGGTAGTCGGCGTCGGAATGGGCGACGGTGGCGGAGAGCAAGGTGCCGACCACCGAGCCGGGCCAGTCCGCCCGCCACGCCAGGAACTCGTCCACCGTGGCCTTGAACAGGGGCACGGCGAAGATCGAGCCCATGGTCGCCCGCACCGCCTCCACCGAATAGGGATCGCAGCAGTCGCCGACCAGGATCACCCCCCCGCAGCCGGCGGCGTCGGCGGTGCGGATGATGGTGCCGAGGTTGCCGGGGTCGCGCACCGCCTGCAGCGCCACCCAGCACGTCGCGGCGTCAGGCTTGAGGTCGGTCAGCGGGGTGAAGATCTGTTCGAACACCCCGATCACGGTCTGGGGATTGTCGCGCCGCGAGACCTTTTCGAGGATGTCGCGGTTGACCTCCAGCACCTCCTCGCTGACCGCGGCGATGCGCTGGACGAGGGGATGCTGGGCCGCTTCGGGGCCGTGCATGAGGATCTTGGGTTTGCGGCCCAGCTCAAAGGCTTCGGCGACGATCTTCAGGCCTTCGGCGAGGAACAGCCCGGTCTCTTCGCGGTCCTTGCGCATGTGCAGGGCCCGCACGGCCTTGACCGTCGGATTGGTCAGGGAGGTGATCTGGCGCGCGGTCATGCGCGACGCCAGCGCGCGAAGAACGACAGGCCGATCTCGCGGCCGTCATTGTCCTCGGACAGGTCGAGTTCGCCCCAGTCGACGACGCCGCCCCGGCCCTCCAGAGACCCCGCCATCAGGTGGGCGAGCGACAGGCCGGAGATGCGTTCGGCATAGGCGTTGAGCAGCAGGAAGCGGGCGTCGGGGCTCAAAAGTTCGGCGCACATGGCCATCAGCTCGGGCAGGTCCTCGAACAGGCGCCACACCTCGCCGCCGGGGCCGCGACCGTACTTGGGCGGGTCCAGGACAATGCCGTCGTAGCGCGAGCCGCGCCGCACCTCGCGGGCCAGGTACTTGCGGGCGTCCTCGACGATCCAGCGCACCGGCTTGTCGTCGAGGGCCGACAGGGTGGAGTTTTCCCGCGCCCAGGCCACGGCCTTCTTGGAGGCGTCGACATGGGTGACGTGCGCCCCCGCCGCCGCCATGACCAGGCTGGCGACGCCGGTGTAGCCGAACAGGTTCAACACCTTGAGCTGCTCTTTGGGCTGCTCGCCGCCGCTCACCGCCGCCTGCAGCCAGGCCCAGTTGGCGGCCTGCTCCGGGAAGAAGGCGAGGTGGCGGAAGGCGGTGAAGCGGGCGTTGAACTTCGCCGGCCCCCAGCTGAGGGGAAAGCTCTCCGGCGGGCGGCCCGAGAAGCGCCAGCGGCCGTCGTCCTCGTCGGCCGGGGTCGGGTCGAACACCGCGTCGGCCGCATCCCACTTCGCCTGGGGCAGGCGCGGCGCCCACCAGCATTGCGGCTCCGGGCGGACCACGGTGAAGCGGCCGTAGCGCTCCAGCTTCTTGCCATTGCCGCTGTCCAGCAGGGCGTAGTCGCCCCAGGACCGGGTTCGCAACGCTATGGGTTCGGGCGCCAGGGCTGGTTTCACGCCCTGGCTTTAAGGCGGGCGGGGCAGGGCGGCAACCGGGGGTTATGTTTCGCTGTTTTCGCTGCTAGTTCAGTCCGTGCGGGCAGTGTTGGGGGGCATGCGTTTGAATATCGCTGGAGAGAAGATCGCCAAGTCGGCCCGAAAGGCCAAGGGCGCCGGCCATCTGCGGCGCGGCGAGATCCTGCACGCCGCCGAGCGCATCTTCGTGCGCGAGGGCTATCACGGCGCGACGATCCGCAAGATCGCCGACGAAGTGGGGCTGTCCTCCACCGCCCTCTACATGCACTTCCGCGACAAGAGCGAGATCCTGGTCGAGATCTGCGAGACGGCCTTCGCTCAGCTGATCGCCCAGAACGACGAGATCGCCGCCATGCCGATGGAGCCGGTGGCGCGGATGCGGCGGATGCTCGACGCCTATATGCAGTTCGGCCTCACCAATCCCAACGCCTACCAGCTGGTGTTCGCCAGCCCCCCTGGCGCCCTGACGGCGGACAAGCTGGAGGCCATGACGGCGCTCGGCATGCGCTGTTTCGAACGTTTCCTGGGCACGGTCCAGGCGGTGTCCGACGCCGGGCGGCTGCGCGGCGACGTGGCCGTCTGCGCCCAGGTGTCGTGGGGCGCGGCGCACGGCATCGTCTCCCTGCTGCTCACCCAGCCCCAGTTCCAGTGGTCCGACACGCCGGAGAACCTGAAGGAGCGGATGCTGGACAGCCTGTTCGAGGGGCTGCTGAAGCCCTGATGGGGCCGCTCCCCACCTTCGACGACATCCTTGATGCGGCCGAACGGCTGGCGACGGTCGCCGTCCGTACGCCCCTGCTGCGCTCGGACGCCCTCGACGCCGCGGCCGGCGGGCGGGTGTTCGTCAAGGCCGAGGCCCTGCAGCGCACCGGCTCGTTCAAGATCCGCGGCGCCTACAACCGCCTGTGCCGGCTGTCCAAGGACGAGCTGAAGACCGGCGTGGTCGCCTTCTCGTCCGGCAACCACGCCCAGGGTGTGGCCGAGGCGGCGCGCCTGCTGGGCTGTCCGGCCGTCATCGTCATGCCGGCGGACGCCCCCACGGTGAAGATGGAGGCCACGCGGGCCATGGGCGCCGAGGTGGTGCTGTACGACCGCCTGACCGAAAGCCGCGAGGCGATCTCGGCGGCCATCGCGGCCGAACGCGGCGCGGTGGTGGTGCCGTCCTTCGACGACTTCCACGTCATCGCCGGCCAGGGCACGGTCGGGCTCGAAGCGGCCCGCCAGCTCGAGGCGATCGGCGAGAGCGCCGACGTCCTGCTCTGCCCGGTGTCAGGAGGTGGGCTGATCGCCGGGATCAGCCTCGCCTTCGAGCGGCTGTCGCCGAAGACGCAGATCCATTCGGTGGAGCCGGAGGGCTTCGACGACCACGCCCGCAGCCTCGCGGCGGGGGAGCGGCTGTCCAACCCGCCCGGCGCAAACAGCATCAGCGACGCGCTTCTCGCGCCCATGCCCGGCGAGCTGACCTTCGCGATCAACCGCCGGCGGCTGGCGTCAGGGCTTACGGCGTCGGACGACGCCGCCCTGAACGCCCTGGCCTTCGGCTTTCGTCACCTCAAGCTCGTGCTCGAGCCGGGCGGCGCGCTCGGCCTCGCCGCCCTTCTTTCCGGCCGCCTCGATCTGGGCGGGCGTTGCGTCGTCGTCATCGCCTCGGGCGGCAATGTCGACGCCCCGCTGTTTTCGCGCGCTCTACTGGGCGGCGCGGGCGTTTAGCTGGCCGTAGGGGATCGGCCCGACGCCGGTGCCGCTCACCCCCGTCGCGCCGATCGGCGCGGGGTTAAGCCCGCCGGCCGCCACGCTGTAGGAGATCGGCGTGGGCGCCGTTGAGCCCCAGGCCCCGCGCTTCAGGTCGGCCATGGCGGTCAGGGGGGCCGTGCCGCCGTTCAGGCGGGCGCGGTAGACCTGCACCGCCTCCATGATCCGCATGACGTAGTTGCGGGTCTCCGAGAACGGGATGCACTCGATGAAGTCGGCCGGGTCGGTGGTCCCGCCGCGCGGGTCGCCGCACTGGCTGGCCCACTGGGGCGGGCGCCCCGGCCCGGCGTTGTAGCCGGCCGCCGCCATCACGTAGGAGCCTGAGAAGGTCGAGACCATCTCGCCCAGATAGGCTGAGCCGAGTTGCATGTTGTAGGTCGGGTCGTTCAGCCGGTCGGCCGAATAGCTCATCCCCATCTTGCGCGCGGTCGCCGAGGCCGTGGCGGGCATGATCTGCATCATGCCGCGGGCGCCGACGCCCGAGCGGACGACCGGGTCGAAGCCGCTCTCCTGGCGGATGATGGCGTGGATCAGGGCCAGCTCCGGCGCGCCGTAGACGGCGGGCGGCTGGCGGACCGGATAGCCGCGCTCGGTCAGGTAGACGCCGCGCTGGGCCCCGGCGCGCACAACCCGCATGGACAGGTCCTGGTCGCCGTACAGCCGGGTCATGTCGACCAGCAGGGCCAGTTCCTCGGCGTTGGGCAGGTTGTCGTCGAGGGTCAGGACGAAGGTGCGGAACAGGTCGCGCTCCCCCGAGTCGGCCAGCATGCGCGCGGCGCGCACCAGATCGCGCCCCTCGAACCGGCTGCGGTCGTCGGCCGAGGGCGTCGGGTCCGGCGGCAGGGTGATGGTGGTGATCCCGGCCTTCTCGGCGGCGAGCTGGCCGTAGAAGGCGGTGTAGTACTTGCCGCCTTCGGTCCAGAACGCCTTGGCCGCCGCCTCATCGCCGCGAGCCTCGGCCGCCCGGCCGGCCCAGTAGAAGGCGCGCCCCAGGGTGATGGGCGAGGAGCCCGCCTTGCGGATGTTCTCGAAGTGGGCCTGGGCGGCCACCGGATTGTTGAGCTTCTTCAGGGCCAGGTAGCCGGCGAAGAACTCCGCCTCGGTGTAGTTTTCGCTGTAGGGCAGGCCGTGGTTGGTCGCCGCCGCATAGGCGCCCTGGAAATCGCCGGTGCGCATCAGCGAACTGAGCAGCGCCCGGCGCTCGGTCCACATCAGATCGGCGGCGTCTTCGTAGCCGGCCGGCGGGGCGGGGAAGCTGCGCACCAGTCCGGCGGCCAGGCCATCGAGGTTGCGGCGGCGGTAATAGCGCGCCCGCTCGAAGGCCAGGGACGGGTCGGTCTGCAGATAGGCGGGCACGAGGCCGACGGTGCTCTGGGCGTCGTTGTTATTGGAGCGCAGCGCGATCCGCGCCAGTCCCAGGGCCTTGACGTCGGCGGGGACCAGGTCGAGCAGGGCCCGGGCCGCCGGCCCCTGCGGCCCGTAGAGCAGCAGGTCCAGGCGCTTGGTGTAGTCGTCGGGCGACAGATAGATGCCGAAGCGGGCGATCATTCGCGCCTGGGCGTCAGCTTCGAACACCTGATCGCGGAAATAGCGCTTGATCAGGGCCTGGGCCTCGGCCGTCTTGGCGAGCTGCTGGTAGGCCGAGGCCAGGGCCATGGCCCCCTCGGCGGTTTCCGGCTCCTTGCCTTCGAACCAGTCGACTACCCGCTGCGGCGCCAGGCCGGCGACCTCGATGGCGCGCTCGGCGGCGGCCTGGCGGCGGGCGGCGCGGGGCCAGCCCCACAGCTCGCGCCGCGCGGTGTCGAGGTCGAAGAAGCTGAGGCTGGACGCGGCCGAATCGATCATCGCCCAGGTGATGAGGCGCCGGGCCAACGGGTCGGTCAGGGTCGCCTGCAGCTGGCGGGCCCCGGCGACATCGCCCGCCTGAGCCTGGTCGACGGCGCGCTTGAGGGTCTGGCTGTCGACGGCGCTCAGCGGCGCGGAGCTGGTCTGGACAGGCGTCGCGTCCGACGGTCTGGCGTAGGAGGCAGGCGGCGCGGCGGGGGCGGCGCCGATCGGCGGCAGGGCGGATTGGGCGTCGGCCTGGGCGCAGCTCATCGCCAGAACACCGACGGCGGCCGTCTTGAAAATCCATGCCTTGCGCGTGGCCATCGTGAACCCGACTTATCCGCTGGGAATACGCCCCTGCACCCAAGCGTGAGCGAGACCGCTGTTGCGGGCAAGCGCTGCAGCCAGATATTCTCCTGGATCAACGAATTGTCAGATCAACAAGAGCCGCACCGACTAAGCTGCGGCCATCCTTCGCTAAGGCCTCGTTCCATGTCCCAGCCCCTGTTCCGCGGCGCCATTCCGGCCCTGGTCACTCCGTTCCGCGACGGGGCCGTGGACGAGAAAGCCTTTAGCGCCACGGTCGAGCGGCAAATCTCTGCGGGCGTCGGGGCGGTGGTCCCGGTGGGCACCACCGGCGAGACCGCCACCCTCAGCCATGGGGAGCACAAGCGGGTAATCGAGCTGTGCGTCGAGATCGCGGCCGGCCGCGTGCCGGTGATCGCCGGCGCCGGCTCCAACTCGACGGATGAGGCCATCGAGCTGGTCCGCCACGCCAAGACCGTCGGCGCCGACGGCGCCCTGGTGGTGTCGCCCTACTACAACCGGCCCAGCCAGGAGGGAATCTACCAGCACTACAAGGCGATCAACGACGCGGTGGAGCTGCCGGTCCTGGTCTACAACGTGCCCTCGCGCACGGGCAGCGACGTGTCCAACGAAACGGTGCTGCGCCTGTCGCGCCTGCCCAACATCGTCGGGGTCAAGGACGCCACTGGCGACCTCGGCCGCGCCAGCCTGATGCGCATCCAGTGCGGGCCGGAGTTCGTCATGCTGTCGGGCGACGACCCCTCGGCCATGGGCTATATCGCCCACGGCGGGCACGGCTGCATCTCGGTGACCTCGAACGTGGCCCCCAACGACTTCGTGGCCCTGATCGAGGCGGCCCTGAAGGGCGACTTCGCTACGGCCCTGGCCAAGCAGGACCAGCTGATGACCCTGCACCGCGCCCTGTTCCTCGACGCCAGCCCGTCGCCGACCAAGTACGCCATGGCGGTCCTGGGCCTGTGTACCGAAGACGTGCGCCTGCCGGTCACGGCGTGCAACGAAGCGGTGCGCCCGGCCATTCGGGAGGCTATGCGAGACGCCGGCCTGATCAACGCATGAGCGAGCCCCCCAAGAAGCTCATCTCCGAGCCGAAGCTGATCGCCGACAACCGGCGGGCCCGGTTCGACTACTTTCTCGAGGATACGGTCGAGGCTGGCATCGTGCTGACCGGCAGCGAGGTGAAAGCCCTGCGCCTGGGCCGGGCCAACATCGCCGAGTCCTACGCCTCGGCCGAAGGGCGCGAGATCGTGCTGATCAACGCCTATATCCCCGAGTTCGGCCCGGCCAATCGCTTCAACCACGAACCGCGCCGGCACCGGAAGCTGCTGCTGCACAGGAAGCAGATCGACCGCATGATCGCGGCCGTGCAGCGCGAGGGACGCACCATCGTCCCGACCAAACTCTATTTCGACGACAAGGGCCGCGCCAAGCTGGAGCTGGCCATGGCCAAGGGCAAGAAGCTCCACGACAAGCGTCAGACCGAAGCCGATCGGGACTGGGCGAGGGACAAGGCCCGGCTGATGCGGGACAGGGGCTAGGGGTTGCGCCCCGGTCTTGGCTTTGGCCTCGTCCCGGCGATCCGTCCCGCGAAAATAAGCGTCTTGGCGGCGGCATTCAGTTAAGACAGTTCGATATATAATTTACCTGAGTAGTTATGGTAAATTATATTAGGCATACCGTGTATATTAAGCGTCGCGTACATAAGTTCCTTCGAGGGTTTGCAGAATCGCAGCGCGGCGCTGTGGCTGTAATTGTTGCTGTCGTGCTGCCGATTCTGGTCGGGGTGACGTTCGGGGCTGTGGATTTCAGCCGCGCGATGTCCAGCAGGCAGGTTCTCCAGGACGGCCTCGACGCGGCGACCCTGTTCGCCGCCCGCTCCACCGCCGTCACCGATGCCGAGCTTCAGGCGATCGGGAGCAAGGCGATGACCGCCAATATGCTCAATCTGCACGACGGAGCGTTGGTGTCGGTCAGCTTCGTTTCGGGGGACAGCGGACAGAAAGTCATCGGCGTCGCTCAGGGCGTCGTTCCCACCTCGGTGCTCGGCCTCGTGGGCATAGGCGCCTTGGACCTGACGGCCAGGACCGAAGTGATGCGGTCCTCCAAGAACCTGGAGGTGGCGCTCGTCCTCGACACGACCGGGTCGATGAGAGGGCAGAACATCATCGACATGAAGGCGGCGGCGGCGGATCTAATCGACATCGTCGTTCGCGACGCCCAGACGCCGTTCTATTCCAAGGTGGCCCTGGTCCCCTATTCCTTGGCGGTCAACGTCGGCCCCTATGCCGTTCAGGCGCGGGGCGCCATCGCCGGTGAGAAGACGATCACGGGCGCGACAAGGGCGAATCCGGTCGTGATCACGGCCGCCGGGCACGGCTTCGCCAACGGCGACAAAGTCTATATCTCCGGCGTCAAGGGAATGACTCAGCTCAACGGAAAGCTGTTCACGGTGGCCAACAGGACGACAAACAGCTTTCAGCTGCAAAACGTCAACGGTTGGTACTATAATTACTACAGCTCTGGCGGATCTGTATCCTGCACCACTCAAGGGTGCCCTTATTATAGCTTCTCCAGCCCCTATGGGAATGACAACACCTTCGCCGTCAGCAGCTGCGTGAGCGAGCGGACGGGGTCGAACGCCTACACCGAGGCCGCGCCGAGCACCGCCTTGCTCGGACGCAACTATCCAAGCCCGGACAACCCCTGCCTTCAGAACACGATCACGCCCCTGTCGAGCGACAAGGCGGCGCTGAAGGCCAGCCTGAACGTCCTCGAGGCCGAGGGATCGACGGGCGGGCACATCGGCATCGCCTGGGGCTGGTACATGCTGTCCCCGAACTTCGGCTACCTGTGGCCCGGCGCCAGCGCCGGCGCCGCCTATACGGCGCCGGATCTCATCAAGGCCGTCGTGATCATGACCGATGGCGAGTACAACAGCGTCTATTGCAACGGCGTGATCAGCAGGAACTCGACGACAGGAAGCGGATCCATAAGGGACCATGAGAGTTGTGACGCCCCAAACGGGAGCTCATACTATCAGTCCGGCCAAATCTGCAGTCGGATGCGCGCCGCAGGTGTCATCGTCTACGTCGTCGGCTTCAAGGTCGTGAACACCCAGAACGCCGCGACCTTGATCGCCAACTGCGCGACCGATTCGACGCATGTGTACTACCCGGAGACCGGGACAGACCTGAAGACCGCCTTCAGGTCCATTGGCCAGGACCTCTCCAGGCTACGGATTTACCGATAGAAGCCAGCGCCTGAGGGAGGCCACGCCCGAAGGCGAGGACTACTCTTCCCCCTCGGGGCCGTCCGGCACGGGCGCGTGACTGACCCGGGCGACCCCCTTGCCAGCCGCCCTCTCCTCCGCGCGGGCGCCTTCCAGGATGCCGGCCATGGCGTAGTTGCCCTCGTGGCAGGCGTATTCGTACTGCAGGCCCTTGGCGGTGGTGAACTCGTACTCTCCGCTCCAGGGCTGGCTGTAGACGCCCGGGTCTTCGACCCTGAACTGGTAGAGCAGGCGGCCTTCGCCGACGCGGGTGAAGCGCTCGACGAGGTGCAGGGCCGGGGTGTTGTAGGCCAGTTGAGTGGGGTGGAAATTGATGGTGTCCACCACCAGGGTGTCGCCTTCCCAGTGGCCGACGCTGTCGCCGAGCCAGCGGGGGATGTCGTCGTGCCTGGCGTTCAGCCGGACGATGCGTGCGTCATGGCTCATCTCGGCGACGATCACCACCGAGTCCCGGTTCTGCTGGAACAGCCAGTTGTTGTTGTAGATCGAGGTGTTGAGGAGCGCGCCGGTCGTATAGTTCTGGCTGACCAGACAGCGATCGGGCAGGCCGCGATCCTCAGGATTGTCGGCCTTGCCGCCGGGTCCGAAGCCGCCGGGGCGCGGGGCGTTCGGCAGGCGCGGGATCCGGCCGTCGGCCGTGGAGGTGATCAGCGAGGTCCGCGGCTGGCCGTTCACCCGCATCAGGTGGGGGGTGTCGTCGAACCAGGCCTGACCATAGCTGCACTGGATGTTGAAGGCGCCGGCGGCGGTTTCGCATTCGGCCCGGAACGGGTCTTCCCCATCGCCCTTGCCGGCTTGGACCTTGGCCTGCTGCGTGCCTTCGACCTTGGCGAGGTCGGCGGCGGAGGGGACGAGGGTGGGGCCGTACTGGAGACCCCGCTCCATGCGCGTCAGGGTCTCGTTGCTCCAGGTCCCGGCCAGGACCGGCTGACCGTAGATGTTGCGGGGCGCCTTGTAGGGGGATGCGCCGCCGGCGGCCTGCGCCTGAGGGGCCGCCGCGGCGGCCAGGACGATCGAAGCAACCACCAAGCACGAAGCCCGAGTACTCATCGCGTCCCCCATGTGGTTTTTCGACTTGGGCGAGCATCCTATCCCGTTAGAAGCGCGGATTGAAGTCTCCTATCCCAAGCAGCCTTTACCCGCCCCTAGGCTGCGAGCCGGTCCTTGCGCATGCGCAGGGTGGCGACGAGGCCGGTCGGCAACCAGTCGTAGGAGATCGAGCCCTCTAGCTGCGCGGCGAAGGTGCGGGCGATCATCTTGCTTCCAAAGCCGCCCATCTCTGGGGCCGGGTCAACGGGAGGCCCCCCGTGTTCCGCCCAGATGATCGTAAGGCTCTCCTCGTCGGCGGTGCTGGAGATGTCGAGCGTGCCGGCGTGCGCCGAAAGCGCCCCGTGCTTGACGGAGTTTGTCGCCAGTTCGTGCATCACCATCGCCAGGGTCGTGGCCGTTCTTTCGCCGACGCCCATCCGGGGCACCGCCACGCGGATGCGGCCCGCAAAGGCCGTGGGATCGTCGTACGGCGCGAGTAGAACCGAAAGGACGTCGCCGAGGAGGGCGGCCCTGCCCTCCTTTCCCGGAAGGGGCCGCACCAGGTCGTGCGCCCGGCCGAGGGCGGTGAGGCGCTGCGTCAGGTCGCTGGCCATGTCCTCGATCGTCGTGGCCGAGCGGGAGGTGATGTGGGTCAGGCCTGTGGCGATCGCCAGCAGGTTCTTGACCCGGTGGCTCATCTCGCCGGCGAGCAGTTCGTGCCCTTCCTCGGCCTGTTTGCGGCCCGTGACGTCGAGGAAGATGCCGAACGTGACCCCGTTCACGATCTCCGCGTCCCCGCCCTGGCCGCGGGCCGAAATCCAGCGGATCTCGTCGCCGAGAATGATGCGGAAATCGATCTCATAGTCTCCGACCACGGAGCGTGTGGCGGAGAAGGCCGCCTGGACCCGGTCGCGGTCCGCAGGGTGGATATGGGCCGACAGGGCCTCGAAGGCGACCTGATCGTTCCAGGGCAGGCCCCAGAGCTCGAAGCCGCGCTCGTCCATGGTGAAGCGGTTGGTCTCTACGTTCCACGACCACAACGCCACCCTCGCGGCGTTGATGGCCAGCCTCAGATGATCGGGGCTCCAAACGGGGGAGGCTGGGCCTTCTGCTGACAAGGTACGGACCGCTCGGTTGCAACCGCCCATTGTTCGCGGGCGGGGACCGACATAGCCCATTCGAGGCGACCGGGCGCTTGCAATCGCCGCTCGTCGGAGCTGCGGCCTAAATCAGATCCAGGCCAATCGCGTCCACGTCGCCGATCCAGTCCTTCTTGGCCTCGGCCCTGTGCTGCTCGGCGCCGATCTGGTCGCCCATCTTCCGCTCGGCTTCGCCCAGCACCCGCAGGGCCAGGCCGTCGGCCGGCGACCCCGTCAGGCTGCGGCGGGCCTCGGCCGCGGCGCCGGCGTAGTCCTTGGCCTTCAGCTTCGCCGCCGCCACGCTGCGCCGCACCGGATACCACCAGGGGGGCGGGTCGTAGGACTTGGCGAAGGCCTTTTCCTGCGCCGCGGCGGCCTCGGCGTAGAGGCTCGCCGCCTTCTTCGCCCGGCCCCTCAGCATCGCGGCGCGCCCGGCCAGCACCTTGGCGGCGATCAGCTTCACCTCCGGCAGGCCGCCGGCGTTCTCCACCGCGATGCGCTCGATCTCGCGGCTTTCTTTCAGCACTCCGCGAGCGTCGCCGGCGGCGGCGAGGGCCTCGCCCCGCGCGTAACGCCAGTAGATATGGTTCAGGGGCGCCTCGGCGGGGGCCGGGGCGGGCAGGGCCAGGGCCTTGGCGGGCGCGTACCGCCCGTAGGCGACCAGGGTGCGCGAGACGGCGAAGGTGCGCCGCGTCGGGTCGGAGCCTTCGGGGAAGGCGATGGGGGCGTGGGCGGCGTACTTCAGGGCGAGGTCGCGGTCGCCGGCCATCAAGGCGCCGTAGAAGCCGAAGGCGAGGTTGTGGGCGTAGTACTGGGCGGCGCCGAGCGGCCCCGCATAGGCCATGGCCTGCGAGATGTCGGCGTCGACCTTGATGGCCTCGGCGTTGACGACCGCCACCTCTTCATAAGCGCCAACGTGGACGAGGGTGTGGGCCGCCATGTGCACGAGGTGGCTGGCGCTGGGCGACAGCGCCCCCAGCCGCCGCGCATAGGGCAGGGCGTCGGCGGGCCGCCCCGCGAACTCGGTGGCGTGGATGTAATAATGGATCGCCGCCGTGTCGTCCGGGGCCTGGGCGAGCCGCTTCTCCAGAATGGCCAGCCCCTGGACCAGGCCCGGCAGGTCGTTGCCCCGCTGCGGCGTGAGCAGGGCGTGGGCCGCGAGATTGGAAAGGTCGGGCTCGTCGGGATGGCGCTCGGCGATCGCCGCCATCTCCTGGCCGTAACGGCGCTCCCGGTCCACGG
>DAICXL010000027.1:0-10372 GCA_027312185.1 Caulobacterales bacterium | reverse complement strand
CCCGCCTGGCCGCTTGCAGCGCCTCGAGGGTCTGCGCATCCGAGACGGCGTAGTTCAGGGTGGGACCGAGGCCGAGCGACTGGCCCCAGGCGCACAGGGAGCAGTTGGGGTCGAGCTCAACGGCCCTGGCGAAGGCCGCCTTGGCGTCGTCGTGATAGAAGGCGTGGTAGAGCTTGAGGCTGTAGGTCAGCCACGTTTGAGCCTCGGCGGACCCGGCGTGGGCGGCCAAGCCCCCCGATCCCATGCCGGTCGCCATGACCACCCGCCGCGGCGCCTGCGCCGCCGGGCGTCGTTCGGCCGCGCAGATGTAGCCGATGCCGAGCAGGGTGGGGGTGGAGGCCAGGCTGGTGGGGACCAGCGCCGCAACCGCCGCCAAGGCGCCGAGCACCCGCATGCCTTCGATCCCCCCGCTTGTCTGTTCGCAAAGGGAGAGGCTAACACGACGGCTACGGACACAAGCCCGCTTCCTCGGATCGGCTCGATAGGGGCGGCGGCGACGCCCGGAGCGGCGCCCGCCGCCTAGTCGTTAGTCGAAGATGTCGAAGATCGAGCGCTTCTTGCGATAGCCCCCGCCGTAGCCGTGTTCCCCACGCTCGCCATACTCGCCGCGCTCCCCGTATTCCCCGCGCTCTCCGCGCTCGCCATATTCGCCGCGCTCGCCGTAGCCGGCGTTCCATGGCCCCGGTCCGGCCTGGGGGCGGGGCGCAGCCTGGGGAGGACTGTAGGGCTGGGCGCCCGGCGGCGGGGCGGGCGGTGCGTCTTGAGCCTGGGCTTCCATCAGCTTTTCCAGTTCGCCCCGGTCCAGCCACACGCCGCGGCAGGTGGGGCACATGTCGAACTGGACCCCGGCGCGATCCACCGTCTGCATGGCGCTATTGTCGTTGGGGCATAGGAGGAGGGGCATGAGGCTTCCTTCTGGAGGGAGGCCCGATGCAAGTGCGCGCGGGCCTCACGTGCGAAACGTGATGCGTCCGACATCGCCGCGGCCGACTAGGGTCGGTCGCGACCAGAGGGGCCCGGTACGCCTCCCGAACTTGGGAGCGCGACGAGCGGGCGGCAAGTGGGAGGCGCGAGGTTGATCGTTCTGGCCGATGTACTGGACAGGCGGCAGGTGCTGGCGCTTCGCGAGGGGCTGGCCGCCGCGCCGTTCCGCGATGGACGCGAAACGGCCGGTCCCGCCGCTGAGCAGGTCAAGAGCAACCAGCAGGCCCGGGGCGACGATCCGGGGGTTGTGGCGCTCGCGCGGATGGTGAGGCTGGCCCTGGAGATCCATCCGACGGTCCAGACACTGGTGCGGCCCGTCCGCTGGTCGGGCCTGATGTTCTCGCGCTACGGCCTTGGCCAGAGCTACGGCATGCACGTCGACAACGCGGCGGTGTACGACCCGGCCGGCTGGCCGGTGCGGACCGACTTCAGCTTCACCCTGTTCCTCTCCGACCCCGAGACGTACGAGGGCGGTGGGCTGGTGGTGCGCGACCTGACCGGGGATCGCGAGTTTCGTCCCGCGGCGGGATCGGCCGTCCTCTACGCCACCGGCCAGCTGCACCGGGTGGAGCCGGTGACCCGCGGCGAACGCCTGGCCTGTGTCGGCTGGATGCAGAGTCTGCTCCGCCGGCCCGACCAGCGTGAAATCCTCTTCGACCTGGAGCAGGTGCGCGAGGGGCTGGACCCAGGCGATTCCACCCTGCTTTTGGACAAGGCGATCGGCAATCTGCTGCGGCTGTGGGGCGAGGACTGACGATCACCCAACCTCATCCGCCCACGACGGCGAAATTCGGCTATAGCTGCCCCACTTGCGCCCGTTTCCGTGGTCAGCTTCGCCGCGCCGGAACGCAAGAGAGTAGGGAGTAAGCCTATGTCCGTGGTCGAACTGTTCGATAGCGCCCTGAAGCGCCTGGCCCAGCGCCAGCTTCATCCCATCTCGATCGTCGCCGATCCCGCCGACCACGACGAACTGGCTGCACTGGGGGAATGGCCGGTGACCTATTCGCCGCTGCACCTCAGCTTCCGCGGCGTGCCCACCTTCCGGGCCGAGCGGGCCAACGAAGCCTCCATCGTGGGCCGGGCGCCCAGCGGCGCGACCCTGCGCGTTCCCCTGAAGGATCTGGCGAACTGAGCTGAAGGCCGGCTGGAACCCGCTGATAGGGCGGGCGTTGGGGCTGCTTACGCGCGCAGGGCTCCTCCAGCGCTGAAGGTCAGCCCATGTTCGGAATTATCGCGGTCGTCCTGGTGGTGATGTGGCTGCTGGGCTTCTTCGCCCTGCACATCTCGTCGTTCCTGATCCACGTGCTCCTGATCGTCGCCGTCGTTTCGGTCGTCATGCACTTCATCAAGGGCCGTTCGGCGTCCTGACGGCTTAACCTCCTTTGGCGTCTTGCCTTGGGGCGGCGCCGCGTGTGCTTAGGGCCATGCGCGTCTTTCTCGACTTCGAGGCCTCGTCCCTCGCCAAGGCCAGCTATCCGATCGAGGTCGGCTGGGTGTTCGAGGACGGGACCGAGGAGGCGCACCTGATCCGGCCGGCGCCGGCCTGGACCGACTGGGACCCGTCCGCCGAAGCCCTGCACCACATCCCCCGCGAGCGGCTGCTGGCGGAGGGCGAGCCGCATGACGCGGTGGCGCGCCGGATGTTCGAAGTGCTGGACGGCCACGCCCTCTATGTCACCTCGCCCTCTTGGGACGGCAAATGGCTGAGCGTGCTGCTGCGGGCGGCGGGCCTGCCCCGGCACGCCCTGCGCCTGCGCGACGCCGACGAGGCGCACCAGGAGGCGGCGATGGAGATCCTGGCGCCGGCCGGCTTCGGCGACCGCGCCCAGGCGATCATCCACCGGGCGCGCCAGCACGCCGCCGGACGCACCGTGCGTCACCGCGCCCTCGACGACGCCCACCAGGAGCGGGACCTGTGGCTGACCATCCGCCGCGCCGCCGAAGTGGTGGTGCTGGCGCACCAGCTTTAGGCGGTGGGAGGGGAGCCCGTTTCCTCGGGCATCGCGTACTGCGCCTCCTTGCGGGTCGCCGCGAAGGCCCATGCCGCCGCCATAACGAGGATCAGCGCCGCCAGCAGGAAGGGCGCGCCGGAGCGCTCCACCGGCTGACCGGGCCGGGCGAAGTAGGCGAAGATGAAGGGGAAGATCAGCGGGCCGGCCAGCTCGACGATGCCGACCAGGCTGGCGTTGGCGCCCTGGAGCTGGCCCTGTTCGGAGGCGCTGACGTGGCGGGTCATGATGCCTTGCGAGGCGGCGCCCGCCAGGCCCCACATGGCGATGACCGGAATGGCCCACCAGAACTGCACCCCGGTCGAGGCGATTCCGGCAATGAACAGGCCGGCCGCCCCGAACAGCAGGCCGGCGACCAGGGCGGCCCGGTAGCCGAAAGCCCGAACGAAGCGGCCGACCAGCCCGACCTGGACGATGATCAGGGTCACGCCGCAGATGGCCAGGGTCAGGCCGAGCGAGCTTGGGCCCCAGCCGTAGCGGTAGATGGCGTAGAGCACGACCGTCGAGGGGAGGGAGACCTGCGCCAGGTTGGACAGGAACTGCACCCCGGACAGGGCGAACAGCTCCGGGTGTCGGCGCAGGAAGGCGAGGGCCCCGATCGGATTGGCCCGTTTCCATGAAAAGCCGTGGCGGCAGCTCTTGGGCAGGCTCTCGGGCAGGACGAACGCGCCATAGGCCGCATTGGCGAGGCTGAGCGCCGCCGCCACCCAGAACGGCGCCTTGGGGTCCCACTCGGCCAGGAAGCCGCCCAGGGCGGGGCCGAGCACGAAGCCGGCCCCGAAGGCGGCGCCCAGCATGCCGAAGGCGTGGGCGCGTTCGTCCGGCGGGGTGGTGTCGGCGATATAGGCCGACGCCGTGCCGAAGCTGGCGCCGGTGATGCCGCTGATCACCCGGCCGAGGAACAGCCATTGCAGGTTCGGGGCCCAGGCCAGCAGGGCGTAGTTCAGCCCCAGCCCAAGGTTCGAGGCCAGGATCAGCGGCCGGCGGCCGAACCGGTCCGACAATGCGCCCAGGAGCGGCGAGAAGAAGAACTGCATCAGGGCGAAGGAGGCGTTGAACAGGCCGTAGAACACCGCCGCGTACGACGTGTTGCCGGCCAGGAAGGTGTTCAGCAGGTGCGGCAGCACCGGGGTCACCATCCCCAGCGCCATCATGTCCAGAAGGACGGTGATGAAGATGAAGGCGAGCGCCGCACGGCCGGCCCCCCGGGCGCCCTTGGGCCCCGCTTTGGGTGCGCCTTTGGGTGCGGTCATGGGCTCAGCCGTCCAGGCTGCGGCGGACGTCGGCGAACACCGCCTCGAACATGGCCGGGGTCAGCCGCCCGGTGTTCGTGTTCAGCCGCGAGCAGTGATAGCTCGAGAACAGGCGGTAGCGCCCGGCCTGGAACTGCAGCCCGTGGCCGGCGGGGGCGGCGGCGGCCTTCAGGCCCAGGGCCTTGAGCACATTGCGGCGCGAGACGTCGCCCAGGGTGACGATGGCCTGCAGGTTGGGCAGGGCGGCGATCCGCGCGGTCAGGAACGGGCGGCAGGTCGCCTCCTCCAGCGGCAGGGGCTTGTTGCCGGGAGGCGCGCAGCGCACGGCGTTGGTCACCATGCAGTCGACAAGCTCGACCCCGTCGTCTGGGCGGGCGTCGTAGCGGCCGCGCGAGAAGCCGAATTTCGCCAGGGTCTCGTAGAGCAGCACCCCGGCGTAGTCGCCGGTGAACGGCCGGCCGGTGCGGTTGGCGCCCATCCGCCCCGGCGCCAGGCCGACGATCAGCAGGCGGGCCGCCGGATCGCCGAACGACGGCGCCGGCCCGTTGAAAGCGCCGGGCAGGGAGCCGCGGTTGACCTCGCGATAGGCGACGAGGCGCGGGCACAGGGGGCAGTCGCGGCCGGGCTCGGGGCCGCCCAGCGCCAGGGCGGGTGTGGCGTCGAGCGCCCTCATCGGCGTATCAGCACGTACAAATTTGCGGCGAGGCAGGATTTCATGGCGTCCGGGGATGAGGTGGTGGTGGCCCTGGGTGGGAATCTCGGGGGCGGCGATCTCGGCGGCGATCAGGGCGGGTCCCTGGCGGTGCTGGAGGCGGCCCTGGCCCGGTTCGAAGCCGCAGGTCTTCATGTCCTGGCCCGGTCGTCCTGGTGGCGCTCCCACGCCTGGCCCGACCCGACGCAACCTGACTATCTCAACGGCGTCGCCATTGTCGATACGGCGCTAAGTCCCACCCAGACCCTGGACGCCCTGCACGGGATCGAGGCCGAACTCGGCCGGGTGCGGACGACCCGCAACGCCGCCCGCGCCGTCGACCTCGACCTCATCGCCCACGGCCGCACGGTGCTGGAGGGCGCGCTGCACCTGCCGCACCCCCGCGCGGCGGACCGTCTGTTCGTGATGGGGCCGCTGGCGCAGATTGCGCCAGGGTGGGTGCACCCGGTGAACGGGAAGACGGCGCGGGAATTGGCCGACGCGGCGACGGTGGGCGTAGATGCGACGCCGCTCTAAGCTCTTCCCCCGATCTCTTCTGATTGGGGGAGGGGGACCGCCGAAGGTGGTGGAGGGGGCTGCAGGGCGGGCCGCTTAAAACAGGGAGCAGTCGCGCCCTGCAGCCCCTTCCCCCCGTTGCGCGGGGTACTTCCCCACGCAGAAGGGCGCGGGGGAAGATCTAAGACGCCGCGCCAGCCCGTTTCTCATTGCCTTCGCAGGCGCAAAACCCTATCTCGGGAGGTCTATCCGCCTTCCCGAGGACTACATGGCCCGCGTCACCGTCGAAGATTGCGTTCAGAAGGTTCCCAACCGCTTCAGCCTAGTGCTGTTGTCGGCGCACCGTGCGCGGTCGATCTCGACCGGTTCGCCCCTGCTGGTGGACCGCGACAACGACAAGAACCCGGTGGTCGCCCTGCGCGAGATCGCCGACGAGACCGTGCGCCCGGACACCCTGCGCGAGGCCCTGATCACCACCCTGCAGCGGGTGGACGAGCGCACCGAGGCTGAGGAAGAGGCCGAGACCCTGGCCCTGCTGGCCGATCCGCAGCACATGCACATGAGCGAGCAGGAACTGGTCCGCGCCCTGCAGTCCGACCGCGACGGCGGGCAGGAGGAGCGCTACTGACGCCCCCGGGCGCAGAAACGCTTCTTCCAGAGACGGTCTCCGAGACTGCCGGGCCCGTCCCGGCGCTCACGCCTGAAGCTCCGCCGGCTCCCGAGCCGCAGACTGAACCCGCGCCCGCCCCGGCGGCGCCCCGCGGCCGCCAGTACCTGCGCCAGTACGAGCTGATCGACCGGGTCAAGAGCTACGACCCCACCGCCGACGAGGGCCTGCTCAACCGGGCCTACGTCTATGCCATGCGCATGCACGGGGCCCAGCTGCGCGCCTCCGGCGATCCCTATTTCGCCCATCCGATCGAGGTGGCCGGCATACTCACCGAGTACCGGCTGGACAGCGCCGCCATCGTCACCGCCCTGCTGCATGACGTCATCGAGGACACCCAGGCCACCCGCGACGACATCGCCGAACTATTCGGCGAGGAGGTGGCTGTCCTGGTCGAGGGCGTAACCAAGCTGTCGCGGCTGGAGCTTCAGGCCGAGCACACGCGTCAGGCCGAGAACCTGCGCAAGTTCATCCTGGCCATTTCCAAGGACGTCCGCGTCCTCCTGGTCAAGCTGGCCGACCGCCTGCACAACATGCGCACGCTGCACTTCATCAAGAGCGCGGCCAAGCGCGAGCGAATCGCTCGCGAGACCCTCGACATCTATGCGCCGCTCGCCCGCTCGATCGGGGTCCACCGCATCTGTTCGGAGCTGGAGGAGCTGGCGTTCGAGCACCTCAACCCGTCGGCGCGCAACGCCATCCTTCGCCGGCTGGAGCAGCTGCGCGGCAGCCAGGGCCAGGCGGTCGCCATCGTGTCGGGGGAAATCTCCGCCCGCCTGGAGTCGTCCGGCGTCGAGGCGCGGGTCTACGGCCGCGAGAAGCAGGCCTATTCGATCTGGCGCAAGCTGCAGAGGAAGTCGGTCGGCTTCTCGCAGCTGTCCGACATCTACGCCTTCCGGGTGATCGTGGAGTCCGAGGAGGACGCCTATCGCGCTCTGGGCGTCATCCACCGCGCCTGGCCCAGCGTGCCGGAGCGGTTCAAGGACTACATCTCGACGCCCAAGCGGAACAACTACCGCTCCCTGCACACCACGGTGGTCGGCCCCAAGGGCATGCGCATCGAGCTGCAGATCCGCACCGAGGCCATGGACCGGGTGGCCGAGGAGGGCGTCGCCGCCCACTGGCGCTACAAGGGCCGCAACTACGGCTTCGATCCCGCCGCGGCCGAGGCCGGCGGCGGCCGCGACCCCCTGATCAACCTGCGCCACCTGGTGCAGGTGCTGGAGCACGGCGGCGACGTCGAAGAGCTGGTCGAGCACGCCAAGCTCGAGATGTATTTAGACCAGGCCTTCGTCTTCACCCCCAAGGGCAAGCTGATCAGCCTGCCGCGCGGCGCCATGCCGCTCGACTTCGCCTATGCGGTCCACACCGACGTGGGCGACACCGCCATCGGGGTGAAGATCAACGGGGAGCTCAAGCCCCTGCGCACCCCGCTCAACAACGGCGACGTGGTCGAGGTGATCCGCGGCCCCAAGCCGGTCGTGCCGCCCGATTGGCGATCCCTGACCATCACCGGGCGCGCCCGCTCGGCCATCCGCCGGCACATCCGCCAGACCGAGCGCGAGGAGTTCGCGCGGCTCGGCAAGGCGGCGATCGAGCAGACCTTCGCCAAGGCCGGCCGG
Organism: Caulobacterales bacterium; assembly: GCA_027312185.1. GTDB lineage: Bacteria > Pseudomonadota > Alphaproteobacteria > Caulobacterales > Caulobacteraceae > NCED01. The sequence continues at coordinate 2,630 of DAICXL010000027.1, read as the reverse complement.
ACGCTGGCCGAGGTGTCCTTGCGGCCCGCGCTGGACCGCTTCGCCCTCGGCGCCGACGAGGATATCTACGAGGCCGCCGGCCGGGGCCGCGCCACCCCCAACCAGATCCTCGACGCCGTCTTCCCTGAGCTGAAGCCGGCCGAGCGGGAGGCCGCCGCGGCCCGTACCCGCATCGAGGACGGCAAGGGGGCCAAGCTGTTCGTGCGTGGCGGCGGCCTGACACCGGGCGTGTCGCTGCACTTCGGCGAATGCTGTTCGCCGGTGCCGGGCGACCGCATCGTCGGTATCCAGCAGACCGGGGCCAAGGGCCAGGGCCTGGCCGTCCACACCATCGACTGCCCGCGGCTGGTCGAATACGAGGACCAGGATGAGCTGTGGCGCGACCTGCACTGGACCCCCGAGGCCGAGCGCAACACCATCAGCCGCGCCAAGCTGACCGCCACCATCAGGAACGCCCCGGGCGTGCTCGGCCAGGCCTGCACCCTGATCGGCGGGGCCGGCGGCAATATCGTCAACCTGCGCATGCACCACCGCCAGTCGGACTTCTTCGACGTGGACGTGGACGTCGAGGTGCTGGACGCCAAGCACCTGACCCACATCGCCGCCGCCCTGCGCGCCTGCCCATCGATCGAGACGGTCGACCGGGTGAAGGGGTAGGGGCGCACAACGCCCTTCAAGTCCGCCCTGCGGTTCGCTATCCAAGGACACCCGCGAACCCAGGAGCCCTCATGAGCCCGGACGACGTCCTCGCCGAATTCCGCGCCGCCGGCGCCCTGCGCGAGGGCCACTTCGTGCTCTCCTCGGGCCTGCACAGCCCGCTGTTCCTGCAGAAGAACCTGGTGTTCATGCACGCCGACCGCACCGCGCGCCTGTGCAAGGCCCTGGCCGACAAGATCCGCGCCGAGGTGGGCGAGGTCGACGTCTGCGTCTCGCCGGCGGTGGGCGGCATCATCCCGGGCTATGAGACGGCCCGGCAGCTCGGCGTGCCCTCGATCTATGTCGAGCGCGAGGACAAGGTGTTCAAGTTCCGCCGCGGCTTCCACCTCGAGCCCGGCGCGCGCGTCGCCATGGTCGAGGATATCGTGACCACCGGCCTGTCGTCGCGCGAATGCATCGCCGCCATCCGGGCGGCCGGCGGCGAGGTGGTCTGCGCCGCCTGCATCGTCGACCGCTCCGGCGGCGAGGCCGACGTGGGCGCGCCCCTGGTGGCCCTGGCCAGCATGAAGGTCCCCGCCTATCCCGCCGACGCCCTGCCGCCCGAGCTCGCGGCCATCCCGACCGAGGACCCGGGCAGCCGGCGGCTCGGGCATTGATTTTCCCCGCTCATCCCGGCGAAAGCCGGGACCCAGGCTTTTTTGTTTCTGGGACTGTGCGGACCGCCAAAACCTGGGCCCCGGCTTCCGCCGGGGTGAGCGGAGTTAGATGCCCGTGGGCAAGCTGAGACTCGGCGTCAACATCGACCATGTGGCGACCATCCGGAACGCCCGGGGCGCGACCTATCCCGAGCCCGCCCGTGCGGCCGAACTCGCCATCGCCGCCGGGGCCGACGGGATCACCGCCCACCTGCGCGAGGACCGCCGCCACATCTCGGACGCCGACATCGACGTCCTGTCGGCCCTGTGCCGTCAGCGGGGCCGGCCGCTGAACCTGGAGATGGCGGTCACCGAGGAGATGCTGGGCATAGCCCTGGCCCACCGGCCCTACGCCGCCTGCCTGGTGCCCGAGCGGCGCGAGGAGGTGACGACGGAGGGCGGCCTCGACGTGGTGCGCGGGGCCAACGCCGTGACCCACACCACCCGGGCGCTCGCCGCCGCCGGGGTTCGGGTCTCCCTGTTCATCGAGGCCGACCGGGCCCAGATCGCCGCCGGCGCCGAGGCCGGGGCCCAGGTCGTCGAGCTGCATACCGGGGCCTATTGCGATGCGGTGCGCGCCGGCGAGACCGAAAAAGCCGCCCGCATTCTGGAACGGCTCAAGGCCGGCGCCGCCCAGGCCGCCGCCCTGGGCCTGGAGGTCCACGCCGGCCATGGCATCGACTACGCGACCGTGGGCGCCGTGGCCGCCATACCCGAGGTGATGGAGCTAAACATCGGCCATTTCCTCATCGGCGAAGCCATCTTCATCGGCCTGGACGCCGCCATCCGCCGGATGCGGGCGCTGATGGACGAGGCCAGACCCCAAGGCGCGTCCCGGTGATCGTCGGCCTGGGCTCGGACCTGATCGACATCCGGCGGGTGCAGGACACCCTTGATCGCTTCGGCGCGCGCTTCACCAACCGGGTGTTCACCGAGCTGGAGCGGAACCGCTCGGAGAAGAAGTCCGACCGCGCCGCCTCCTACGCCAAGCGTTTCGCCGCCAAGGAGGCCTGCTCCAAGGCCCTGGGCACCGGCATCCACCAGGGGGTGTTCTGGCGCGACATGGGGGTGATCAACCTGCGCTCCGGCCGCCCGACCATGCTGCTGACCGGCGGCGCCGCCGAACGCCTGGCCCTGCTCATCCCCGCCGGCATGAAGCCCAACATCCACATCACCCTCACCGACGAGCCCCCCATGGCCATGGCCGTGGTGATCATCGAGGCCGTGCCGGAGGATACTCTGCTGCTTTGAGCTCGTGCGTCCTTCGAGACGCCGGAT
>DAICXL010000026.1:391-24825 GCA_027312185.1 Caulobacterales bacterium | reverse complement strand
GCGACGCCCTGCTGCGCCGCGACCGCTTCAGGATCGATCCGTGATCGCGTCGTTAGGGCGGGTGGTCCCGCGCGGGCGCCATGCCGGCGGGCCCGTCCGCCGGGTGCTGGTGCTGCAGCTCGGCGACAATCCCACCACCGACTACTATCTGCGGCCCCGGCTGGAGGCGTCGGGCGTGCCCTGGTCGACCGCCGACCTGAACAATCCGCCCGCCCTCGGCGACACGGCGGGGCTGTGGGTGATCATCGTCCGCTACGCCGCGACAGCATGGCTAAACGCCCTGAAGAACGCCCAGGGCCTGGCCGGCGTGTCCCTGATGCTCGACGACGACATCGTGGCCATGATCGCCGATCCTTCGCTGCCCTGGTCGTACCGGTCCCACGTCGCCTGGCGCCACGGGCGGCACGCGGCCGGCCTTGGGGCGGTGGTCGGCGAAATCTGGGCCTCGACCCCTGTCCTGGCCGATCGCTACGGCGCTTCTGCGGTGGTCGAGCCCCTGCCCGACATGGACCCTCCGTCGGTGTTAGCCGATCCGCCGTCGCTGGTGATCTATCATGGGGGCGCCTCGCACCCGCTTGAGCGCGGGTTCGTGATCGAGGTGGCGCGCCGGCTCCCCACGGTACGATTCGAGCTGACGGGACGGCCCGAGCCCGCACCAGAGAATGTCGCTTTCGTCGCCGAGACGGAGTGGCGGGCTTATCGCGCCGCCCAGGCCGGCCGGGCGGCGGCCGTGGCGCTGGCGCCTCTGTTCGCCTCCGCCGTCAACGACGCCCGGGCGCCGGTCAAAGTGTTCGACGCGGCGCGGCTGGGGGCCGCGGGCCTTTATGCCGACGCCCCGGCCTATCGCGGCTTCGTGCATGACGGGACCGACGGCCGGTTGCTTCCGATGGAGCCGGGCGCCTGGGCCGAGGCGATCGCCGGCCTGATGTCTAGCCCGTCGTCGCGGCTGGCGCTCGCCCAGGCGGCGCGGGCGCGGCTGGCGGCCATGCGCCGCGCGCCCTCGCCGCTGCCGGGTATCGGCCGATGATGCGGCGGCTGCACGGCCTCCGGCTGGCCTTCTTCGGCGACCCGGCCGGTTTCATGGACCGGCTGCCCGAGCCGTTCCGCACCCTCGGCCTGCTCGAGCTGACAGCCGCGACCTGGATCGCCTCACGCGTGACGGCGCGCCCGCACTGGCGCTCGGTGACGGGGACGGCGCTGGCGGCGGCGTTCGACGCGCGCGGCGACCTGCTGGCGGCCGCCCTGGCGCCGGGGGTGCTGCGACTGGAGACGCCGCCGGCGCGGATCGAGGTCCTTGGCGGCGAGGCGACGGTGGAGCCGTGGAACCCGTGGTCGCTCTACCGCGACCGACGCCGGGCGGGCGAGACGCGGGCCCAGGCGTTGAAGGCGGCCTGGCCGGAGCATGGGCCGCGCTATCTGCCGGGACGGGACGCGCCCTTCGGCCCGCCGGCGGACGCCGCCTATCGCGCCTGGCTGGCGCGGACGGCGCCGCCGCCCGCCGATCTGCCTACCGGAGCGCCGGCCCAGGATTTCGTGGCCGGCGGACGGCTGGTCGAGGGCGCGAGCGCCCGGCTGGCGGAGGCCTTCGCCGACCCGGCGGTGCGCATGGTCTATGCCGACGAGGACAGGACGGACGGGCAGGGCGAGCCGTGCGGACCCGTCTTCAAGACCGCCTTCGACGCCGTGCGGCTGGAGCGCCAGGACTACATCGGCCAGGCCTTCGCGGTACGGCCCGACCTGGCCGCCGGCGGGCTCGACGCGCGGCGCATCGCGCCGGAGCTTCCGGCCGGATCGGTGCGGCACATCCCGCTGGTGCTGTGGCGCCGGGCGCAGGCGCAGGCGTGGCCGGTCGAAGCCCCGCCCCCGGCCCAAGCTTCGCCTTCGGTGCGGGTGATCGTCCCGACCCGCGACCGGGCCGACCTGCTGGCCGCCTGCGCGGCAGGGGTGCTGGAGCGCACCGACGGGGCGCCCGATCTGTGCGTCGTCGACAACGGCTCGGTGGAGCCCGCCGCCCTGACCCTGCTGGAGGCGCTAGCCGCCCGGCCGCGTGTGCAGGTGCTGAGGATCGACGGGCCGTTCGACTTCCCGGCCCTCAACAACCAGGCCGCGGCGGACGCCACGGCCGAGGTGCTGGTGTTCCTCAATGACGACACCTGGGTGGTCGAGCCGGGCTGGCTGCAGGAGATGACGGCGCTGGCGATGCGGCCGGACGTGGGGGCGGTGGGGGCCAAGCTGTCCTACCCGGACGGACGGCTGCAGCACGCGGGCGTGGCGCTGGGCCTGGGCGCGCACGGGGTGGCGGGCCATCCGTTTCGCGGCGCGCCGGGCACGATGGACGGGCCGCAGGCGATGCTGAGGGTGGTGCGCGAGGTCTCGGCCGTGACCGGGGCCTGCCTGGCGGTCCAGCGGAGCAAGTTCGCGGCCGTGGGCGGGTTCGACCCGGCCTTAAAGGTCGCCTTCAACGACGTGGACCTGTGCCTGCGCCTGGCGATGCGGGGCTGGAAGACGGTGTGGACCCCGCACGCGCGCCTCGTTCACCTGGAGTCGGCCTCGCGAGGCAGCCCGGAAGCCACGGCGGAGAAGGCGGTGCGGCTGCGCCAAGAGGCGGCCCTGATGCACGACCGCTGGGGCGCCCGGCTGGCCGCCGACCCCTACTATCATCCGGCCCTGTCGCTGGAGGGAGAACGGTGGGCCCTGGGGGAGGAGCTGCGGAGCACGGCGCCGCGTTAGGGCTCAAGGCTGATCAGTAATGATAGCGACACTGCGCGATGAGAAGGCCGTCCTCCGTGGCGCGGTAGACCAGCCGGTGCTCCTGGGTGATGCGGCGCGACCACCAGCCCGACAAAGGGCCCCGTAGCGGTTCGGGCTTGCCCGTCCCCTGGAACGGGGTGCGCTGGCACTCCTTGATGAGGCCGTTGATCCGCTCCAGCAATTTCCGGTCCTGGGGTTGCCAGTGAAGGTAATCCTCCCACGCCTGTTGGCTGAAAATCAGCTTCATTCGTCGAGGTGTTGCTCGCGCCCGCCGCCCTGGTCGAGCTCGCTGACGGCGCCGATCAGCCGCTCGGCGTTCGCCGGGCTGCGGAGCAGGTAGCGCGTCTCCTCGTAGGAGGCGAAGTCCTCAAGGGACATCAGAACAGCGGCGGGCTTGCCCTTGTCGCGGGTGATGATCACGGGTGCATGGTCGGCGATCACGCTGTCGAGCATAGTCGCAAGGTTCTTCCGAAGATCGCTGTAGGAAGTGGTGCGCATAGTTGTCTTGTACGCGATCGCGTACCCACAGGCAAGAACACACGCGTCCGGCTGAGGCCGGGCGAAGGCGCTGGTCAGCCCTGCGGCCGAAACGCGATCTCGGACACCACGCGGCGGCCGTCGCGGCGGGAGAGCTGGACGAAGACCTCGACCACGCCCTGCACATAGTCGACGATCTCGGTGCGGCCGAGGTTCACCCCGGCCTGCAGCACCATGAGGGCCAGCTGGTCCAGCGCCCCCTTGGGGCTGTCGGCGTGGACGGTGGTGATCGAGCCGGGGTGGCCGGTATTGACCGCGCGCAGGAAGCTATAGGCCTCGGCCCCGCGCAGTTCGCCCATGATGATCCGGTCCGGCCGCATGCGCAGCGAGGCCTGCAGCAGGTCTTCGACGGTGACCCTGGCCTCGCCCTGACCGCCGCGGACGGCGACGAGGCCGACGGCGTTGGCGTGGGCGATCTGGACTTCGGGGGTGTCCTCGATGACGATCAGGCGCTCGTGGTCGGGCACTTCCTTGAGCAGGGCGTTCAGGAAGGTGGTCTTGCCGGTGGAGGTGCCGCCGGCGATCACCATGTTCTTGCGGGCCCGCACGGCGTCCGACAGGAAACCGGCGACGTCGCCGTTGTCGAGCAGGGCCTCGAGGTGCTGGTCGATGTTGCTCCGCTCTTCGAAGCCGCTGCGGCGGGCGCTGTCGAGGGCGCCGGACTTGGCGTAGTCGCCGAGGGTCAGGTCGGCCACGACCTGTTTGCGGATCGCCAGCGCCATGGGGCCGCGGGTGGCCGGAGGGGCCACGATCTGGACCCGTTCGCCGCCGGGCAGGGAGGCCGACAGCAGGGGATGTTCACGGCTGACGCCCTGGTGGGTCAGGCTGGCGATCTGGCGGGCCAGGCGCAGCAGGATGGTCTCGTCCAGATCGGGGGCGTCGTGGCGCTCAAGGCCGCCGCCGAGGGTCTCGACCCACATCTCGCCCGGGCGGTTGACGAAGATGTCGGTGACGTCGGTCCGCTCCAGCAGAGCTGCGAAGGGGGCGAGATAGGCCTGTAGATAGAAGCCTTGGGTCGAGGCGGGGGCGTTCATAAGCTCACTGTTCATACAACCCGCCTTCTACGGGCTTAGCCACTATGGCAGCAGCGCGTTAAAAAACTGGTCGATAACTGGAGCTTCCGCGCCGATTACTTCGCCGCGACCACCTTGGCCACACCGGAGAAATCCAGGTCGCGGGCGACGAAGATCCGGATCGGCGAGCCTTGCGGGGTCTTCACCGTCGGCGGCCGGGACTGGTCGGCGGTCAGGGCGCTGGAGGCGACGTTGGTGGCGTCGCTGGACGAGCCGATCACCACCTGGGCGGTGGGCCGGTTGTCCGACAGGGCGAAGAGCCCGGCGTTGAGCACGGACAGCAGGATCGAGCCGCCGAACCGGCTGAAGAAGTGACGGTCGATCTGGCCGGTCACGCCGGCGCGGCCGAGATCGTCCGTGCCGGGAGACCCGATCTGGATCGACACCCCGTCGGGGCGGATCACCCGCGTCCAGATGACGAAGACCCGCGAGGCCCCCAGCGCCAGGCCCGACTTGTACTGGCCGATCAAGCGCGAGCCGCGGGGGATCAGGACCTGGGTCCCGTCGAAGCCGCGCACGTCGCGGCTGACCACGGCCCGGGCGAAGCCCGGCAGGTCGGAATTGATGGCGGTCTCCAGCACCCCGGGGATCACAGCGCCCTGCGGCACCAGGAGGTCGAGGTTGCGCAAGGTGGTGGCGCGGACGCGCTCGGCCGCGCCCGAGCCGACGCGGGCGGCGAAGCGGTCCTCGGCGGCGATGCCGCTCATGGCGTCCGCCTTGGGGTCGGTGTCGGCCGCGGCGCCTGCGGGCTGGGCGCCGGCGCCGGCTGGGACGGCCACGGCGGCTGTGGACGCCTCGGCTGGGGCCGGGCCGAGGTCGACGACCATGGCGGGGGCGCGGCGGCGCTGGTTAGGGTCGGGTTGCGGGGTCAGGGGTCCCACCGTCTGCGGCGACGGGTAGGGCGGCAGGGTGTTCTGGATGGTGAACTGAGGCGCCGGGGGCGTGTAGGCCGGGGCCGGCTCGGCCAGCTCCACCGGCGGCGGGCCGGCCGCCATCTGGGGCGCGTTGGCCACCGGCGCGGTGATCGGCGTCGCCTCGCGCTGGGTGCGCTGGCCGCTCATCCACATGAAGGCGAGGAAGCCGAGCAGGACGACGGCCAGGGCGACAAAGGCGGTAGGCAGGGCCCCGCTCTGGCGCGCGACCACGGGGCCGGCCTCGGCGTTGGCGAAGGCCAGGTCGTCGGGGGGGCCTATGCCCAGGGTCCGGGGGTCGCGGTTGTCGGTCATTTGAACAGGCCGAGCCGAAGGCCGCGCTTCTTCGCCGCCGCCGGCTGGGGCGAGCCCGGCCCGCCCTGGGGAATGGCGAAGGCGTCGTTGACCACGGTGGTCACCGACTTGCCGCTGCGCAGGACGAAGCGAGGGGAGATCTGGTCGACCACCAGATACTGACCGCGCACGGCGTAGTTGACGAGGCTCTCGCCGCCTTCGGTCCCGACAGCGAAGATGCCGGGGACCGAGACGGTGGCGGGCCAGGAGAAGAAGGTCGAGCGGCCATCGTCGAACACCTTGGACGGCAGGATCTCCTTCGAGCCGGTATAGGTATAGGCGAAGTTCCAGCTCTCGGGGCCGATCACCTCGGCCTGTGGGGCCGGGGGCTCGACCTCGACCACCTGGACCGGGCCGGCCTGCGGGTAGCGGAAGCGCACCACATAGGCCATGGCGTCCGGACGCGCCCGTTCGGTGGCGACGACGAGGTCGAAGGCGTAGCGGCGCAGATTGGTGACCACCGTCATATTGGTCACCGCCGAGCGGTCGATCGGCTTGAGGAACAGGATGTTGGCGCGCTTGTTGGGCGTCACCTGCCAGCCCATGGCGTCGCCGATCGAGACGTTCTCGATCCGCTCGTCCGGGGCGAACTCGATCATCTGCTGGAAGCCGAACCAGCCGCGCAGCTGCACCACCTGGTCGGGGTCGTACTGGACCGTGCGGATGCGCGGGTCGAGGGGGCCGGGGACCGGCTGGTCCGCCGCCTGCGCCGCGGAGGCGACGCCCAGGGCCGCGACCATGGCGAGGGTCACCGGTTTCACGACAGGGGACCCCGGGGGCTTTGGGTCGAAAGACCGGACGGCGTCGGGATCGAACCGGTCGTTTCGGCGTCGCGACGGTAGCGGGTCACCTGGAAGCCCAGCGGATTCACGAACCGGTCGGCCATCTTCATCGGGGCCCCGCTGTAGCGGAAGCTGATCACCGCGCTGTAGGGGCGCATCTCCCCGGCCGCCTGGCCCCCACTCCGCCGCACGGTGTCGAAGCGGACGAGGGCCGACGTAGGGTTCAGCAGGGACACGCTCTTGATCACCGTCTGGACGGTGGTGTCGGCGGTGTTGGTCTTGACGGGGCTTTGCGGATTGTTGGCGCTCATCTCGCGCAGGTAGCCGTCGCGCGCTTCGCCGGTGGAGAGCAGCTGGACCTTGCGGAAGTTCTCCTTCAGGTCGGTCCGGTCGAAGGTTTCGCGGGCGGTGACGTAGGACACCAGGCTGGCCTGGGTCACGGCGGCGTCCTGGGTCAGCGGGCCGGGCTTCAGGCCGGTGGCGGCCTCGACATAGCCCGTGTTGCGGTCGACCAGGATCGTATAGGGCTGCACCGTCTTCAGCGGCATCAGCGTGACCAGCGCCACGGCTTCGAGCACCGCGATCAGTCCCGCCGCGCCGGCCGCGATCCAGGCGATCTTGGCGGAGGCCCTCAGGCGGCCGTTGACGTCGCCGGCCCAGGTGGCGGCGTCCGTATAATAGGTCTGGCGCCGGCGTTCGGCGGTGGCGATCTCGGCGTTCACCGGTCCCTCCGGGAGGCAGCGGCCGAGCGGCGCGGGGCGGAGGCCCTGCGGTAGCTCTGGCCCAGGGGTGGGGTGGTCCCGCCGGCGACGGCCGCGGCGGGGGTGGATGTGCGGTCGGCGCCGAGGGTGATGCGGCGGTCGGTGGTCTGGCTGCGGCCGGCGCGCGGAGCGGCCGTGTCGCGGCGCTCCATGGCGGCGGCGGCGGCGGCCACGGCGGCGACGCGGCTCTGCATCTCCGCGGGGGCGGCGGTGGAGGTGGACGAGGCGGTCGAGGTCGACCGGGTCGCTGACGCGGCCGCGTCGGAGCCCTTGCGCGGCAGGCGCACCCCGGCGGCCAGCATGACGGCGGCGATCCCGGCGCCGGCGAGGACGCAGAGGAAGACGCTCATCAGCACCAGGGCGCCGACGGCGTGGGCCAGCTCGGTGCGGCCCTCGCCGCGGGCGGCAGCCAGGGCGATGAGGGTCGGCTCCATCAGGGTCAGCTGCAGGGCCAGGAACAGGGTGGCCAGGAAGGGCGCGATCGAGAACACCACCGCCGCCTTGAGCCAGCCCTCGACCACGCCGCGGGTGGCGTCGAACAGCAGGAGGCCGGCGACGAGAGGCGCGAGGGCCAGGAGGACGGCCAGGACGATCTTGGAGGCCAGGACGACGCCGAGGCTGGAGAGCAGCATCAGCATGGCCGAGCTGTTGAGGGCGAAGGCGCCGAAGCCGACCCCGCCGACGAAGGGCGAGGCCTGGGCGCCCGCCCGGCCGGCGAAGGCCGAGGCGGACCGCTGCAGTTCGTCGAAGGCGACCTGCAGCCCGTCGAAGGGATCGCCGCGGAAGGCCGAACCTTCAGGCTGGACCGCGTTCATCAGCATGGACGCTAGCTGGGCCGGGCCCTTGAACAGGGTGTCGTAGACCACGGTCTGATAGGCGGCCCAGTTGGAGGCCAGCACGATGACCACGCCGATCTTCAGGGCCGACATGGTCAGCTCGCCGATGTGCAGCGGGCTGCGACCGAGCAGCATGCGATAGCCGATGAAGGCCACGTACATCGTCATCAGGCTGACCATCACGGCCATGACCACGCCGCCCGGCTGCGACAGCACGCCATAGCCCTCGCGGGTCAGGGCGCCGACGTTGCAGTCCACCGTGGCCATCAGGCCGCGGACCAGGCCGATGTCGTCGCCGGGGGCCGGGCACAGGGCCGCCATCAGGCGCGTCCCACCAGCTTCTGCATCCAGCCGGCCGGATCGTCGCCGAGGTCGCGGCGCAGGTCGTCGAGGATGCGAACGGTCTTCTCGCGCCCGGACAGAACGGTGAGCAGCTCAGGGCTGCCCGCCAGGTTCAGCCGCGCCACGACGCTGTCGGTCCCGTGCTTGATCAGGAAGCAGCGGGCGGTGTCGGGCAGGGACTTGATCAGCTCGTATTCGTGGGCGGTCAGGCCGAAGCCGGTGCAGTACTCGGCTTCCTGCGCCTTGGGGTTGGCCATGAAGATCTGGGTCGCCGCCTGCTCGATGATGGCGCTGGCGATCTTCGACGACAGGGCGTCGGCGGCGCTCTGGGTGGCGAAGCCGATCACCCCGTTGCGCTTGCGGATGGTCTTTTCCCAGTCCTTGATCTTGCCGACGAAGACCTCGTCATCCAGGGCCTTCCAGCCTTCGTCGATGACGATCAGGGTCGGCTGGCCGTCCAGGCGCTGCTCCACGCGGTGGAACAGGTACATCATGGCCGGGGTGCGCGCGGTCGGATCGTCCAGGATCTGGGTCATGTCGAACCCGATCGTCATGGCGTCGAGGTCGAGCCGGTCGTCGTCGTTGTCGAACAGCCAGGCCCGCTCGCCGGTCCCCCACCAGGGCGCCAGCCGCGCCGAAAGGTCGGCGGCGTCGGGGCGGCGCTCGCCCCGGAACAGTTCGGCGAAGTAGCGCAGGCGGCGGTAGGGCAGGGCCTGGTCGAAGTTGGCGTCGACCCCGTCCTTGATCCGCGCCGTATCCTCAGGCGACAGGGTCTCGCCCCCCGCCGTGACGAGGCGGCCGACCCATTCGGTCAGGAAGCGCCGGTTGGCCGGGGTGTCTTCCAGCCGCAGGGGGTTGAAGCCGGTGGCGTGCCCGGGACGCAGGGTCTCGTAGCGGCCGCCGATGGAGCGCAGGAAGATCTCGGCGCCGCGGTCCTTGTCGAAGAACACCGTGCGGGGGGCGAACTTCTGGGCCTGGGCGAGGAGGAAGCCCAGCACCACCGTCTTGCCCGAGCCGGACGGCCCGATGATGGTGAAGTTGCCCAGGTCGCCCTTGTGGAAGTTGAAGTAGTAGGGGCCGGCCGAGGTGGTCTCCAGCACGGTGACCGCCGGGCCCCAATGGTTGCCCTCGGCCTTGCCGAGCGGAAAGTTATGGCCCGAGGCGAGCCCGGCGAAATTGGCGGTGGAGATGGTCGCCCGCCGGGCGATGTCCTTGAAATTGCCGGGGAACTGGGCCCAGAAAGCCGGCTCCAGATTGACGTCTTCGCGCACCGAGATGACGCCGAGCTCAGTGAAGGCCGACTGGACCTCGCCGACCGCCTCGTTCAGCCCGGCGAGGCTATCGGCCTTGACCATCACCGACAGGTGGTGCTCGCCGAAGGCGGCCCGCCCGGCGGCGACGTCGTCTTTCGCCTGGGCCAGGCCGGCACGTAGGGACATCGCCTCGTCGTCGGCGGCGCGCATGCGGCGCAGCGACAGGTTCATCCTGTCCAGGGTCGCCTGGCGGTCGACGAAGGCGAAGCTCTGGGTGAGCGTCATCTCGTGCGGCAGTCGCAGCAGGTCGTCCAGCATTCCCGGGCCGGTCTGGGCCGGATAGTCCTTCACCGACACCATGGCCGCGAAGCCGCGGGGCAGGGCGCCGGCCTTGGACAGCTCCATGGCCTCGAGGCCGAAGCTCACCCGGCGGTAGGGCAGGTAGTTGCCCAGATCCTGCTGCGGCAGCAGGACCGGGCGCATCTCGCCGTTGAACAGGGTGGAGAGGAACTCCAGCGGCTCCGAGCAGGGGCCGTTCTCGGTGTCGTAGACCCCGAGCAGGCGCGCGCCATAGGGGGCCAGCACCGACAGCATGGTCTCGCGGGCGCCGCCCAGCTCGCGCAGGTCGTGGGCGCGGGCGGCCTGGACCTCGGGGCCGTCGGCGGCGCCGCGGAACAGGGTGACGGCCTGATCGATCAGCCCGACCTTGCCCTGCAGAGGGCGGCGGACGAGGGTCAGGAACAGGTCGTTGACGTAGAGTTTCTTGGCCGCCAGCCGCTCTTTCCAGGCGTCGTTCAGCGAACGCGAGAAATCGTCGGCGAACTCGCCTTCCACCGAGGGCGTCACCTCGCGGCGGACGACATGGTGGTAGAGGGCGAAGCGGGAGGAGGCGAGGCCGCGCAGCAGGGTGTCGCGCACGGCCTTGCGGTAGTTGAGCTCGTCGGTCTCGGCGGTCTCGAACGGCAGGCCGGCCAGGTGGATCACCTGCATCAGCATGCCGTCGCGGGTCTCGATGGTGTTGTCGTCGACGTGGCGGGCGTAGGGCAGGCGCGAGCCGGCCTGCTGCTCGCGGCGGACGATCTGGTCGATGCGAAGCTTCGGTGCGCTGCTCATGGCCGGTAGCTGTTGCAGCCCCACAGGTTGAAGTTGCGCACCCGCGGGCAGCGGCTGACCTTGGTGAGCCACAGGTCGAACACCCGCGGCTCCTTGAGACAGGCGACGTAGCCGACCAGGTGGATGACCACGGCGGCGGCCAGGGCCCAGAACGACCGGGTGATCAGGAACAGCTCGGCGGTGACCACGGCGTTGAGCACGAAGAAGCTGTAGGTCACGCCCGCGAACATCTGCGGGCGGGTCAGCGCGCCGAACACCGGGTCCCTGTCGAGCTGCTCCGCCATCGCGGCTACAGACCGGTCGCGACGGAGCGGATGCCGCCGACGATGGTGGCGGCGCCGAAGAGGACGAAGCAGCCGAGGATGACGGTGGCGCCGTAGCGCCAGTTGAGGCGGCCGGTCAGCATCATGAAGCCGCAGGCGGCGATGGCCATCACTGCGACGGCGGTGGCGATGTTGCCCATCATGGTGCCCTGCAGCCAGCCGACGCCGGCCATCAGGACGTTGGAGCCGGCGGGGTCGAGCTGGACGCTCTGGGCGCGGGCGGCGTCGGCGGCGAGCAGGCCGCCGGCAGCGGCGATGAAGGCGGCGCCGCGGGTTTGAAAGGTCATGGACGGCGTCTCCTTAGGGCGTGGTCTGGATGGCGCGGGCGGCGAGGCGGTCGAGGATGGCGGCGACATAGTTCCGGGTCTCTGCGTAGGGCGGCACGCCGCCCCAGCGCCGCACCGCTTGCGGGCCCGCGTTGTAGGCGGCGAGCCCCAGGGTCAGGTCTCCGCCAAATTGGTTAACCATCCTGCTGAGGTAGGCCGCGCCGCCCTGGATATTTTGCCGCAGGTCGAAGCGGTCGACGCCCAGGTCGCGGGCCGTGCCGGGCATCAACTGCATGACCCCCGTCGCGCCGACAGGGGAGACCGCGTCGTGACGCAGGCGCGACTCGCGCCAGGCCACGGCCTCGACCAGGGCGGGGGAGAGGGAATAGGCAGCGGCTGCGGCGGCGATCTCACGCTGGACCTCGGCCCGACCCGCCGGATCGCCGCCGCGGCGAGCGGGCGCGGGCTCTGGGGCGGGGGGGGTGATCGGCTCGGCGCCTTGCTCGGTGAAGACGGTCGGCCCGTCGTAGGTGGTCACGGCGCCGCCGTCGCCGATCTCCAGAACCTGGGCGTGGGCGGCGGTGGAGAAGGAAAGGACCAGAAGGACGCAGGCCGCTGCAGCGAGCGGCGGCCGGTGGGCAGGTCCAAAAGGCGTCAGTCTCGCCATGCGGCGATTCCACTGCTCTGTCAGCGCGCACCGCCCCCCGGGCGACGCCGCAGACCCCCCGCCCGCGCGGCAGCGAGGACGTGGTTAAGGCTTAGCTATCTGTCGGTTTCGATGAGGTTAACCATGCGAGCCCGCCGCCCGCCGCCCGCCGCCCGACCTGAGCCGGGGGCGGCTTGGCATCAGTTGTTGCGGTCGCTCAAGTTGATGGCCACGGCCGCGGTGGTGGCGATCTGGAACGCGATCTGGGTCAGGTCGCGCCACAGCTGAATCTTGCGGCCGGCGGAGAAGTTGGGCGTGACCACGATGGTGTCGCCGGCGCGGACCTGCTCGCCCGCCTTGGTGACGACGGCCGTGCCGTCAGCGCGGCGCAGCACAACCTTGTTCTTGATCGCGTTCTGCCCGAAGCCGCCGGCGCGGTTGACAAACTCCCGCGCCGCCAGGCGCGAGGTGTAGGAGAAGGCGCCGGGCGAAAGCACCTCGCCGGCGACCAGCACCACGTCCGAGCGGCGTGGCAGGATGATAGTGTCGCCGCTCATCAGCTGAAGGTCGTTGAAAACACCGTCAGTATAGATCGCCACCTTGCCGTCGGGCTGGACTTGGCGGGCCGCCGCCACATAGGACTGGATCGCGGCGATCTCCGCTGTTTTGGCGGCAGCCGTCTCGGCGCCATAGGTGGGCTGTGTGAGGGCTGCGCGCTCGAGATTGTCCAAAGCCTGGTCGAGGGCGACCTTCTGCGCGGCCGCTACCGACGGCCGCTCGATGTGGATGTACTCGCGGACGATATCGCTGCCGTCGAGGGGAAGCTGGGCCAGGACCTGGCTCAGGGTGGCGCCGCGGGGCATGACGAAGGCCGTCTGACCCTGGATGTCGCCGCGGACCAAGACGTTGATGGTCTGGGTGAAGATCTCGGACCGGAACACCACGGTCGCGCCGTCGATGAGGGTGGCCGCGCCGAGATCGGAGACGGTGTAATAGGCCGAGTTGCGCAGGCCGTTCTGGACCCGGGTGACGCTGGTGCTGGTCGCGCTGGCGGTCGGGATGGCCAGGGTGGTGAGCTCACGCCCCGTGATCGTCGACGACCCCACCGGCGTCTCGAAGGCGTAGGAATTGCGCACGTCGCCGACGGCGGCGACCAGGGCGCCGCGCGGGGCCACGAAGACCACGTCGCCGTCCTGGAACTGGAACGGGGTGATCGACCCCTTCAGGATGAAGTCATAGAGATCGTAGCGGCCGACCACCTGGGCGCCGCGGCGGATGGTGATGTCGCGCAAGCTGCCGCGCAGAGGATCGACCCCGCCGGCCTGGTCGAGGAAGAACAGCACGCTGTCGCCCGGAGAGCCGACATAGCGGCCGGCTCGCTGTACGTCGCCGGTGACGAACACGCCCAAGGTGCCGCCGTTGACGACATTGACGTAGACGCCGACCGCATCGGTGTAGACGGATCGGAGGGCCGTCGAGACCCGCGACTGCAGTTGGCCGGCGGGTAGACCGGAGACGTTGATGGCGCCGATGCCCTGGATGAACAGCTGGCCGTTGCTATCGACGGTCTGGACCGCATCAGAATTGACTGCGCCGAATAGGCGCACCGCGATCTGGTCGCCCGGCTGGATCGGGTAGTCGCTGCGCGCGCCCGGCCGCGCCGAGGCGAAGGCCCCGGAGAACAGGTCCGAGCCAAAGACAGGGACCTGAGTCCCGTCGGCCATGGTGACCATGACCGGGCCCGTGGGGGGCAGCGGGGCCGCTCGCCCCTGCGTTTGGGCGGGGGCCTGAACCTGAAGGGCCGATACGGTCGGCGGCAGGCTGCTGGCGGGGGCCTGAGCTCGACTCTCTTCGGCGAGCATCGTCAGGACGGCCAGGGCCGCAAGTCCAAACCTCAACATGAATTCAGACCCCACGGTGGTCGCGGATGCCCGCGATGGCGAGAGAAACAATGGCGTAGCCGGTCAGGGCGAACAGCAAGACCGTCAAGAAGTCCAGGAAACGACGCGGCTGCGTCGGCTTATCGGGCGGGCTCGGGTTCACCACCCGCACGACGTATTTCTCGCGCTGCTGCGCCGTGGCGCGGGCCGTGTCGAAATTGGCCGATGCGGCCGTGAGCTTCCGCTCTGCGTTGTCGCGCTGGACCAAGAGGGTCTCGTAGGCAGTCACCTGGCGACCGCCGCCGCCGGCGCCCTGCTCGGCGCGCAGGCGGGCGGCCAGGCCCTGGACCGAGGCCAGGCGGGCGCGGAGTTGCCGCACCACTGGAGAATCCGGGCGGTTGAAAGTGAGGGCGGAAGCGAGCTCGGCCTGGATGGTGGCGGCCTGGCTCTCGAGGGCGGCCTGGCCGCCTTGGATCTGTGCGGCGCCGGCGCTCGGATTGACGCTTGAGGCGGCGTTGCGGAAGCTGGCGACCGCCGCTCGGGCGACCTCGACATCCCGGTTGGCCTGATCGAGCTGCCCCTGGGCCGAGCGAAGGGTCTCCGACCTCAGCCTCTGGGTCATGCCGTCCACGAAAGCTTCGGTCCGCAGCAGGATCGAGCTAGCGATGAGAGGCCCCGACGCTTTGTCGAACGTCCGCACGTCGACCTCGATTATGCCGGCCTCCCGGTCGAGCCGGACGCGGACCATCTTGCGGTAGAACTTGAGGAAGGATTCCTCGCTCGCGCCGGGGCGCAGGCGGTGAAGGAAGTCGAGCCTGAACTTTGAATAGGAATCGCGCAGATGGTACGCGCTTTCGAGCTCGGCGAGCATGGTTCGCGACTGGATGTAGTCCTGTACCGCCGTGATGTCCGCTAGCGAGTCGCGGCCAGCGCCGCCGTTGAGGGCGGCCATGATGCTGGTCGGCGCGACCGGTTGCTGGCTGCGGATGCTGAAGCGCGTCTCGGTCACGTACATCGGCGCAGCGAGCAGGCCATAGTAGATCGCGGCGAGCAGGGCTGTGATCGAGATGAAGAGAAGGAACGGGCGGCGCACCGGGGCGCCGCGCCCCGATACGGATCGCTGGCCGACTTCGCTAACCGGACGGCCGCTGACCTCTGTGGCTTGGAGGTTCATCCTAGAGCTCCAGCGCTTCCTGAACATTTCCCAGCATCAGCGCATAGCGCTTTACCGTATTGCGTACATCGTCTGAAATGATGGGCTGAGGTCCGCCGAGGATCACAACGCGGTCGCACATCCTCAAAACATCCTTAAGATTGTGGCTGACGAGAATGATGTTGCACCGGGACTGCCGCTCGGCGAGCGCGGCCGCACACTTGGCCCGGAACGCAGCGTCCCCCACGCCTAAAATCTCATCGATCAGTAAACATTCAAAGTCGATCGCCATCGATAGGGCGAAGGCGAATTTCGCCCTCATGCCGGTCGAATAGGCTCTGACCGGCCACTGGAGAAAATCCGCTAGCTCAGAGAACTCGGCGGTGAACTCCACCACCTCGTTGGGATTCTTGCCGTACAGTCGGGCGAAGAACCGGGCGTTGGCAACGCCGCTTAGGCCCATATTGAAGGCGCCGGCGAAGCCGAGGGGCCATGACAGGCGGATGTCCCGGGCGATATAGCCCTTATCCGGCTCCTCGGCGCCGGCGATCAAACGCAAAAGCGTGGACTTGCCCGAGCCGTTCGGCCCGATGACCCCAATATTCCTTCCTTTGGGGAAAGTCAGATTGAGGTCGCGGAAGACATAGTGGCGGCGCCCGAACGCGAGATAAGATTTGGATACATCGACGACCTGTACCGTCATTCGGCCATCCAAGGCCGCGTAACCCGCTCGGTGGCCAATCCTATCGCCACAAGGAAGAACAGGCAGGTCAGGATGTACATGGGATCGGCAATCGGCGACTTGTAACCCGACCACCACGACTCCCGCAGCCACTCTATGGAGTGGAACAGCGGGTTCCATTTCAGGATCTCAAGCACGAACAGCGGCGTGTCGGTCGCAAGCGCGAACACGCCGGACAGGGCGTGCCCAAGGATGCGAACGCCCATGAAGAGATCGGTAAGGATCGGCGTGATGCGGCCGACCGAGGCGGCGATCATGCCCATTGCAGTTCCAAGCCCGATGGCCGACCAGAACGCGAGGATGACGCCGAGGGGATCGGCTGGCAGCGGAGCCTGTTCGAACAGCAGCCCTGCGCCGGTCAAGGCGACAAAGATTGCAGTATAGACGAAGAACTCAAGCGCAACGACGCTCAGCATCAGGTCTAGCGGCGTGACGTGAGGGATCATCAGGACCCTGGCGCTGCCGCCAGCGCCGCTGACGCCGACGAACGAGCGTAAAAACGCGAGCCAGGTCAGATAGCCGGTGACGATGAAGACCAGAAGCGGGATGCCATGCGGCGCCAAACCGCTCGCGACGCGGCCCAGGACGTAGAATGCCGCCACCATGAAAATCGGGCGGCGCAGCACCTTGAAGAAAGGGATGGTGCCGCTGGCGCCTTGCGCCACGAGATCGCGCAGCATCAGGGCGCCGATGACGCGCCCCTGAATCGCTGTCGCTCGCAGCAATACGCTCATGCTGGATCAGACGCCCCCGCCCCGTACCTGGGGCTCACCTGCTGAGCTTTTAGCTTCAAACCGCCGGCTACGCATCGGATTTCCCGGGCCAGGCGACCAGCTGCTCAACAATACGGCCGGCGGCGTCTCCGGCGCGCACGTGCCGGGCGAAGAATCCGGCCTGCCCGTCCGGGAGCCCGGCGGGCGCATCGGCGAAGGCGATCCAGTCATCGAGGGAGCCCAGGACGGGAAGCGGGGAGAACAAGGCGCCTCCGTCGAGAGCCAGGGCGACGGGGCGTCCGGCCTGGACGGCGTCCAGGGCGATGGTCGAGGGGGTGGTTATCACCCGCCGCGCCAGCGCCGCTACCGCCGATCCGTCCTCCAACGCCCGTCGCGCGGCGCGGGAGGGGACGAAGGTCAGGTTCCGCCGTTTCGACAGGCGCCCGCGCGCATGGTCGAGCCAACCGCCAGCCGGATGGGCCCGAACATAGATCGCCAGGGACGGCCGCGCCTGCGCCAGTCCAAGCAGCCGCTCCAGCACGAGGTCCCGGTCGGCCTCGGCATAGGCCTTGGCGTGCAGGTTCTCGAAGACGGCCAGGTCAAACGTGGGGAGGCGGGCCGGCGGCTCCAAACGGGCCCGGCCCACGCAAGCGAGCCTGGCGCGCAGGCGAGGGGGCAGATCGTCAGGCAGCCTCTCCTCCGGCGGCCAGCAGAACAGGACATCCGATGCGATCGGGGGGGGGCCGGCCCCGTCGGCGACCGCCAGGGTCTGCAGGTTGTCCAGGCCGTGCTGGACCGTGAAGGTCCCCAGGCCCGCCCGATTGGCGCGCTCGACCAGGGCGCGGACCCAGCGATGCGGCCCTGCGGAGGACTCCGAGGCCGTCAGCAGCATAGCTGTCCCGTCGAGGCCGGGCCCCGACCCGCCTAGCAGGTCGCTGCGCTTCACATAATCGAAGGCCAGCCGGCGAAGGCGCAGGTCGAGGGCGATCCGCGGCGCCCGGCGCGCCAGCCAATCGCTGACCACGATCCTGAGATCCAGCTCTGGAGTTTCGGACAACCGGGTGAGGATGGGCGCGAGGACGTCGAAATCCTGCACCAGATCGATCGCGGCCAGGACCCGACGGGCCGGGGCTTTCAACGCGGCGCCGCCGTCAGGCTTGCGAAGGCGGCGACATCGGCGCGAGCGCCGGCCGAAAGCGCGGAGATCAAGCTTGGGGAGACGACGCGGCGCCGCCACCGCCGAATCAGCTCGGCGGGCGCCTCCGCCTGGAAGCCGGTGAGGAGAACCGATCGCCGTCCCAGCCCGCGGAGCCGAAGGCCGAGGTCAAGGTCCGCCAACTCGCCCGCGCCGTCGGCATCGAACCCGTCGGCGACCGCCAGCGCCGCGCGCGAGATGGCCATGAAGGCGGCAGGCGCGGCCAGGATCGGACGCCCAGTCAGATCCGCCCCGTTCACGCCGGCCTCGGCGGCGGTGCAGAACCCTCCGGCCAATTCGAGCGTGAGGCCGGCCAATCCGCCCTCCGTGTCGGCGCGTAACGGCAGGGTGGCAGCGCCGATGTCCTGCCGATGCGCCCAGGCGGCGAGGTTGGCCAAGGCCTCGGGGGGAACTTCCGCCTCGCCGTGGCAGAGGATAGCCACCTGCCCTGTCGCCGCCAGGGTCATGATCCGCCACAGCGGGGCGGAGCCGCCGGCGCCCGGAACATCGACGGGCCGTACGGCGAGGCTGCGGGCGCCGGGAGACGCCCAGGCGGCGATCTGGTCCTGCAAACCCTTCGCCCGATCGGCGGGGGCGAGAATCTCCACGTCGAACCCGTCGGCGCCCGCCAGGAGGGCGCGCAGGGCGAGGGGAGGGCCCTCATCCCACCCGCTCCAGGCGCACAGGCTGAGCCGCCGAGGACGCTCGCCCGCTCCGCGTGTCGATCGTGCGCCCGCCCGCGCCGCAGGGGTGGCGATAGGCTCGTCGAGTTCAGTCCATTTGAGCCCCGCTCCGGCCGCCCAGGCTTCCAGGGCGCCCAGTCCCTCCCTCGCGAGGGAGGCGGCGAAATCGGGAGGCAGGGCCGCGAGCACGTCGCCCCGGATCGCAAGTCCCGAGGTGCGGGCGCCCAGGGCCACCGCCAGATCAGGATCGGGGCCGAGTCCGGCGCCCCCGGCGGCCCGCCAGTACAGGACATCGCCCGCAGGCGCGCCGCGCAGGGCCTGAGCGGCCAGGGGCGCCGCCGCCTGCCCTGGGGAAAGGAACGCCACCATGGCGGCGCTCCGGAAGAAGGATCGCAGGCCGCTCTCGTTCCCCGGCCCGAAGGTCTCGGCGTCGACCCCCTCGGGAAGCGGGGGGCCGAGCACGGCGAGGGCGGGATGCGGCTCGCCCTGGGCGCGGACGGAGGTCAGCGACGGTCCGAGATCTCCCGCGTCGTTTTCGCCGCAGACTACGAAGGCGATCTGGTCGGCGCGGGGAGATTCGAAGACGGCCCCCGTCGCCGGCGACTTCGCCGCGCCCGCGGGATGGACATTTGTTCCGGCGGAAGGCGCGGCTGGGCCGCCCCGGCCGGCGAGATCGCCAGGAAAGGCGCGACTGCGCCTCAGGTCGATCCGCGTGCCGGAGATGCGGGCGCGGATGTGGTCGGGCCCGACATCCCGGGTGTCCGGCATGCGAAACTCGAACCCCCGCGCGCCGAAGGGCGCGCCGGATTCCTGCAGGCGGGGCCGCTGAATCTCGGCCCTGACCGCGCCCAGGAAGACCTCGCCGTCGAACACGTCGATCTGGGCAGGGGTCTCGGGATTATTGGGATCGACCGCCCACCCCTTGAGGACACCGCCCACATAGCGCTCGATGAATCCGGCGGGGGGGCCGCGAAACGGGTCGGGGGCCGCCGAAGCGGCGGGTTCCTCCACGCGGAAGCGCTTGGCCCGGCTCAGCAGGCGGCGGCGAAGGCCGGCCACCGCCTCCATCGCGAGATCCTGGCGCGCCGCCTCCGGCAGGGTGGACGGAATCTTCAGGCGAAAGCCGCAGCGTCCGTCGCCCTTGCCCGCGCCTTCGAGGTCCCGTCGCGGCAGGTCGGCGAGGCACTCGGCGACGATGCGGCCCTTGTACCGCGCGACGATCAGCACCCGGCGATCGGGTCTTCGACGGTCGAACGCCCAGCCGACGGCTTCATCGGCGACGATACGGTCCAGGTAGCCCTCAATCTGTGGGGGGAAGAGCCGCCTCATCAGGTCGGACGCACCCGCGGCCAGACTCGCCCCGGCGCCTGAGCGCTCAGCGTTCATGGTCGATCGCTTCCTTGAGTTCCTCGATGCGGTCGAGATAGCGAGCTTCGGCGGCGGAAAGGCGTTTCACCTCCGCCCTCAACTGGGCGAGCTCGGCGGCGTCGGCCTCAGGCTGCCGGGCAACGGCGCTCTCGGGGGGAGCCGCGGCGCGGACCCGGGCCTGCAGCGCCCCGATCTGGGCGAAGGCCGCCCGAAGCTGCTCCTCGTAGTGGCTCTTGAGCCATTCCGCTTCGGCGATCCGGGCCTGCAGCTCTGTCTGCAGGGCCTCCTCGCCTGCCGCCGAGGCCAAGGCCGTTCCAGGCGGATCGGGTTCCTGCTCGCTCATGCCGCCGTCCGCTTGGCCGTCCGCACACGGTCCAGGGCGGCCAGAACCTCCTGCTCAAGCTTGTCCCACCCATATCGCTCGGTGAGAAGCTGGTCGGCGCGCCCGGTGAGATCGTTCCGGAGCCGCGGGGATTCGATGAGGCGGCGAAGTCCCGCCTCCCAGGCCTGAGGCCGGGCTCCCAGGGCCGCTCCGGCTTCGACGATCGCCGCATAGGGCCCGAGCGGGGAGACCAGGGTCGCGGCGCCGGCTTCGGCGTACTCGGCCCATTTGGTCGCCGTCTTGAGCCGATTGAAGGGCTCGTCGGTGAGGGGAGCCAAGCCGATATCGAACGCGAGTTCGGACAGCCGTCGCCGAAAGCCCATGTAGTTTCCTGAAACGGGCCCGAACCGCTCGACCGCGCCCTCGATGCGCCGGGCTGACGGTTGCTCTGCGATCGATCCGAACAGCGCAACCTCCACTCCGTCATAGGCGGCGAGCACCCTGTTGAGGGCGGGGACCACCATGGCGAGGTCATGGTCATGAGAGGCCGAGCCCATGTAGCCGATCCGCAGGCGGGTCTTCGGAGCGGTCGTGCGGCGGGCGCCGGGGCGTCCCGCCGCGCCGCTGCTCAGCGCCACGACGCGGTCATGACCGGCGCCTGCTTTCAGGCGCTGGGCCAGGGCCGGCGTGGCGGCCAGGATCAGGTCGGCCTCCTTCAGGATGCGCTGCACGGTCAGGGCCCGTTTCGGGCTGCGGGCCAGGCGATAACGCTCGATCCCCAAGGTGGCGGGCAGGCCGAGGATGTCGTCGTCGAGGTGGCACAGGACGGGAATGCCGTCCCGCCGCGCGGCGTTCCGCACCGCGCGCCAGAGGCCGCTATGGCCAAGGCGGGAGACGACGATCACCTGCGGCTGGGTCGCGCTGAGATGGTTGTCCACCAGTTCCGCCGCCTCCGCTTCCTGCAGCGCCCGGCTGTCCCCGGGCAAGGCGGTCTCATCGACGATCCGGACGGCGACCGCCCCCCGATCCCGCGCCGCCGCCAGGCCGTCGACGAAGGCGATGGACTGAGACGCGCCGAAAAGGTCGGCGAAGACGAGCACGCGCAGGTCGGCGGCGCTGGGAAAGCGGTCGGAGAAGGCGGCTTGGCCGGAACCGCTTGCCCCCGGCAGGGCGACCAGATCGCCGCCCCCCAAAAGAGGGACAGGGGCCGATGACGGCTCCGGCTCGCGGATAGCGGCCATAGCGTGGGTCTGAAGGCTGTTGTGGGCCGGAGCGCTCTGCCCGGCGGACAGCGGGCGCTCCTTGCCGATCCACTCGGCGATCTCGGATCCGACCAGATAGGTCCGTCCCTTTGGCCCGTGCGCGAAGGCGAAGCCGGCCGTCCAGAAGGGGCCGGCGGGATTGCGGCGCAGGCCCCCGGCCGCCAGCCAGGCGGTCCGTCGCGCCGCGAAGAACCAGGGCGCGGGCGCTGCGGCGGTCCGCAGCTCCGCCGAAAGCTTCAGATCATCCCAGGCCACGACGGATTCGGCTCCGTCGCCAGAAGCCGCCAGCGCCAGCCCGGCGGCCACAAGGCGCCGGTCGAAGACGATGCGAGGGCAGGCGGCGGCGGCGTCCCCGCTGAGAGCCCAGTCGGCCAGCCTCTGAACGGCGTTGGCGGTGACGGGGATGCAGTGGGCGTCGGCGAGGACGACCGCTTCCGTTGTCGCCAGGCCGATGGCGATATTGGCCAGGAATTCCGGCGCGAGGGGGCCGCTGATCGCATAGCGGCGGACCTTCATGCGGGGGTCGGCCGCGGTCGCCAGGTTGATCAGGCGCGTCAGCTCCCTGATCTGTTCGGAGTCGTGATCGAGGGCGAGCACCAGAACATCGAGACCGCCTGCCAGAACTTGGCCCTTGAGGGCGGCGAAGAACGGCTCGACGGACGCTGCGGGGCTGTGGACGAGGATGGCGAGGGTGAGGGTGTCGGCGCTGGTGGCCGGTCCCTGGGGCAGGGTCAGGGGGGGCGGCGCCTGCAGGTCGATAACGCCTTCCAGACCCTCGCACCATACCGCGCCGAGCCCCGGCGCGCGGGCGAGCAGGGCCACGGCCCTGGGGAAGTCGGCCTCGCCCTTCACCGCCCCGCGGGCGACCAGGCGCTCGAAGGCGGGCTCGCTGATCGCCGTGCACGACGACAGGTCGTGGTCGCAAGCCAGCAGGGGGTCGAGGCCCGCGCGCCCGAAGCGGATCCTGCCCGGCGGCGTGGCTTCGATGCGGGCGTTCCAGTAGAGCATCCCCGGCCGCTCGGCCTTCGCGGCGGCGAGGGCGGCGGCGATGGCTGCTTCCGCTTCACGCCCATCCAGGACGTCCGGCAGGCGCCGGCACAGGAAAACCTCTTTCCCGACGTTCAGCCTGTGCAAAGGGGATGCGGGCTCCGGCTTCATCCGATCTCAATGTCCAGAGTCTTCAGTATGCTCATCCGGACGTCGGGATCACGGCCGCAGTTCAGAAAGCGATTTCTTGCCCACCAAGCCATGCCGAGCTTTAAGCAACACCTAAGGATCGACTTCCAGTCCAAATTCCAATGGCCATTCAAGCGCCCGTGAAAGCAGAGCCGGCAAGCCGCAGCGACCCCGAACAGGGCGCCCCCGAGCGCGTGCGCGCCCTGGCGGGCTGGGTCCGGGTGGACACTGATGCGGTGATCCGGGGCTGGGTCACCGACCGGGAAAGCCGGTCCGACAGGTTGGCTGTCGAGGTGCTCATCGACGGGTCGGTGGCCGGGGTCTGCGTGGCGGACAGACTGGACCCCAAGCTGGTGGAGCTTGGAGAAGGCGATGGCGGCTATGCTTTCGCCCTTGTGACGCCCGAGCGTTATCGCGATGGGCGGCCGCACAGCTTCGAGGCCCGCACGGCGGACGGGCTGTTCCGCCTCAAAAGCAAGCGCGCCGACTTCGAGATCGCCCCGGGGGCAGGCGCGCTCGCGATCGAGATCGATCGCGCCGGCTACGGCAAGATCGAGGGCGCCCTCGCCGGCGACTGGAGGGGCCGGCCGACGGGGCTCGAGCTGTGGCGCGGCGACCGCCGCCTCCCCTACCCGGTGACCACGGCCTGGACCGAGCAGGACGGGCGGGCCCGGTTTGCGGCCCACTTCCCGATCGAGGCCCTGGACGGGGGGGATATGGTGCTGGCCGCGCCGGGTATGATCGAGGCTGGGCTGGACGGCGCAGTCTTCCGAGCCTCGGCCCTGTTCGCCGTGGCCTATGACGCCGAGGGGGCGCTGCGGGTGACGGTGGCCGAGGACTGGCCTGAGCTGAAGGGGCGGGCGCTCCAGCTTCAGGTCTTCCGCGACGGCGATCCCGAGCCTGTCCTCGCCACCGCCTACGATATGGACTTGCCGTGGTTCGAGCTCCTCCTCCCCCGCGACGCGGCGCCGGAGGAGCTCAGCGTCGGCCTGGCCGTTGAAGGCCTGGGGCTGCTGCCCTTCCGCGCCCGGCCTGGCGCGGGTCCTGGGATCGCCCGCCATGCGGGCCACGGCTTCGAGATCGTCGACGCCTTCCTGCTGCTGAACAACCTCTATGTCGTTGGCAGCTGCGTGCAGTCCGGGTTCGACATCGAGCTCACAGCGGTCGGCGATCGGGCCGCCTCGATCGCGCCTCGAGGCCTGGCCACGCCGGCGGCCGAGGCGGCGTCTCCGGGACTCTTGCGCCCGTTCGCGGCGTGTTTTCCGATTCCGGACGCGCTCTATACGGCGCTGGACACGGCCGAGCCGCAGGTGGTCTCGACGCGGGCGGGGCCCCGGCGGACGGCCCGGCTCCGCCTCGACGGCGCGGCCGACTGGACCGGCCGCGTCCAGCCCTGGCGCGCTGAATTGATCGCGCTATGCGTCGACCCGATCGAACGCGCCCTCTTCGAAGCCTACGGGGGGGAGGGCCTCACGATGAGCGAGGCGCCGTACCGGATGGCCAAGCTGGAGACCGCCGTGCGGACCGAAGGCGGCCTGCTGGCGGCGGGCTGGGCGGTCGCCGTGTCGGAACGGACCACCCTGCTGGTCGATCCGATGAGCCTGCGGCACGTCGACCTCGGCCGTTCGGCCCTGCTGCATCCGCGCAAGGACGTGGAGGCCTACCTTCAGGAGAAGCGTTCGCCATTCGCCAAGGCCGACGCGGGCTTCATCCTCCAAACCGCCCTCCCCGCCGATCGCCCCCTGGTCGTGGTCGGCGACGCGGCCGACGGCTGGGTGCGGATGCTGGATATCGGGCCGGACGACCGCCATCGCGCCGAGACCCTCGACCAGGATGAGCACCTCCGCTTCGTGCAGACCCTTTCCGTCGTGGCGCCGGACCGGATCGTCGATCTGCTTTCTATCCTGACCGATGTCCGTCCCGCCCCAGCCCCTGTGGCCGCGCCGATCCGGCTCCGGATCGGGCCGGCGCCCGAACCCGCCGCGGCGCGGC
>DAICXL010000026.1:0-381 GCA_027312185.1 Caulobacterales bacterium | reverse complement strand
CGGCTCACCGTCGTCCAATGCCTCGGGGCGAGCGGCGACCTCGGGCTCGAGGGGCTCGGGCTTCAACGCGGCGCGGGCGCCGAGACGGAATGGATCGTCGTCGACGGGCAGGATGGGCGCGCGTCGCGCCTGCGCAGCGCCCTGGTCCGCTGCGGGCCGGACATCTCCCGGCCCACTTTGGCCCTGTCGCCGATCGCCCCCGGCCTTGCCGCCGACGCCCTGAACCAGGGCATGGCGGAGAGCCGCTCCGACTATGTCCTTCTGATCGGCCCCAACGTGCACCTGCGCGGCCTGGACGCCGTGTGGTCCGCCATCGAGTACCTGGACGATCAGCCGGGCGTGGCGGCCTGCGGGTTCAGCCTCAGGTTCGCCGATGGCGGC
>DAICXL010000262.1:0-502 GCA_027312185.1 Caulobacterales bacterium | reverse complement strand
CCAGACCCGAGAAGGGCGTGCGGATCAACTGGAACTGACCGGGAAAGTCCTTGGCGACCGCGTCGGCGTGCGGCTGAACCGTCGGATCGCGATCCAGACCGATCACCTCGGCCCCCGTCGCCAGGATGGCGCGGGTGTAGCCGCCGGCGCCGAAGGTGGCGTCGATCACGACATCGCCGGGACCGGGCTTCAACGCCTCGATCACCTCGGCCAGCAGGACGGGGGCGTGGGGCGCTTCGGTCAAGACCCGCCTCCCGCCAGCTTCATCTGGGCCGCCAGTTTCAGGGCGCCGATCTGGGCCATGCCGGCCTTGGCCAGGGCGCGCTGTTCGGCGCGACGGGCCGCCCACTTCTCGCGCGACCAGATCTGGAACCGGTCGTTCAGGCCGACGATGACGACCGTGTCCTCCAGCCCCGCCTCGGCGCACAGGCCTTCCGGCAGGGTGATGCGACCGCCGGAATCATAGGCCAGGCGCACCTGTTCGCCCATCACCTGCCACTCC
>DAICXL010000261.1:0-514 GCA_027312185.1 Caulobacterales bacterium | reverse complement strand
ACTGTTTGTTCGGCAGCGACGCAGCAGGCTTCCTCCGCGAAGATCTCTGACGCCTGACCCGATCAACTGGAGTTTGCAAAGTGCCCGATCTCACGCCATCCATCCGCACCGCCCTGCGGTCCAGCACGCTTCTGGCGCTGGTGCTGGGCTTCGGTCTGAACCTTGCACCGGCAAGCCAGGCGCAAGGCTTCGGTGCCCCCGAAAGTTTTGCCGAGCTGGCCGACAAGATCAGCCCCTCGGTTGTCAACATCACCACCAGCGCCGTGGTCGCCACCCCCGCCGAGGGCAGCCCGTTCGGCGACCTGTTCAACGACTTCGGTGCCCCCGGCCAGGGCGGCCCGCAACGGTCCGAGGCGCTCGGGTCCGGCTTCGTGATCAGCGAGGACGGCTATATCGTCACCAACAACCACGTCATCGCGGGTGCCGACCAGATCGAGATCGAGTTCTTCTCGCGTGAGCGGCTGAAGGCCAAGGTCGTCGGCACCGACCCGAAGACCGACCTTGCGCTGCTGAA
>DAICXL010000260.1:0-515 GCA_027312185.1 Caulobacterales bacterium | reverse complement strand
CGAACTGGAACCCCCGGTCCTCGATCGAGACCCCGGCCTCGGCCTGGCGGACGAAGCGGCCGTTGACATAGGCGATGCGCGACAAGGGAAGTCTCCGGCGTTCGGCTCTCCCCACGCAGTGGGGGAGCTGTCAGGCGCAGCCTGACTGAGGGGGACTTTCTAGCGCCATTCGGATCAGTGAGTCAGCGACGGCATCAGGATCACGCAGCACCTCGACCGCCGCGATCCGCACGGTGCGGACGCCCTGGTCCGCCAGCCAACGATCTCGAAGCCCGTCCCGCTCGCCTCGATCACCGGTCTGGTGGCTGAACCCGTCGACCTCCACGGCCAGCCTGGCCGGCGCGCAATAGAAGTCGAGCACGTAGGGGCCGAGTGGGTGTTGGCGACGGAAGCGAACGCCGCTGGAACGGGCTCCTCGGAGGCGTAACCCGAGCCGAAGCTCAGGGGGCGACAGTTCGGCCCTCAGGCTCTTGGCAAGCTCCCGCGTTCTCGGTCGCGCTTTCATGGACTTGCCC
>DAICXL010000025.1:0-25172 GCA_027312185.1 Caulobacterales bacterium | reverse complement strand
GTGGTGCTCGACTATGGCGAGCTGGCCGCCGCGCCTCAGGCCGCATACGGTCGCGCCGCCCGCGGCCTCGGCCTCGTGGAGCCGCCTGCCGTCCTCGCCGAGCGGCGGCTGAACGCTTCGGCCCCGGCGCTGGGGCGCCAATTGGACCCGACGGTCGCCGATGAAATCCGCGCCCTCTACGCGCCGGGGAACCGTTGGCTCGCCGCCGAATTGGGCGTCCGCTTCCCGTCGGAGACCGCCGCGTGACCCTGTCGGACTTCGGCGGCTTCCCCCCGGGCGAACCGGCCGAGACCCATAGGCCGGACAGCCTTGAGGCGCTGTGCGCGGTCATGGCCGGCTGCGCGGCCAAGCGGCGCCCGGTGCGCACCCGCGGCAATGGCCACTCGATGAACGGCATGGCGGTGCCCTGCGCGAACGAGGCGCTCGTCGATCTCGGCCGCCTGCGTCACCTGTCCTGGCGCGGCGACGGCCGGCTCGCCGCCGGGGCCGGGGTCTCGGTGTGGGAATTGGACCGCCACGTCCGCGAATTCGGCTGGAAGCTCGGGGTGGTCAACGACGGCCAGGCCGAGGCCCCGACGATCGGCGGCTTCGTGGCGGCGGGCGGCTTCGGCGCCGACGCCCTGTTCCACGGCGGTTTCTGGAATACCGTCTGTGAACTGACGGTCGTTGACGGAGTGGGCCAGACGCGCCGGCTGACGCCGGAAGATCCGGCCTTCCGATGGCAATTCGGCGCGCTGGGAGGCCTTGGCGTGGTCTGCGAGGCCGTGCTGGAGCTGGTGGCGCTCGACGATCCGCGTCCCGTGCAGTCGGTCGACGACCTGCCCCGGGGGGAGCCCGCCGCCTGGCCGCCCCATCTGTGGCTCACCATCTTCGCCCCCCCGCAACGGAGCGAAGAGGCCTCGGAGCGTCTGCAGGCCCTGATTTCCGCCCATCCCGGCGCGTGGCGGCCGCTGGAGCCCTACGAGTATTTCCTTACCGCCCACGGGGCCAATCCGCCGTTGCTGCTGCCGGGGGAGGGGGACTATGTCGCCCTGGGCGCCTGGGGCGACCGCGGGGAGGACGACGAGGGCCTCGCCCGCTACCTCGCGCTCGAGGAGGCGTTCCAGGCGGTGATCCAGGAGGCCGGGCTCAGGCGCTATTTCCAGAGCGAACTGATCCGTAGCCGCCGGCCGCTGGCGGCCTACGTCGGTCCCGCCTGCGCGGCGGCCTATGCGGCCATGCAGGCGCAGTTGGATCCCCTCGGCCTGCTCAACCGGTTCATGCCGGCCCGTTGAAACGGGTCAGGATGGGGGCAGCCTGAAGAGGCCTGCGCCGAACACATCGTCGCGGCCCTTCCGTCCGAGATCCTGCGCCGCAGCGGCCACCGCCGCCCGCATCGCCGCGGGATCGAACCTCTGGCAGGCGGGCAGGTGACCTAGCGAGCCCGATACGGCCGCCGCGGCGAAGGAGGATCCCGACATCGTCCGATAGCCGCCGAGCACCGGGACGAGCACCTCGACCCCGGGGGCGGCGACGTCCACCTGGGAGCCGGGGGTGGCGTCGCGGTAGACCCGGCCGCGGGTGTCGACAGCCGTGACGCCGAGCACGGCCGGATGGATGGCCGGGAAGGGCGGCCGGCCGCGTCGCCCGCCGTTTCCGCCGGCGGCGACGATACAGACGCCGCGCCCGTCGAGCGCGGCGAGGAGCGCTTCCAGCAGTCGGTCGCCTGGCCCCCCGAAGGAGAGATTGAGCACGTTCGGCCGAAGCGTCGACGCCGCATCGAGCGCCTTGGCCAGATAGCGGGTCTGCGACACGGGGCCCGCGGCTCCGGGGGGCTGCTCGAACGCCGCGAGGCTGACGAGGCGCATGGGGCGCTGGCTGGCGAGAATCCCGGCCACGGCCGTGCCATGCGCCGCCGCGCCGGAGGTGGGGCCGTAGACCTGTTGCTGAACCAGGACCCCGGTGAAGGCTTCGTGGTTGATGGCCACCGGCGTGTCGATCACAGCGACCACGCCCGCCCGTGAGGACGGCGCGGCAGGAGCGGCGACGCCCGCTGAGCGCGGCTGGGTTGCGGAAGCGGCCGCCGCGCCCAGAAACAGCTGATTGGCCTGCGCCCAGGCGACGCCGGGAAGGATCTGGAACCTGGCTATGGCGGCGTCGGGCGTGTCTCCGGGCGGGAGTTGCACGACGATCATGACCAGGGCGACGCTCTGCAGGGTCGTCGCCTCGATCATCACCCCCCCGCCGGCCTGGGCGATCGCGGCGGGTTGCCCGCCGTCGGCCCGGACGAGGACGATGACCTGGTCCGGGACCTGGTCCACGTTCTGCGCCGGCGCCCGTGGACGCTGGCCGCCCCCCAGGTTGAAGGTGAAGTTGAGCCCGACGCCAGGCGATAGGGGCGAGCCGCCGCGGCGCGGCCCAGGGCCGTCGGGCGTGGTGACCGGGGGCGGCGACGACGGCGGCCGCATGTCGGGCGGCACGGCCTGCGCCGCGGCCAGGGCTGGCAGCGCCGTCAGAGCCGCCAGCATCAGCGCGCCTTTCACGACGCCGGTCCGGCGAACGACACCAGCGGCGATGCGCGCAGTTCGCGCACGGCCTGGTCCGGCGCAGAGCCCCCGGGCGACGCGACCTGGAATGTGCCCCCGCGCGGCCCACCGACGATTTCGAGGTCGAGCCGTTCGAGCAGGGCCTCGATGTCGCCGATCCGCGCCTCGGGCGCCAGGCGGAGCAGAATCGCGCCGGGGCGGGGCGGGGTTGCTTCCTCGGAGCCGGAGAGCGTCTCGTAGCCTTTGGAGCCGGCGCCGGCGCCGCCCGCCGCCAGGTAGGCGAACGCCCCGAACTGGATCACCGCCACCGCCGCCGCCGCCGCGAAGGCCGGCTTCCAGAAGGCCTCGCCGACCGGGAACAGCCGGCGTCGCACGACGGCGCTTTCGGCCTTCTGCGCGCGTCGGCGCTCCAGTTCCGAGAAGGGTACGGGCGCGGCCGGCGCCTCGGCGTCGATGCGGCCGAGCAGGGCCTCGAGGCGGTCCTGGGGCGCGGCCTCGGCGGCCCCGGTCATTTCCGCTCCGCCCTGGCGGACGAGGGCGGCGAACTCGCGCAACGCCTCGAGCTCGGCCCGTAGCTCGGCGTCGACGGCGAGCGCCGCCTCCACCCGCTCGCGGTCGGCGGCCGACAGGGAGCCGTTGATGTAGAACGGCAGCAGCAACGCCAGCGCATCGCCTTCCCCGTCCTGATCGTGTTCAGCCATGATCGCGCCTCAAACCCCTGTCCCGCCAAGATCCAGGCGCAGCAGACGCCGCGCATGGAAGAGCCGGGTTTTCACCGTGTTCTCAGGGCAGCCGGCGATGATCGCTATCTCCGCGAGGGACTTCTCCTCGAAGTAGCATAGCCACACGGCCTCCCTGTGCTCTGGGCTCAGTCGTTCCATAGCCCGGCGAAGTTCATCGGCGGCGGATTGTTTCTCGACCACGACGCTGGCGATGTCGGCTTCGTCGGGCACGGCGGCGGCCGCCGCCTCGTCGAAGCCCGGCTTCTCCCGGCGGCTCCTCAGCCAGTCGACCGCCTTGTTGCGCACGATGCGATGGATGAATCCCTCGGCGCTGCCGGAGCCGTCATAGCGGCCGGCGCTGCGCCAGATGTCGAGGAAGGCTTCGTCGACCACGTCGGCCGCCGCTTCGCGGTCGCCGGCGAGGAGCCCGGATGCATAGCGGGTCAGCACAGGTTGAAGATGGTTGTAGAGCGCCGTGAACGCGGCCCGATCACCCGTTCCGACCTGCGCCAGGGCGCTTCCGATCTGCAAGGCCCACCCCCTCGGCCCCGGCCGAAGCTTGAGCGTGGGCGAAACCGACCGCCCATGTCAACGCGCCACAATGAACCTGCAGGCGGCGGGCGCCGACAGGGTGGTGCGGATCGGGATGGCCAGTCCGCATCACGGAGGGATCAGGGATGAGGAATCGGGCAATCGCTGTCGCTGTCGCTGTCGCCGCGCTGACGGCTTTGCAGGGCGCCGCCGAGGCGGCTCAGGTCGACATGGTCGCAGCGGCTGACAATATCTGCGAGGTCAGCAACGGGCAGGTGGACACTGTCCGCGTGCGCCTGCTGTCGCCAATCGTGCTGGAATATTACTTCGAACGGCTGCCGGGAGGGCCGGTGCAGACCTTCCCTGCGGTGGCGAGCATGGCGACGATCCGCAAATTTCCGCTCGCGCCAGGCTCGTATCGGCTGACCTACAAGCAGCCGGCCTATCCGACCGTCGGCGCACACACCCAGACGGTGGTGGTCAGGTCCTACCGCCTGATCAATGGAAACTGCGTCATGCACGACGTGCTCGACCAGGCCCGCCCCGTGGACCGCAAGCTCCGTTAGGGCCGCGGCCTTGGGGTGCGCACCTCGCCAGGCCCTGTATCGGCTCAGGCGGAGGCCAGGCTCGCCCGGGCGCTGTGGGCGTTCCGGATCTTGGACAGGAAGGCGCGGGAGCCGCGGGCCATCATGTGGTCGGCGTGGTCGTAGAACAGGGTCACGCCCTTGTTCATGAAGTCGTCGACCGTCTCGTAGTCGACCCGCATGCCGCAAACGCCCCCGCCGTCCACGATGGCCGCCACGGCGCCGTCGACGGCCTGGCGCACGCGCTCCGGCCTGGGCCCGGACGGCGACACGGGCTCGCCCATCGACAGGGCCAGGTCGTCGGCGGCCACCAGGAAGGCGTCGACGCCGTCGATGCGCAGCAGGGCGGGCAGGCTCTTCACCGCCTCGATGTGCTCGATCATCAGGATCATGACGCGGTCGTGGTGATCGAGCGGGGCCGAGAACCGGAAGGTGTCGACCAGGGCCTGGGCCTGTTCGGGCGAGCGGATCAGGGGGAGCATGAAGCCGTCGACTCCGCAGGCGAGGTAGCCCGTGACAAGGTAGGGAACGGAGCCTTCCGGCCGGATGATCGCGGCCGTTCCCGAAAGCGCCGCGGCGCGGGACATCTCCTCGACCCGGTCGCGGCCGACCGAGCCGTGCTCGGCGTCGATGAGTACGGCGTCGAAGCCGTTGTGGGCGAGTTTCTCGACGAGGCTGGGGGAGGGGTGGCTCGAATGGATCAGAGTCGACGGTTGCCTCGACTTCAATTTCGCCTTGAAGCGCCGGCTGGGCTCGAGATCGCGTTTCAGGAAGGACGACATGGTTTTCTCCTTGCGGGGGCTGGGGCGCGGTCAGGCGGCCCAGGGGACCGCGAGGACGAAGAGGGCGTCGCCGATCTCGGTCGTGGCGTGGGCGCGGATGGCGTAGACGATCCCGTCGTTCGCGAAGGCGACCGGCAGCGGTTCGCGCCACGGCTCCCGAGGAAAATGGATCATGCCTCCGACCTCGCCGGCCGAGACCGCCTGGCCGATCACCACCCTGGGTTCGAACAGGCCCGAGGCCATGGCGTAGGCGTAGTCCCTGTTGGGCAGGCGCCTCAGCAGCCGGATCGGCGGCGCCGGCTCGTCGGTGATCGGCTGGCGCAGGGACCCGATGTGGTGAAGCAGGCGGGCGAGGCCCTTTTCCGCCCGGCGCAGGGAGTCGACGGTTATGCCGCCTGCGCCGCCGAGCTCGCTGGCGAACCGCAGCACCCCGCGCCGCTCGCAGGCGCCGATGGCCTTCTTGTCGTGATCGATCAGCCCCTTGAGGATGACGCTGTTGGGCATGCCGAAGACCTCGAGCATCTCGACCAGGCGCGCCAGGGTCTGCGGATCGTTCGAGTGATAGACGTGGGCCGAGGGCAGGACGTAGTTGGAGATGCCCCCGGAGTGGAAGTCGAGCAGGTAGTCCGCCTGCGGCAGCAGGACGCTGTCGATGTAATAGGCGATCTCCTGGGTCGGCGTGCCGTTCGGGTCTCCGGGGTAGGCCCGGTTCAGGTTGCCCTCGTCCAGGGGCGAGGTGCGCCGGCCTGCGAAGGCGGCCGGCGCATTGGCCGCCGGCATGATGATGATCTGGCCGCGGACATTCTCCACCTCCAGGGTCCGCATCAGGTTCATGGCCATGACCTGGCCCTCGTACTCATCCCCGTGCACGCCGCCGAGCAGGAGCACGCGGGGGCCGTCGCCATTCTTGAAGGAGGCGATCGGGATCGGGATCCATGACGCTCCCCGGGCATGGGTCGAGATATTGAGCCGCAGATGGCCGAAGACGCGGCCCTCCTGGTCGAGATCGAGGTCGGTCCAGATTCGGGTCAGCTTCCTGGGGTCGATAGCGGTCTCGATGCTCATCTGGGATCTCCGGGCAAGAGCGGCTTCATCGGTGGAGGCGGGCGACGAGATCGCGGACCGCCAGGATGCCGTTTTCGGCCTGCGCCCTGGTGGCGGGGGTCGAAAGCGACAGGCGGACAGCGGCGGGAACCGGTTGGTCGTCGACGGCGAACACCTCGGCGGGGCGCAGCAGCACCCCCTGGGCCGCGGCCATCTCGGCGAAGCGGGGGCCGGTCAGCCCACGGGGGAGGGGGAGCCAGACATGCATCGATCCGGGCTCGCTCCGCACGCCGTAGGGCCCGAGCCGTGATCTGGCGAAGCTTTCCCGCCCCAGGTTCTCGGCCCGGATCTCGGCGGAGATCGCATCGGCGGCGCCGCTCATCACCCACTCGGCGACAAGGGCGCTCAGAAGGGGGGCGGCGGTCCAGGAGGACAACTGGGGGGCCCTGCTCAGAACCGCTTCGCGCGCCTCTGGGGTGGGGGCGACCAGGTAGGCGATCCGCAGCCCGTGGCTCAGCGCCTTCGACGTGCTCATCACATACCAGGTGACGTCGGGGGCCAGCCGCGCGATCGGCGCGGCGGCGCCGGGATGGAGCCGGCCCAGGGTGTCGTCCTCGATGATCGGGACGCCGTGCCGGCGCGCGATCTCGGCGATGGCCAGGCGGCGGGGCTCGGACATCACCGCTGTCGTCGGGTTCTGCACCGTCGGGTTGCAGTAGAGGGCGCCGGGGCTCGCCTCGACGCAGGCCCGCTCGAAGGCGTCGGGCAGCACGCCCTCCTCGTCGATGTCGACGCCGACCAGTTCGACCCCGGCGCTGTCGGCCACGTTCCTCAGCGCCCCGTACGAAAGCCGTTCGGCCAGGAGCCGGCCGCCGCGGCCGACGATGTACGGCAGGATCAGCAGAAGAGCGCTCTGGGTCCCGTTGGTGGGCGCCACGCGCTCGATGTCTATGCCGGGACCGAGGCGACCGGCCACGAACAGGGTTCCCGCCAACCGGTCCTGAAGCGCCCCTCTGGGCAAGGCGGAGTGAAGGAGCTGGCCGAGGTCGAGCCGGCTTTTCAAGGCTTCGAAAGCCTCCGCCAGATGCTCATGCGCACCGGTCGTGCGAGGGGGCAGGGAGCGGCGGAAATCGACCACGGCCGACGCCTCCGGCCCACGCGGGTGAACCCATTCGCTGGACGCCAACCTTGCTTGCTCCACAGACGTATCGCTCCTGCGGTCCAGGCCGGGCCGCCCGTCCTGCCTACAATCTCCTCTTTTTTATGTCTATGGTTCTATAACGAAAGAAAGATGACGGTGCGGGTCACAGCTCGACGACGAGCTCGGTCCTTCCGGAGCCGTAGCAGGTGTCGGCATAGACCACGGGCGCGTTGTCGGCGTTGACGCTGACCACGCTCGTCACCAGCAGCGCCTCGTTGGCGGGGATCTTCAGCCTGGCGGCCTCTTCGCGGCTGGGCAGGCGGGCGCGGATGCGGATGGTCTTGCGCCGCCAGTCGCTGACGCCGACGGACTTCAGGATGCCGCTGAAGGAAAAGTCCTCGCGCGGCTGATCGCCGACCGCTTCGAAGGCCGCCTTGATGCCGGCGAGCCGGGCCATCGGAAAATAGTGGTAGCCGAAGTTCACCGGCGTCTTGTCGGCCTCGCCGAGGATGGTGACGAACAGCACCTTGGACTTGGCGCGGATGTTCAGCGCCTTGGCGATGTCCGCAGGGGCGGGCATCTCGGCGATAGAGATGATGGTGCGCGAGGGCGTGCGGTTGCTCTGGAGCAGGTTCTGTTCGAACCACTGGCGCGGGCCCAGTCGGAATTCGAGCGGATTGACGACGGCGTAGCTGCCGCGCCCCCGCTCGATGCGCACGAGCCCCTCCGCCTGAAGGTGGGCCAGGGCCTTCAGCACCGTATGGCGGTTGATCGCAAAGCGCTTGGCCAGATCGGCGCTGGGGGGAAGGCGCTGATTGGCGGCCAGCCGTCCGGTCTCGATCTCCTTGGCCAGGGTCTCGCTGACCTGTCGCCATAGGCTCACCCCTGCGCTCGGGTTCACGGTCACTCCAGAATCTCCCTGTGGCCGCCCAGCCTGCTCAGCCGGCCGCAGCTCGGCAAGATAAAAGAGCGATGCGTCTAGACCGATGATCGCGCCGGGCCTCCGCCCGCTTCAATCTCCTGTCACATTCGTTCTATACCCATAGAACCCATCGGAGCGGCGGGCGGGTGCGCCCACGTGCAGTCGGGGGTCGGGAACATGGTCGAAGCGAGCTTGAGTAAAGCGGTGCGCCGCCGGCGGGCGGCCCTTGGCGCCATGTCGTCGCTGGTCGCATTGGGCGCGGCCATGGAGGCGAACGCCCAGTCGGGTCCCGCCGCGGACCAGGTCGGCGAGATCGTCGTCACGGGCACCAACATCCGGCGCAGCGGCTTCCAGGCCCCGGCGCCGCTGCAGGTGGTCGGCCGCCAGCAGATCGAGACCGCCGGCATCGTCCAGTTCAACGACCTGCTCAAGACCATCCCCGGAAACTCCGGCTCCGAGCAGTTCACCGAGGCGACGCCCCGGGCCGGAACATCCCAGTTCAACCTTCGCGGCCTCGGCTACACCTCCACCCTGACCCTCGTGAACGGGCGGCGGGCAGGCATTTCTCCCCTGTCGGACGAGACGGGCGGAGAATTCGTCGACATCAACCAGTTCCCGCTCTCGATGGTCCAGCGGGTCGAGGTGCTGAAAGACGGCGCCAGCGCCATCTACGGCTCCGACGCGGTGGCCGGGGTGGTCAACATCATCACCCGCACCGACCTGGACGGGTTGGAGCTGTCCGGCGCCTACGCCGACGCCACCAACCAGTCGGGCAACCTGAGCTTCGCCTATGGCCGAGCCTTCGAGCGCGGCCGGATCGGGGTGTTCGGGACCTGGTATGAGCAATCGGGCGCCAAGCGGACCGACTTCGACTGGCTGGTGAAGCGCGTCGGCGGCGATGGCGTGCTCGGCCGCTCCCAGCTGATCAACACCAACGGCGCTCCGTCATCCTATCGGATCGGCGGGCGCAACGCCCAGGGTCAGCCGGTCGGCCTGACCGGCGGGGTCGCCTTCGCCGACCCCAATTGCGAGGCGGCCGGCGGCGTCTTCAGGATCAACGACGACGGGTCGGTCAATCGCACCACGTGCCAGATCGATTTCGCGGACCAGGTCGGCATCATCCCCAACGCCCGCCGGCTGCAGCTCTACACCCAGGCCGAGTACCAGCTGACTGATCGGGTGAAGGTCTTTTCGGAGGTCAGCTTCTCGCGCAACACCTCGCGCACCCACAAGGGGCCGGGTTCGTTCACCAATGGCCTGGTGACCGCCAACGCCTCCGGCAACATCTTCATTCCCGGCTCGCACCCCTTCAACTTCTTCGTTCGCGATCCGGCCAGCTCCACCCGCATCATGTACATCGGGCCCGAGGCCTGGAACCCCGCCATCCACACCGGCGTCGACCTCGTCGCGTCCAGCCGCGTGTTCGGCGCGCCGTACTTCGAGGAGCTTGCGGGCGAGCGCCGTTCGCAGACCGACTATGCGCGCTTCATGGGCGGACTCGAGATCGGACTGGGGCGCCGTTGGGAGGCCCGGACCTTCTATCAGTTCGCCTCGGCCGAGTTCACCGACCGCCAGGACTATCGCTTTAAGGCCGACGCCCTGAACAGCGCGCTGCTCCGGGGAACCGTCAATCCGTTCGGGACCTCCGTGGTCAGTCCCGGCCTGGTCTCGCCCAAGGACGGTACGAGCCGCGCGGCCAACAGCCAGGCGGTGCTGGACGAGGTTCTCACCCAGTCGCTCGACAAGGCCCTGGCGCGCCAGCATGTACTGGACGCCATCATCTCCGGCCCCCTCGTGACCCTGCCGACGGGCCCGGTCTCCCTCGCGGTGGGCGGGCAGTATCGGCGCTCCGACCTGAAGGACATCCCCGACCTTCTCCAGGCGTCGGGGCGAGGGGATAGCCCGGCGGTGGGGTTCCCCATCCGTGGCGAGCAGTCGGTCAAGGCGGCCTATGCGGAAATCGACGCGGACGTGGGGCCGCGCGCCAATCTGCAGCTGGCGCTGCGGTGGGAGGACTATGGCGATCCGGTGGGCTCGTCGGTGGATCCCAAGGTGGCCGGCCGCGTCTCGCCGATTGACGGCCTGACGTTCCGCGGGTCCCTCGGGACCTCGTTCCAGGCGCCCACCATCCGGCAGACCTCGGAATCGCGCACCCGCATCTTCGTCAACGACCCGACGAGCTTCGTGAACGGGGTGCTGACTTGCCGCGACACCGGCGCGACCACCAACGCCGACGTCCTGACCCGCGGCGACCAGTCCCTGCGGCCGCAATCCTCGGTGAATTACAACCTCGGCGTCGTCCTCCAGCCCGTTCGCGGGGCCAGCGCCAGCCTCGACTACTGGCGCTACGAGTACAAGGATCTGGTCGCCGCCGGGGCGAGCGCGCAGGCCATCCTGCAGAACGACTGCCGCGATGGCGTGCCGAACGACCCTCGCATCGTCCGCAGCGCCGCGGGCGGGATCAGCGAGATCGTCACCTCCTTCGTCAACGTCGGCCGGGTGATCACGGACGGCTTCGACCTCGCGGCCAGCTACCGGTTCGACACGCGATGGGGCGCTTTCGAGGCCGCCATCGATGCGACCTATCTGAAGAAGTTCGATGTCTACGGCGGCGAGGGCGGCGCCTTCGACGGCGCGGGAAGCCGGAACTTCGCCAACAATTTCCGCACCATGCCCCGCTGGCGCGGTAGCACCACCCTGCGATGGGAGCGCGGGCGGGTCGGCGCCACCATCTCCGGCCGGTACATTGGCGGGTACCGGAACGACCAGAGCAATGACGCCCACGTCGAGAGCTATAAGACCATGGACCTGTCGGTCTCCTATGGCTTCACGACCTGGTCGCAGGCCAGGCCGCTGGTGATCACCGTCGGCGCCGACAACGTCTTCGACGCGCCGCCGCCGGCCCTGACCCGCGCGAACGCCCAGGGACAGGTGCTGACGCCCGCCGTGTTCAACTACAGCGACCGGCCCGGCTACGATGCCTATTCCGGCGTGGACCTGCGGGGACGCGTCCTCTACGCGCGCTTCCGCCAGAGTTTCTGAACCCCACTGGGAGACCGGCCATCATCAGCCTCAGGGAACAGCTTTCGGCCGGGCGGCTCATCCACGCGATGGCCGCCCACAGCCCCCTCTCGGCCCGCCTGGCCAAGGAGGCGGGGTTCGACGCCCTGTGGGCTTCGGGGTTCGAACTCTCCGCGCTCTATGGCCTGCCCGATGTGAGCCTCGTCTCCATGACCCAGCATCTGGACATGGTGCGGGCCATGGCCGGCCAGAACCTGCTGCCGATCGTCGCCGACCTCGACACCGGCTGGGGCAATGCGGTGAACGTCGACCATGTGGTGCGCGAATACGAGCGCGCCGGGGCCGCCGCGGTGGTCATCGAGGACAAGACCTTTCCCAAGGTCACCAGCCTGCTGGCGGGGGGCCGCCAGGAGCTGGTCCGGATCGAGGAGTTCCAGGGCAAGATCCAGGCCGCGCTGTGCGCCCGCGCCAGCGCCGACCTCCTCGTCATCGCCCGCACCGAGGCCCTGATCGCGGGCTTCGGGCAGGACGAGGCGCTCAAGCGGTGCGCCGCCTACGCCGCGGCCGGCGCCGACATGCTGCTCGTCCATTCCAAGGCCAGGACAGCCGCTGAGATCGAGGCCTTCGTGCGCGCCTGGGACGGGGCGGCGCCGATTGTCATCGTTCCGACGTCCTATCCCGAGCTCGACAGCGAGCGGATCGAGCGCCTCGGCAAGGTGAAGATGGTGATCTACGGCAACCATGCGATCCGGGCGGCCATCACCGGAATGCAGTCGGTCTTCGCCCAGATCGCCGCCGAGCGCGGCATCGCCGGGGCGGACGCCCGTATCGTCCCTGTGGAGGAGGTCTTTCGCCTGCAGGGGATGGAGCAGGTGAAGGCCCTGGAACAGCGGTTCCTCCGTTAGCCATGGCCACCTTGAGCATCCGCGGGGTTGGCAAGCGGTTCGGCCCGACCGTCGTGCTGCGAGACATTTCCCTCGATCTCCAGGGCGGCGAGTTCGTCGCCATCCTCGGCGCCTCCGGCTGCGGCAAGTCCACCCTGCTCAGGATCGTGGCCGGGCTGGAGCGCCTCGATTCCGGTTCGATCCACATAGCGGGCGAGGACGTCGGCGCCGTCCCCCCGGACCGTCGCGACCTCGCCATGGTGTTCCAGAGCCACTCCCTCTATCCGCAGATGACGGTGGCGGGGAACATCGCCCTGCCGCTGGAGAT
The DNA here is from genome assembly GCA_027312185.1 of Caulobacterales bacterium. Taxonomy (GTDB): domain Bacteria; phylum Pseudomonadota; class Alphaproteobacteria; order Caulobacterales; family Caulobacteraceae; genus NCED01. The sequence continues at coordinate 12,688 of DAICXL010000025.1, read as the reverse complement.
GCGCCGGCTGAAGGCCTGGCAGCGCCTGCCCGGGATGGGCGTCCTCCCGGGAATCCGCCGCATCCGCGGGGCGATCACAGCCGACGTGCGCCAGGCGGCGGCCGTGGTCGGGCTGGAGACGCTGCTGGAGCGGCGCCCTTCCCAGCTTTCGGGCGGACAGCGGCAGAGGGCGGCGCTGGCCCGCGCCATGGTCCGGCGGCCGCGCCTCCTGCTGATGGACGAGCCGCTCTCCAGCCTCGACGCCAAGCTGCGTCAGAGGATGCGGCGGGAGATCTCCGACCTTCACCGCTCCAGCGGGGCGACCGTCCTCTACGTCACCCACGACCAGGTCGAAGCCATGACCATGGCCGACCGGGTGGCGGTGATGGTGGAAGGCCGCATCGTCCAGATCGGCTCGCCGCAGGCGCTCTATGACGATCCGGCGGACCTACGGGTGGCGGAGATGCTTGGCGGCTCGGCGGTCAACCTCCTCAAGGGCCGAAGCTCGCCCCAGGGCGTGGAGGCGGCGGGGCGGCTGTGGCCGCTGGCGAGCGCCTTCTTGGGCGACGTGCTGCTGGGCTTTCGTCCCGAGCACGGGCGTCTCGTCCCGTCCGACGGGCCCGGCGCGGGCCGGATAGAGCGGGTGGAAAAGCTCGGCGCCGAGCGGCTGACCCAAATCCGCCTCCCGACGGGGGAGGCGGTGCAGGTCCGCCAGGACGCGCACGACCCGCTGGGGCTCGAAGACCGGGTCGAGCTGACCGTCGAACCCGGTCGCCTGCTCCTGTTCGAACCGGGCGGCCCGCGGATCGCAGCGGAGGCCTCGAGATGACGGCCAGGGCCGCGGCCTTCCTGGCGCTTCCGGGCGCGCTTCTGGTGCTGGGCCTGTTCATCCTGCCGGCGCTGTCAGTCTTCCCGACGGCCCTTACGGATTGGGAGTTCGGCAAGCGGAACCTGAGCTTCGTCGGGTTCGACAACTTCGCCGAACTGGCGGCGGACGCACGGTTCCGCGCCGCCCTGTCCAACACGCTGCTCTACACCGCGGTGATCACGCCGCTGACGGTGGCGCTGGGGCTCGCCATCGCCATGGCGATCGACGGCGCCGGGAGGCTGAAGCCGCTTTACCGCACGGCCCATTTCCTGCCGGTGGTCGCCACCATGGCTGCGATGTCGGTGGCGTGGGAGGCGGTGCTGCACCCCAGCTTCGGCCTTCTGAACAACCTGCTGGCCGTCTTCGGCGCCCCCCGCCGCAATTGGCTCCAGGACGAGGCGCTCGTCCTGCCGACCCTCATGGCCATCGGCGTGTGGAAGAACCTCGGTTTCGCCGTGATCATGTTCCTCGCAGGCCTCCAGGCCATGCCGCGGGAGCTGGTCGACGCCGCCGCCATCGATGGCGCGGTTCGCCCGCTCGACCGCCTGCGCGTCCTGACTTTGCCGGTGCTGAGCCCGGTGACGGCCTTCGTCACCGTGGTGACCGCCAAGCAGGGGCTGGAGGTCTTCGATTCCGTCGCGGTCCTGACCCGGGGCGGCCCGGGTCAGGCCTCGGAGGTCCTGCTCCACCTGCTCTACACCGAGAGCTTCAAGAGCCTGCGCGCCGGCTATGGATCGGCCATCGTCGTCGTCCTGCTCGTGCTCATGCTCGGCCTTGTCCTGACCCATCGCGCGCTCGACGGACGGCGGGTAGGCGCATGACGGCAAGGCTCGTCCGCCATGGGTTCCTGCTTGCCACGACCCTCGCCGTCGCATCGCCGTTCGTCTGGATGCTGCTGCTGTCGGCCATGCCGCCGGAGCTCTCGGCGCAGGGCGCCATCTCCCTGGCGATCGATCCCGCGGCGGCGGCGGCCAACTACCGGGCCGCCCTGACCCAGACCCCGCTGCCCCGCTATCTGCTGAACGGGGCGATCGTCTGCGTCGCGGCCCTGGCGTCGCAGATCTTCTTCGGGGCGCCGCTCGCCTTCGCCCTGGCCAAGGGCGATTTTCCGGGACGGCGATGGCTCTTGGCCCTGGTGCTGATGGCGCTCCTCATCCCCTCGGAGGTGCTGGCCGTGCCGCTCTTCTTCATCTGCTATCGGCTCGGCGTGCTCGACACCTATGCAGGCATCGTCCTGCCGTCGCTGATCTCCCCGACCGCGGTGTTTCTGCTCTATCAGGTGTTCCGCGCCATCCCGGACGAGCTTGTCGACGCCGCCCGCCTGGACGGCCTGTCCGCGCGGACCATCGTGTGGAGGCTGATGGTTCCGCTGAGCACGCCCACCCTGGCGGCGATCACCATCCTGACCGTCGTCGGCCGTTGGAATGACCTGTTCTGGCCGACCATCGCCGTGACCTCGCCGGAGCTGATGCCCCCGCCGCTTGGCATCGTCGCCTTCCGGGACGAGGAGGCGGGGACGAGCTACGGCCCCTTGATGGCGGCCGCGGCCATCACCACCGCGCCCCTGATCCTGGCCTTCCTGGCGGTCCAGCGCCGCTTCATCGACAGCTTCACGAGGGTGCTGTGAGCGGGCGCCGGCTAAGCCGTCGCGCGGTGCTGGCCGGCGGGGCAGGGAGCCTGGCCGCCGCCTGCGCCCGCCGGGACCGGCCCCTCGACCGACTGCGGGTTTCCTATGGCCCCCTGACGCTCAGCGCCATGTACCGACAGGTGGCGGCGGCCTTCGAGGCGGCGCACCCGGGGATCACCATCGAGCTGTTGCCCGCCTACGGCTACGACGAGGTGATGCAGCGCGACTTCCGGCTGGCCCTGGTCGGCGACGAATCGGATGTCTCGCACGTGGGGCTGAACGCCCTGCGGTTCTACCAGGAACGGGATCTCGCCCAGCCCCTCGACGATTTCATGGCGGCGGACCCCGACATCCCCTTGACCACGCACCCCCTCATCGGCCGATCCGGCGGCCTTACGCGGGCGCTGCCGTTCGCCGTGTCTGTTCCGGTGAGTTATTTCAACGCCGATCTGATGAAACGGGCCGGTCGCGATCCCGAAGCCCTGTTGACCGCCGACTGGCCCCGGCTCCTTGACGCCGCCGCCGCCGTATCCCGTCTGGGCGAGCCGATCTCGGGCATCTTCTTCGACTACAGCGCGGGTTCGTCCCTCGCCTGGCAGATGCTCGTCTACGGCCGCGGCGGGAGGATGATGAGCCCGGACGAAAGGCGGGTGGCGTTCGGCGACGCCGCCGGGGGGTGGAGCGTCCGCAATCTGCGCGCCCTGGCTGCGGCGGGACAAAGGAACCTGTCGCGCGAGAACGCCCGCATGGCCTTCGCCGCCGGCCAGCTCGGCTGCTACCAGAACACCAGCGCCAACATCTCTCGCTTCTCCCAGCCCGCTTCCGGCTATCGGATGATCTTCGCACCGCTGCCGGCCGTGGATGGGGTGGGGCGGTTGCCGGCGGCCGGAAACGCCCTCGTCATCCCGACGCGCGATCCGCGCCGCCAGGCGCTGGCCTGGAAATACGTCCGCTTCGCCGCCGGCCCGGTCGGCCAGACGATCATGGCCAAGACGACGGGCTACCTGTCGCTGAACCGGGCCGCGGTGGAGGATCCCCGGTTCCTGAAGCCGGTGATCGCCGCCGACCCGCTGTACGGTCGCCTCTACGGGGAAATCGACCGGCTGGACGCCTGGTACTCGTTCCCCGGTCCCCGCAGCGAGCAGGTCTCCCAGATCATCACCGGCGAGATGCGCGAGGTGCTGATCGGCCGGTCGGGGCCCGAGGCGGCCCTGTCGCGCATGGTCGAGAAAACCGAGCAGATCCTGAGGCTATGACCCATACCGAACGCTTCCCCGGAGAGACGATCGACGACGGCGGCCGATATCCGATGCTGGTCTGGCGAGGGGGTGGGGCCGCTTCGGCTGACAGGCCGCTGATCGTGCTGGCCCCGGGCGGCGGTCATCTGGCCCGCATCTTCTACGGCCATCCCGAGGCCGAGCCGCGGGACTTTCTCGCCCACTGGCTGATCGAGGCCGGGTTCGAGGTGCTCGCCGCGTCCTATCCCTCCAACCATCCGGCGAACCGCGCCGACTGCGCGGACATGACCCGCTTCGACTGGACGGAGGAAGCCGCCCGCGTGGCGGCGAGGGCGGCGGCCGGGCGGCCGGTGGTGCTCGTCGGCTGGAGCGGGGCCGGGCAGATGGCCCGCAACTTCAGGGTCGCGATCGCTGAGCACGGGGTCGTGTGCGACCTGTTCATCGGCCTGGCCGCGACGGCCCCCTTGCCGAACCTGGCGACGCCCCCCGGGCATGTGGAGCCCGTGACGGCGGAAGGCCTGTGGGACAGCTCGACCCGCGACGCCCAGTGGCTCGCCGCCCTCGACAAACAGAAGCAGGCGGACGGGCGTGCGCCCATCGATCCGGAGGCGTACCGCCGCCACTATCGCTGCGACAACCCGATCGGCTTCCGCAGCGAGCCGCGCCCGGACCGCGGCCCCGCCCGCCTGCAGCTGGCCGATCTGCTCGAACGAGGCCGGCCCTTCGATTTCGCCGACTACCCGCTCTGCGCATCGATCATCCCCCAGGCCCCCTGGGACGCCCGGCACGCCATGACGGATCGTGCGACCTGGGGGTTCTTCAACGCCCAAATGCTCTACTGCCGCTTGGCCCAGCGCCTGGGCCCTAGGCTGAGCGACCTGGACCTGGCCGTCTGGGCTGAGGCGCTCGAGCACCTCGACGCCCTTCCCGAGGCGCTGACCCGAAAGGTCGAAGGCGGGCACTTCTTCTTTGTCGGGGAGTCGGGCGCCCGCGCGACCTCGGCCCACATCGTCGAACTCTTGAGCGCGGTCCGGGGCAGCAAGGCGGGGACGTTGGGGATCTGGGCCTTACCAGGCTTCTCCGATCAGGAGACAGACTGCCCCGACTGATTGGCGGCGGAGGCCAGCAGGGCGCGCTTATCGCCCTGCCGATCGGATTGTCGGTCGGCGCCGGTTCTGGCTGGGGTGATCCCGCCCCGGCGGCGTCTCCTTGCCGGGCCGTTCAGCGCCCGGCGGCAACGGTCCGACTCCCATGTCCATGCGTACGCGCCCCGGCGGCGGGCGGCCTTCGCTGTTCGGTCTGCGCCTGCGGCTGGTGGACCGCTATCTGCTCTCCGAACTCGTGCCTCCCATGGCCGTGGCGGTCGTGGTCATCCTGATCGCCCTCCTGCTGTTCCGGGCGCTGGAAATCTTCAACGACATGGCGGGCAGCAGCGCCCGCTTCGGGATCATCCCGCGGATGATCGCGGACCTGGCCCCGCAGTATCTCGGCCTAGCCGTGCCGGGAGCCTATTTCATCGGCATGTTCCTGGTCGTCGCGCGCCTGGGCGACACCAGCGAACTCGACGTGATGCTGGCCAGCGGCCTGTCCCTCGTGCGCCTCACCTTGCCATTCGTCGGGCTGGGGGTGGTGGTCGCCGTGCTCAACCTTCTGCTCCTCGGCTTCGCCCAGCCCTATGGCCGCTACGGCTTCAATTCGCACCTCGATCTTGCCCTCCATGCCCCCTGGGACGCCCGCGTGCAGCCCCGCACCTTCATCGCCACCGGCGACAGGGTGGTGCTGAGCGCCGACGCGGTCGACCCGTCGGGTCGGGCTTTGAGGGGCGTGTTCATTCGCCGGACCAACGACGACGGCGCCGAGCAGGTCTTTACCGCTGAGCGCGGCGTCCTGACCGCGGCGCCCGACCAGCGTCATCTCACCATCACCCTGGAGAACGGCCAGCATTTCCAGGAGCGGATCGACGGCCCGCCGGTGGTCGGCGGGTTCTCGCGCCTGTCCGTGGCGGTGGTCCTGAGCGGCCGGATCGGGGCCTTCCGCGGGCGTGGCGTCGAACCGCGCGAGATGACCCTGTTCGAATTGCCCACCCATATGCGCGACGGCGAGGAGGAGGAGCGGCTGCGGGCCACCTCCGAGTTCCATACCCGGATCGTCCGAACCCTGTCCGTGCCGCTCCTGCCGCTGTTGGCGGCGCCGGCCGGCATGGCCTCCAAACGTCGCCGCCGCGCCCTGGGGACGGTCGTGTGCGGCATCGCGCTTTTCCTCTACGAGAACGCCATCGATTTCGGACAGCACCTGGCCGACGCCGGCCAGGCGCCTGTGGCCCTCGCCATCTGGCTGCCCTTCGCGATCTTTGCGGCGGGCTCAGCCCTGCTGTTTCAACAGAGCATCCTGCGGCCGGGCCAGACCCCGTTCACCGCGGTTTCCGATGCGCTGGAGGCGCTGATCCGCGCGGTCGCGGAGCGGCTGCCGCGGCGCCCGCTTAGCCGGCCATGACCGCCTGCCGGGCAGGAGCGCGATGGGCGTGACGGACGGCTTCCCGATAGACCTCCGCCACCGAGGCCAGGATCTCCGGCCAGCGGAAGTCGGCGCTGCGGGCCCGGGCCGCCCGGCCCAGCCGCGCGCGCTCGAGCGGGTCGTCGATCAGCCGCCTCAGCGCCGCGGCGTAGGCGCCGCTGTCGCGGGGGTCGCACAGGCGCCCGCTGGGGCCGACGACCTCCCGGGTCGCGGGGACGTCGGCGCAGACCATCGCCAGCCCCGAAGCCATGGCTTCGAGGTTGACGTTGCCGAAAGCCTCTGTGGCGCTGGGGTTGAACATGATGTCGCTGCTGGCGAGGGCGCACGCGAGGGCTTCGCCCGAGAGCAGGCCGGTGAAGACGGCGTGGGGCAGGGCGTCCTCGAACCAGCTCCGGGCCGGGCCGTCGCCGATGACCATCACGCAGACCGGTCCGGCCGCGGCTTCGACGCGACGGATGGTGTCGGCGAAGACGGCCAGGCCCTTCTCCATCACCAGTCGGCCGAGAAAGGTCACCACCGGCTGGCCGTCGGCGAAGCCGTGCGCCCGGCGCCAGTCGAGATCGCGCCGCTGCGGGTTGAACAGGTCGCCGTCGACCCCCCGGGCCCAGATGCGTACGCCGCCACCAAGCCCGCCGGCCTGCAGTTCGTCGGCGATGGCCTGGGTCGGGGCGAGCACATAGTCGGCCTCGCCGTAGTAGCGCTGCAGGCGTCGGCGCACCGCCTCGCGAAAGCATCCCAGCGCGTAGTATTCCAGGTAGCGGTCGAAAAGGGTGTGCACGCTGGCGACCGTCGGCGCCCCCATCCGCCTGGCCAGCTTCATCGCTTCCATGCCCAGCAGGTCGGGGGCGGACAGGTGCACCACGTCCGGCGCGAAGGCCTCGACGTCCCGCCGGATCGCGGCGGGAAGCCCAAGGGCCAGGCGGTAGTCCGGGCGGGTCGGTATGGCGATCGACGGCACCGACACCAGGTCGCCCGTCGGGGCGAAGGCGGGGGTGGACGAGGTGGGGGAATAGACCCGCACCCGGCAGCCCTCGTTTCGCTCGAGGTGGCCGACGAGCCGGTTGAGCGTCTTGTTCGCCCCATCGAGGGTGTAGTTGTAGTTGCCGGAAAACAGGGCGACCCGCAGCGGCCGGGCGCGGGCGAACTCCGGCGAGAAACCATCCAGCGGCATGCGAACTCCTGCGTTGGGGCGCGGTCGCCATGACCGCTCGGTTCCCAGACGCCGCGCCTCGCGCCGGCCCCCAGCCTGCGGCCACCCCGTCGGATTTGTCAGTTTCAGAGCTCAGCTTCCGGGCCCCGACGGCCGGGGACGGGGCGTTGCAAGCAAGAGGAGCCTGATGCGCATCGCCGAGATCGCGGAATTCTACGCCCCCAACGGCGGGGGCGTGCGGACCTACATCGACCGCAAGTTCAAGGCCGCGGCGGCGCTGGGGCACGAACTCTTCGTCCTGGCGCCGGGCGCAGAGGACGGCTTCGAGCCGCGCCCCGGCGGCGGCGTGGTGTGGATCAAGGCGCCGGCCCTGCTCTTCGACGCCAATTACCGGATGTTCTGGGACGCGGCCCCGGTCCACGCCGAGCTAGACCGCCTGGCGCCGGACCTTGTCGAGGCGTCCTCGCCCTGGCGCGGGGCCTGGATCGCCGCGAACTGGCGGGGCGCCGCACCGCGCGCGATGTTCATGCACGCCGATCCGGTGGCCTCCTATCCTCATCGCTGGCTGGGCCCGGTGACCAGCCGCGAGCGGATCGACCGCCTGTTCGACTGGTTCTGGCGTTATCTGCGCCGCCTGTCGGCGCGGTTCGACACCGTCGTCTGCGGCGGCCATTGGCTGGCCGGGCGACTGGACGCACACGGAGTAGGCCCGACCCGGACCGTCGGCCTGGGCGTCGACCGCACCGCCTTCTCGCCCGCCCTGCGCGACGAGGTCTTGCGCGCGCGGCTGCTGGCCGATTGCGACTTGCCCGCATCGGCCAGACTGCTGCTCGGCGTCGGCCGCCACCACGCCGAGAAGCGCTGGCCTCTGGTGATCTCCGCCGTGGCCGCCGTCGGCGCTGACCTGCCCGCCGGCCTGGTGCTCGTGGGGGACGGAATGGACCGCGCCGCCGTGGAGCGGGCCGTCGGCGGCAACCCGCACGTCCGCCTGCTCGAGCCGATCCGCGACCGCCCCTTGCTGGCCTCCATGCTGGCCAGCGCCGACGCCCTGATCCACGGCTGCGACTGCGAGACCTTCGGCCTGGTCGCCGCCGAGGCCCTGGCGTCAGGCACGCCGCTGATCGCGCCGGACCGCGGCGGCTGCGCCGACCTGGCCGACGCGGCGGTGGCGGAGACCTATGGCTCGGGCGACGGGCGGGACGCGGCGGCGGCGATCCGGCGGCTGTTCGCCCGCGATCCGGCGCGGTTGCGGGCCGCCTGCCTCCAGGCGGCGGCGCGGGTGCGCAGCGATCATGACCACTTCGTCGATCTGTTCGCCCACTACGAGGCGGTCTGCGACGGGTCGCCGCTCCAGGCGGCCAGGTCGGCGTAGCGCGCCGCGGAGCGCTGGCGCAGGTGGCGGCGCAGCGCCCGCTCGACCTCGCGCATCACCGCCGGCGAGTCCGCGTCGTGCGGATGCACCGCCAGCCGAAGGTCGGGCAGCCAGCCCAGCCCCAGCGTCGCCGCCCGCGACAGCGCCAGAGACGCCAGCAGCCGGGCAGGGGAGCGGGTCGCGTAGGTGATCACCGGCCCTCGCGCCAGGACACGCCCGTCGCCCGGCCGCCAGACCCGCAGATGGTCCTCGGCGAGGGGGAAGCCCTGCTCGGCGATGGCCTGAAGGGCGCCGCGGCCGTACAGCCAGGCCGGGGCCACGAAGCCGGCGACGGGGCCGCCGATCACGTCCTCGAGCTCGGCCCGGCCGATCCTGAGCCGGCGGGCCGCCTCGGCGTGGTCCAGGCCCAGGAACTCGCCTTCGCCGGCGGTCATTATGCCGGCCTTCCACCGGGCGGCCAGGGATGCGTGCCGGCTGTCGTCGAGGTGGCGCAGGCCGTGCAGGAACACCTCCACCCCCCCGCCGGCCTGTGCGCGCAGCCAGGCCCGGAACCGCGGGTGGGCGGCCAGCGGCCATTCTCCGTGGAAGTCGGGCGTGACCAGCATGGCGAAGCGGAACGGCCCCGCGTGCCGTTCGAGCACCGAAACCAGCCGCGCGACCCGGTCGGCGTGGGCCGGAGAGACGTCGTGCACCGACAGCAGCAGTCGCTGGGGTGTTCCGTTGCCCATGGCGTCTTACCCCTGGTTCCATATTTTTTGAGCGCCCATGCCGACAGACGTCCCCGACCCCGGCCTGCCCCACCTCATCCGGCCTCTGACGCCCAAATTCGACTGGCGTCCGTGGGCCGGGGGACTGGTCTCGGCCGCCCTCCTGGCCTGCGTGCTGGTCCAGCTCAGCCGCGCCCCGGCCGCGACCTTGCACCAGGTCGTCCATTTCAGTCCGGCCTTCTGGGCGGTCTTCGTCCTCCTCTACCTCGCCCAGCCCCTGTCCGAGCTGGTCATCTTCGGCCGGCTGTGGCGCCTGCCCCCGTCGGGCCTGGGGGTGCTCCTGCGCAAGGGCGTCATCAACGAGATCGTCTTGGGCTACAGCGGCGAGGTCTACCTCTACCTGTGGGCCCGGCGCCGCGCAGGCATGGGCGGCGCGCCGTTCGCCGCGATCAAGGACGTGAGCATCCTCTCCGCCCTGGCGGGCAACGCCCTCACCCTGGGCATGCTGGCGGTCAGCGCCCCGGCGATCCACCGCCTCGACCTCGGCCGCTTCCTCGGCCCCGCCATCTGGTCGGGCGTCGGGGTCGTGGCCCTGTCGCTCGCCATCATTGTCCTGGGCCGCCGGGTCTTCTCGTTGCGGCGCAGCGAGCTGGCCTTCGTCACCCGGGTGCATCTGCTGCGGGTTGCGACGACCACAGGCCTGACCATCCTGCTGTGGAGCCTCGCCCTGCCGTTGGTCGCGATGGGGATGTGGGTGGTGCTCGCGACTCTCCGCCTCCTGGTCGCCCGCCTGCCGTTCCTGACCAACAAGGAGCTCGTCTTCGCCAATCTGGCCTTCGCGGTCGTCGGCCCCCACAGCCCTGTCGGACTGCTGCTCGGGACCCTGGCGGTGGTCACCCTGGCGGCGCACCTGGCGGTCATCGGCGCGTTGGCCGTACTGGGCCTGCGCCGCGACTGATCCGCTTCAGCCAAGACGCCGTATCGCCTCGGCCCCTCAGAAGGCCGTTCCGGGCCGCCAGTCGAACACCGTGGCGGTGCGCACCGGCGCCGCCCTTTGCAGCCTGAGGTCGGCCGGGAGGTTGTCGCGGTATTCGTCGAGGTCGAGCAGGTTGGCGTGGGCGGTGAGCGGATTGACGCCGTCGCGCAGCACCATGGCGTTGAAGACCACGAACACCGACGTCGCCAGAGCCTCGGGCGAGGCCATGCGCCAGGCCTCGTCGCATGCCCCGGTCACCCGGGCGTAGGCGCTGGCGCGCCGTTCGTCGTCAGGCCACGGGATGACGGCGACCGAGCCGGCGGTGCGGCGCAGGGCCGGGCAGTTTGCGGTGTGGGCGCATTCGGCCGGGGTCCAGGCGATGAGGACGGTCGAGGCTCGCAACGGTCGGTCCTTGCGCTGAGGTGGGCGATCTGCCCAGGCAGACGCCGCGGACCGCCAGGCCCCTCAGCTTGCGGCGGCGCGCACCCACCGGCCTTCGCCCCCACCTCAAAACTTGGCCGTCAGGTCCAGGCGCAAAGTCAAAGGGCGAAGCGGCGTCTGCTGGCGCTCGACCGGCAGGCTGAAGGGATTGCCGAAGGCGAAGGTGTTGCCCCGGATGTTGACCGGATTGGCGATCGAGCCCGCGAACCGCCAGCGCTCGTTTTCCAGGCTGGCCACCAGCCTGGTGACGACATGGCCGCCCATGACCGGGGCCAGATTGGCGTCGAACGTGAGCCGGGAGCGTCCCACATACTGAGCCTGCCCCGCCAGGGTGAGGTCCGCGCCCCTGCCGAGGGAGCGACGATAGATGGCGCTGCTTCCGACCAGCACGCCCGGAACGCCCGGCATTCCGCGATCCGTGAACGCCACCGCGCCTGGATTGACGCGGCTCAGCTCCGGACCTCCGACAAGCGCATTGACCTGGATCGTCAGGCTGTCGACAGGCTTGTAGGCCGCCTCAACCTCCACGCCGTTGTTGCGGCCATCGCCGACGTTGGCCGTGTAGGAAAGGCCCGAAGACAGAAACTGGTCTGTCTGAAGATTCTTCCACGCGTTGTAGAAGGCGGAGGCCCTCAACTGGAGCTTCCTGTCAAAGAGCGCGGTTTTCACGCCCACTTCAAAGTTCCACAGCGCATCGGGCGTGAACGCGCGGGCGGGATGGTCTCCCCCTGGCGCCGAAAAGGTCTCGCCGATGACGCCTTCGGTGTTGAAGCCGCCTGCACGGTAGCCCTGAGAAGCCAGGCCGTAGACCAGGCTGTTCGACGTGAGCTGATATTGCAGGGCGAGCTTCGGCGACCAGCCGCTGTAGCGATCCTGGCCGGTGAACGATCGCTCCGCGCCGAGGCGCGGCATCTGCACGATGGAGGCGGTGCGAACGGAGGTTCGGAAGTAGCGAAGTCCCGCGGTCAGGCTCAGCCGGGGCGTCAGGCGATAGGACGCCTCGCCGAACCCCGCCAATTCCCGCAGGTGGTCTTTGCGGTCCTCCCGGTAAGCGGCCAAGGACGACGGACCGCCGGACTCGTGCATCAGATCCAGGGTCCTCTCTTGGCTGGCGCTCGCGTACCAGCCCACGAGCCAGCGAAGGCGGCTGTCGTCCCTGGAGGCGAGGTGGGTCTCGTGGACCAGCAGATCGATGTGAATCATATCCTCGAGCAAGGCTGTTCCCGCCGCGGGAAGAGAGAATGCGCTCCGCGCCGCCGATGCGTCATAGGCGCTGTCGACATCGTGCTGGACCAGCGCCGTGGACGAGGTCAGAAGGCCCAACCTCGTCTGGCCCGTCAGGGTCAAATGCACCTGGTTGAAGTCGTTGTCATGCGGCTCCCGCACGAGATTTCCGCGGGCGTAAGGCCCTGCGGAGGGGGTGGCGTACTGGGTGTCCGCCGAACAGATGAATTGGACGGCGGCCCCCAGTTCCGCGGTCCAATCCGGCCCCAAAACGGCTAGCAACGCGCTGCGAAACCCCGTGCGGGTCGTGCGGTTGACGTTGCGCCGGCCAAGGGTGACGTTGTCGATGTAGCCGCCGTCGACCTCGTGGTAACCGACAACCCGCAGGCCGATCCGATCCCGCTTGAGCGGGGTGTTGACCATCGCCTCGAAGACGCCGCTGGCCGCTCCTCCGAGCGTCAGCGCGCCCGATAGCGTGACATAGCCCCGATCGCGATCCAGTTCGGGTTTGCGAGGGACAACTCGGTAGATGCCGCCGATCGAGCCGCTGCCGTAAAGAGAACCTTGAGGTCCGCGCAGCACCTCCACGGTC
>DAICXL010000259.1:0-517 GCA_027312185.1 Caulobacterales bacterium | reverse complement strand
GAGGCGGTCTCCTTCGTCATCTCCTGCGACGACCAGGCCGAGGTCGACTACTACTGGGACGCGCTGATCTCCGGCGGCGGCGAGCCCTCGCAGTGCGGCTGGCTGAAGGACCGGTTCGGCCTGTCCTGGCAGGTCACCCCCAAACGCCTGATCGAACTCGGCTCCGACCCCGACACGGCCAAGGCCGGCCGCGTCATGGCCGCCATGATGACCATGACCAAGATCGACATCGCCGCGTTGGAAGAGGCGGCGCGGGGTTAGCCATCGTGCGGCGGACGCGTCCCCCCGCCCCGCGGGGCTGACGCCCCGTCGCCCTCCCCTCCAGGGGGAGGGTAAGAATGCAGCGCCAATTTCCCCTCCCCCTGGAGGGGAGGGCGACTCGGCGCAGCCGAGCGGGGCGGGGGGACGCCGGCCGGAAGCGCTACACGATCCGCCCGAACCACATCATCGACAGCGCCGCCGCCAGGATCATCAGCGCCGCCGCCGCCGCCGCGAAGAAGGCGGTGATCTCGGTTTC
>DAICXL010000258.1:288-522 GCA_027312185.1 Caulobacterales bacterium | reverse complement strand
GAAGACGCCCTGCTGGAGCTGACCCTTCCGGTGCAGGCTCAGGCCGCCCAGCCCTCGGGCCGCTGGGCCGCCCCCATCGCCCGGGCGCTGGAGGCCGCACCGCGCAAGGCCGACCTCACCGCGACCTTCGAGAACAACGACCAGGGCCTCTGGTTGGCGGTGACCGGCGCGCCGGTCACAGACGCCGACCTGGCCGGCAGCTACTTCTTCCCCTTCGACGGGGCGGTCATCGAC
>DAICXL010000258.1:0-233 GCA_027312185.1 Caulobacterales bacterium | reverse complement strand
GTCTCGGTCCCCCGGCCGCCCGGTCCGGCGGCCTGTCTGCGGCGGGGCTCGGCCTGCCGCTCGCCCTGGCCTTCGCCGTGCTCGGCGGCCTGATCCTCAACCTGATGCCCTGCGTCTTCCCCATCCTGGCCATGAAAGCCGCCAGCTTGGCCGGCCACGCCCATGAGGCCCAGGGCGCCAGACGCCAGGGCCTGGCCTTCCTGGCCGGCGTCCTGGTCACCTTCCTGGCCCTG
>DAICXL010000257.1:0-523 GCA_027312185.1 Caulobacterales bacterium | reverse complement strand
CGATGTCGCCCGTCGCATCCGAGGGATCGCCCCGGCGCGCCTCGACCCGCGCGATCAGGGCCGGCGCCGGCGCCTCGAGCCAAAACCCCTGGAAGGCCACGCCCGCCTCGTGCGCGGCCCGCGCGATGCGCGCGCGATCGGACGCGCGGTCGAACACGGCATCGGCGACGACGCCATGCCCCCGCCGCAGGATCGCGGCCGCACGCTGTGCCTGCTCCGCAAAGACCGCCTCGGAAACGGCCGGCCGATAGGCCTCCGGCGGCAGCCGCACCTGCGGCTCGACCCCGAAGCGCCGCTTGCGCAGCCGGTCGGAAGCGAGGATCCGCGCGCCGGGAACCGGCCCGAGGCCCGGCGCCACCGCCGCCGCGACGGTCGACTTGCCGGCTCCCGACAGGCCGCCCACCGCAACGAGGCGCGCGGCCTTCGGCGCCAGGCAGCGCAAGGCCAGCGCCAGATAGGACCGCGCCTCGTCGAGGACCCGCGCGTCCCCGCCGTCCCGCGCCTGGACGGCGACGACATGCGC
>DAICXL010000256.1:0-524 GCA_027312185.1 Caulobacterales bacterium | reverse complement strand
GGCGCGCGTTGCCCACAGCGAGGGCTACGCCGCGCGCGCCGAGCCGAGCGGCATCACCGAACTCAACGCGCTCGCCAGCGGCTTCAACCGCATGCTCGGCCAGATCGCCGAACGCGACGCGCGCCTGGCCGCCCACCGCGACCACCTCGAGGACGAGGTCGCCGCGCGCACCGAAGAACTGCTGCGCGCCAAGGAGAGCGCCGAGGCCGCCAGCCAGGCCAAGAGCGACTTCCTGGCGACCATGAGCCACGAGATCCGCACCCCGATGAACGGCGTGCTCGGCATGACCGAGCTGCTGCTCGACAGCGAACTCAGCCACGACCAGCGCCACTTCGCCGAGGCGGTCGAGAACTCCGGCCGCCACCTGCTCGGCATCATCAACGACATCCTCGACTTCTCGAAGATCGAATCCGGCCACCTCGAGCTCGAGGAGGTGGAGTTCGAGCTCGGCGAGCTGCTCGAAGGCACGCTGGCGATGTTCGCCCAGCCCGCCGAGAAAAAAGGCCTGGAGCTGCTCGCCGACC
>DAICXL010000255.1:259-526 GCA_027312185.1 Caulobacterales bacterium | reverse complement strand
CCAGGGTCAGGCGCAACCCGACCTTGGCGGGCGGGCCGCGATGGCGCCGTCGGAACAGGGTCAGCTTCAGCGAGGTCCAGACCCAGACAAACCGCATGACCGCCAGGGCGGCGACGATGGCGAACACATAGACGGCCAGCCACCAGACTTCCGGCCGGCTGGTGCCCCGCACCACCTCGGCCGCCCGCGCCAGGATCGACGGCATCTGTTCGCCCAGGATGACGAAGATGATGCCGTTGGCGACGAACTGGACCGTGTCCCACACTA
>DAICXL010000255.1:0-249 GCA_027312185.1 Caulobacterales bacterium | reverse complement strand
CCGCCCACGCCGCCGCCCCGCTCAGTGAAACTCATGGTCACGCCCGCCGCCACGGCCGCCAGAATGCCCGAGGCGTGCAGTTCTTCAGCGACCAGATAGGCGGCGAAGGGGATCAACAGGCTGACCAAAATCTGCGCCCCGACGTCCTCGCCCCAGCGGCGACTGACGAAACCCTTGGCGTAACTGATGGCCATGGTGACCAGAACGCCTGTCACCACGCCGACCAGGGCCAGCCAGGCGAAGGATCCG
>DAICXL010000254.1:284-528 GCA_027312185.1 Caulobacterales bacterium | reverse complement strand
GATGACCTCGCCCGCCGTCTTGCGCCCGACCACCCGGACATAGGTCAGTTCGTCGGGCGTGACCGGGCCATTGGTGCGTTCGAACCCGCCGTCGGCCAGGATGGCGGCGGTCAGGGTCAGTTGCGGGGCGAAGCCGGACTTGACCTGTTTGGCGGATGGAGCGGCGCCGGTCTTGAAGTCCATCACCGCCGCTCCGTCCGAGGCCAGCTCGATCCGGTCGGCGAAGGCCTTGACGGTGAAGGGG
>DAICXL010000254.1:0-264 GCA_027312185.1 Caulobacterales bacterium | reverse complement strand
AGGTCGTCGGGCCAGTCCAGGGTCAACCGTTCGATGGCGGCGTGGACGGCGTTGCCACGGGCGAGCGCTTCGGCAGAAGCGCCGGGACGCTCCATCGCCTCCAGCCCCAGCACCCACAGGGCGTAGATGGCGTAGGGATCGCGCACCCAGCGTTCGATGCGGGTGACATAGAGGCTGCGGGGGCGGCGATGCACCGGCGGGCGCGGCTCGGGCCGTTTGGCGAAGCGCGGCGGGCCGGGCGGAGGGGCGTCCAGGGCGCGGGTC
>DAICXL010000253.1:0-530 GCA_027312185.1 Caulobacterales bacterium | reverse complement strand
GATGATCACAGCGATGGAGAAGGACGCGTAGAGGCCCACCCGCGGATCGACGCCGGCGATCACCGAAAAGCCGATGGCCTCCGGGATCAGCGCCAGGGCCACCACGATTCCGGCCAGGACATCGCCGCGCACATTGGAGAGCCAATCGCGCCGGAGGGTAGCGAGCAAAGTCATATGTTTGGATTTCAGTCGTTCATCAGGCCCGGCGCGGCAGCTGCGTCAGGGGCCGTTCGTTGTCCGTCGATGGGGGCGGCTATGCCTTGGCTGAGCAAAGAAGGCAACCCGCAGATGCCCTCGCCAAACCGGCGCCCCGGAAAAGGCGAAGGCCCGCAGCGTTAACTGCGGGCCTCCATGGTGGAGCTAAGCGGAGTCGAACCGCTGACCTCTTGAATGCCATTCAAGCGCTCTACCAGCTGAGCTATAGCCCCAGGTCCTGGGTTCTTCGGGCGGGCTTGCCCTCCCGAAGAGGCGCGGAACCTAGTCAAAGGTCTGGCGGCGATCAAGCACCATTTTCAGGGCTTGTCGCAGAG
>DAICXL010000252.1:0-535 GCA_027312185.1 Caulobacterales bacterium | reverse complement strand
ATCGGGTCAGCGAATCCGAGTCGGGTCAGGCCGCGCTTGACCAGTGCCGGGCGCAGGCCGTCGACATCATCGTCAGCGACTGGATGATGCCCGGGATGACCGGTCTGGATTTCTGCCGCGAAGTCCGGGCTTTGGATCGCGAGAGCTATGGCTACTTCATCCTTCTGACCTCCAAGTCCGAAAAGACCGAGATCGCCGACGGGCTGGAGGCCGGGGCCGACGACTTCCTGACCAAGCCGGTCGCGTCCAACGAATTGCGGGCGCGCCTGCGGGCGGGGGAACGGATGCTGGCGATGCAGGCCGAGGTTCTGGCCAAGAACAAGGTCATCGTCGCGACCCTGGTCGAACTGCAAAAACTTTACGATTCGCTTGACCGCGACCTGATCGAGGCGCGCAAGCTGCAGCAGACCCTGGTGCGCGACCGCGTGCGCGACTACGGCTGGTCGAAGGTGTCACTTCTGTTGCGCAACTCGGGGCGGGTCGGCGGTGACCTGGTGGGAAGCTTCAGTGTCGACGACGACCGGATCGTGGCCTA
>DAICXL010000251.1:0-538 GCA_027312185.1 Caulobacterales bacterium | reverse complement strand
GCAGCACGTGCAGGAAGTGCGCGGCGATCGACTCGTCGTCGGTCTCGGTCTCCACCCGCTTGCCGTTGTGGCTGAAGTGGTACCAGTACAGCAGCATCGAGCCGAAACTGGCGATCAGGCGGTCGGCGATGTCGCGCGCCTCCGCGGCCGGGTGGCCCTCGCGCTCCGGCAGCACCGTGCCCAGCACCGAGCAGCCGGTGCGCAGCACGTCCATCGGATGGGTCGCGGCCGGCAGCAGCTCCAGCGCGGCCTTGACCGGCGCCGGCAGCCCGCGCAGGCGCTTCAGCTTGGCTTTGTAGTTCTGCAGCTCGGTCCAGTTCGGCAGGTGGTCGTGCACCAGCAGGTGCGCCACCTCCTCGAAGCTGGCGTGGTCGGCCAGGTCCTTGATGTCGTAGCCGCGGTAGTGCAGGTCGTTGCCGCTGCGACCGACCGTACACAGCGCGGTGTTGCCGGCGACGGTGCCGGACAGCGCTACGGATTTCTTGGCCTTGGGGAGCACTTGCTCGGACATGGCGGACCTCATTTCTTCTTGGCGAAC
>DAICXL010000250.1:0-541 GCA_027312185.1 Caulobacterales bacterium | reverse complement strand
CGGCAATGTCGGGGTGCTGATCGCCCAGTTGCAGACCCAGGTCGCCCAGCAGGACGCCGCCGCCCGCTAGGCGTACACCAGCCAGTCGCCCATGGCGGCCGGCGACACCCCGGCCAGGCCGAGGCGGTCGCCATTGCCGAGGTCGATGACCGCCTGGCCCTCGACGGTGACGATCGAATAGGCCGCGCCCGGCGCCAGCTGCACCCGGTCGCCCGCGGCGCTGCTGAAGTCGCTGACCCAGTCCGCGCCGCCGCCGGCGCGGATCGCGAAGCGGTCCGCCCCCGCCCCGCCGACGAGGATGTCGTCGCCGCCGTCGCCGAACACCTGGTCGGCGCCCTGGCCGCCGCGCACCCAGTCGGCGCCGTCGCCGCCGCGCACCACATCCTGGCCGAGGTTGCCGTTGACGTCGTCGTTTCCGGCGCCGCCGTCGATGCGGTCGTCGCCGTTCAGGCCGCGCACGACGTCGGCGCCGCTCCCCCCGGTGATGATGTCGCCGCCGCCCGAACCGTCGATCCGGCGCGCCTCAGGCCCGACCGAGGTC